>JADZBN010000129.1 GCA_020852075.1 Bacteroidia bacterium
GGGTATCCTTGTCCATTGATTTTTTGTCATCCAGGATTTTACCACTCCATAAAACATTGTCGGCGAGAATAATTCCACCGGGCCTGACCTTATTAAACACCAGCTTGTAATAATTTGAATAATTGGATTTATCCGCATCAATGAAAACCAGATCGAAATCAGAGGGAAGATGCGGAATAATATCCATGGCATTACCGGTATGGCATTCAATCCTGTTTTCCATACCGGCCATACGTATGTATTTTTTAATCAGTCCTTCCCGTTCGTCATTAATGTCAATAGTATGAAGTTTGCCGCCCGGTGTAAGCCCTTCGGCAAGGCAGATTGCAGAATATCCTGTGTAGGTTCCGATTTCCAGGATAAACCGGGGCCCGGTGAGTTTGCTGATCATACTCAGGATGCGGCCCTGCAGATGACCTGAAAGCATTCTTGGCATCAATACATTTGCATGCGTTTCCCGGTTCAGTTTTGCAAGAGTATCCGGCTCCGGATCAGAATGTTTTTCCGCGTAGGCGTTGATATCAGGATTGACAATTTCCATTTCTGTACAAAATGGTGTTAAACCGGGCAGGAAGGTGCTTTAATTCCAGTCTTTGGCTTCACCTAACAAAACCTTTTGAACGTTCTCCATCCGGTGTCCGTCAGCAGTAGTGGCATATTTATCCACAAAAGCAATTACATAGAGGTTTTGCGGGTCAACCAGGGAAGCGCTCAGTGTATAGGTTTTGATGTATTCACCTCCGCTATGTGCAAGGGAAACAGGGATAGGATCACCGTCAATTCCATGCTCTGTCATTACACGGACCACTGCATACTTATGTTTATACCTGTTGATCTTATACGGGAGATTATATAATGAGGAAGTGCTGTCGGGGGAAGGCCCGTACATACTGAAATCGTTATACTGGTCGTATGCAGAATCGGAACTTTGTGTTATGCTGCGGATAAGATACACATGCAGTCTGTAATCACCCGGCATATCGCCACTAAAGCCGACATGGACTTCAACATCCTGGTAGATACCACGGTTAATGGTTGCATCAATGGCCACGCCGCAATTCGGAATATAGCCGTAAACAGCAGCGGTACGAGAGGACCAGTTGGCAGGGGATAAATCAGCCAGGCCGGCTGCCTGACGGGTGATCATTCCGGACGGGTCGGCCCCCGAGGGAGTCAGTGATGAATCAACACGGTTGATACCGGTGAGGGGATTGGTGGTAGTAGTGTCAGCCAGGATGTCGTTTACATGAAATACCACAGGATAAAACCTGTCCGGGTAGGCTGCAACCAGGTAATCCCGTAGAGTATCGGCTGCTATGCACACGCCGCAGTTGGCGGAGGTGAATTGTTCAAGCAGTATTTTCTGAATGAAACCAGCCGGTACCGGTGAGACATTCGGTTTTTTTGCAGGATCATTAATCACTGCAATATCATTTTTATGGCAGGATGCAAGTAGGGAAAGGAATGAAAGCCAAAGAAGAATTCGTTTCATTTGTGTCTGAATTGGAATGGTAAAGTAAAGATATTCATTCAATTTCCGGAAATAATGTTGTATCCGTAACCTACCTGTTCTCTTTCTGATTTAGCTATATTTGCGATCCAATTTGAATTTTATGAAAAATTTCTCATTTATACTCAATATTGTCCTCCTGGGCGCGGTCGGGATATTGTACTATCTGCATTTTAAGGAAAAATCAGGTACTGGGAATGCATCCGAACCGGCTGCACCCGTATTGCATTTGCCTTCCGGCAACAGCCTGCCCGCGATTGTTTTTATCAATACGGACAGTCTTATTGACAAGTACGAATTTTCGAAAATTACCCAACAGGACCTCAAATCGAAGAATGAAAAAATCCGTGCAGAATTGAAGGCGGAAAAGGAAAAGTTTCAGAAGGATGTGGAAGCCTATCAGGAAAAGGCGGCAGGGATGACCGATCAGCAACGTATGGCGACTGAGGAACAACTGAGTGTACGACAATCAGACCTGATGTCAAAAAGCGATAAGCTTATGGGTCAGTTGGATGACCAGCGAAGTAAATCAACGGAAGAACTTTATTCCAGGCTTACAGCATACCTGAAAAAGTACAATAAGGACAAGCATTTTCAGTTTATCCTGGGATTCCAGCCGGGAGGTGGAATTCTGTTAGCCAATGATTCGCTGGACATTACATCCGCGGTTGTGGACGGGCTTAACAAGGAATATAAACCGGAAGGTTCCAGGTAACAGGGTAATTGACGGTTCAGCCGTATTATTCCCCAAAGGATTCATCATCGGTTCAATAACATCTTCAGGTAAAACTCCGGCTTCTTCAGCCTGCTTCGGGCATCCAGATCCTCGAACATGGAAGTTATGGTTGCCCGTAATGTTGCGCTTTTTGAGGCTTTGTTCACCACCAGGTTAAACAGCCAGGCATGGCTGGATAGTTTCTGAAGGGTGCGGCTAAGCCGTAATTCATTCCAGAGTAGCTGGTAGATTTTTTCATCGTAATCTTTCAAAAGCTCTGCGGTAAAATTTTTATGGGAAAATGCATTCACGGCAGTTTCTGCTGCAATCATTCCGCTAAGCATGGCATTGCCGATACCTTCTCCGGTAAATGGATCAATGAGGGAAGCGGCATCGCCGGTGAGCAAAAAATTATTCCCGGACAGATTATGTTTATAGGATCCCAAGGGAAGTCCCCAGCCTTTGGGTTCTTCCATTGGCCTGGCATTTCGGAACCTGTTTTTCAGCAAGGGATGATTCTTAATTGTATCATCGAGTAATTCCCGCAGGTTCAGTTTACGGCGGGAAACTTCCCGTGAGAGAATGCCTGCCCCGACATTTGCCATCCCGCCCGGTAAGGGGAATATCCACAGGTATCCGGGAAGAAATTTTTTAAGAAAAATCAGTTCAATAAAATTCTCCGGGTGCATATCAGAAACATTTTCATAGTAG
This sequence comes from Bacteroidia bacterium, assembly GCA_020852075.1. Lineage (GTDB taxonomy): Bacteria > Bacteroidota > Bacteroidia > AKYH767-A > 2013-40CM-41-45 > JADZBN01. The sequence continues at coordinate 2,937 of JADZBN010000129.1, forward strand.
ATTCTGATACCTGCACAATATGCACTCCGGTCCAATTTCCTCCCGGACAGGGAACGCACGGAGACGGACCGGTCGCCGTCCGCGGCAATCAGCAGGCCGGCAGTTAAGTGGTTTTCAGTGTTATTCCGGCGATACGTAATATCAAGATTTTCTCCGTTCCGCTGTATAGAAATGATTTCTGCTCCGTGGATCCGGAATGCATAATCACTTTCGGTTTTTTTGAAAAGGAAATTATCGAAATCAAATCTCTTTACGATGAAACCGGGAGCATTTTTCAGCCGGGAGTGTCCGGATGAAAAGGGAATATCAATATGATTTCCGTTGGGTGAGACAAAACGCACGCCGAATGAAGGCAGAAAAGTATCCGTAATATTATTCAGATCAGAGAGCAGGGAAGGGTCAAGTTTCCGCAGAACATGTACCGCTTTCCCGCTGAGGGCATCTCCACATATTTTATCCCTCGGGAATTCCGCTTTATCAATAAGAACATGAGGAATTTGTCTGGAAGAAAGGCCTATTGATGCAGTCGAACCGGCAGGCCCTGCACCGGCAATACAAATACTGGAATGGGTTGACGGAACTGAAAGCATCGTAGTTGGCGAAAAGTACGATATTAATTTTCATAATGAATTAATTGTCCTTTACTTTATAAAATATTCGACAGGCAAATGAGCGGATATCCGTTTGTAGTTCGTGTTTACGGGCTTGATATTGATATTGTGAAAGGGGTATTGGTGAGTGATGAGTTTTTTAAAGAACGATTTATTACCAAATTTCCCGGTGGCGGGCTTGAATTTGGTGAAGGACTTCAGGATTGTCTCCGGCGGGAATTTATGGAAGAGACAGGTCATAAAATAGAAATTGTCAGACACTATTATACTACCGACTTTTTTGTGCCTTCAGCATTTGACTCTTCATTGCAGGTGATTTCGGTGTATTATCTTATACAGTCAAAGGCCGGCTGGGCTCTTGAGCTGAGCCACCGGCCATTCCAGTTCAGAAATGTTGAAGAAGGGGCACAGGCTTTCCGCCGGATTCCTGTGGAGGAATTATCTTCAGAGAACCTGACCTTACCGATTGATCAATACGTGGGGAGGATGTTAAAGAATGATTTTGGGAAATAGATCAGGGATGAAAAATTGCTGCATGGACGTACCCGGCAGCTTTCAGTTTTGAAATTTCACTGAGGGCATTGTCTTTGCTTTTTATATTGGTAAGAAGGATGGCATATCGTCTTCCGGAACCCGAACCAATAACCCTTACCACCGCATCCCTGAATTTTTCTTCCAGTATTAAATTACTGGCCATATAAAAAGCCTGCTTCCAGAATTCTGTTTTCCAGACATATACAGAAATTCCCTTCAGCACTGTGTGATCCGCAGAGCAATTCCAGTTTTCTCCAGGACTGAACGAGGAATCCGTTAACGGAACATAATCCAGCAAGTGAAGGACACGAAGGCTTACGGGTGCAACTCCGTATTTCACCATACCCAGTTTGGTGGCTGCAACCCCTGATAAATCAATGATTCTGCTTTTCACAAAGGGCCCCCTGTCATTTATCCTGACGATAACACTTTTATTATTCTTCAGGTTCCGGATGTGAACGAGGGAATTAAACGGCAGGGTCCGGTGAGCCGCGGTGAAGTCATTCATATCATAGGTTTCACCATTGCTTGTTTCATTTCCCTGGAGGCCTTTGTGGTAGAAAGATGCTTTCCCTGTCTGGACGCTGTTTTCATATTCCTGCCTGCCTGCCTGACCCCGGCCATTGGTTGCGGGTATCAATGTGCAGAGAGCAAATAAATAACCCGGGGTTGACCGTAGAAGAAGTTTCAGGATATGGAATACCAACTGCATTTACATAGGATTGGAAATCCTGTGATTGATAACGGATTCCACTTTATTCAATAAGTCGGCCGGGTGATAAGTCCTCCAGTTGATATCATCCAATTCTCCCCCGAACACAATATAAGAGTCAATATTGAACCGTTCCATTTCCCTGGAAACGTGAGGTCTGAAATTAAGAGCCGCAATCCAGCCCTCTTCGACATCCTGAAACCATTCCTCATAATAACAATCATCGGAACCGTGGAAATTCAATACATTTTCTCCAATCAGGATAAATTTATTGATCCGGTTGCCAATAAACGCCTCAATGACATCTCTTTTCAGGAACATTACATCATTATACAGCGCGTCGTTCCATTCGCCGATAAATTCAAGGATGGCAATTCCTTTTTCATAATCTGCAAACAGGATTTTTATGTACAGGGTAGAAGAACCGAAGGTGTCCCACTGCGGATGAATATAATAATTATATACCGTATTGGCATATTCAAACTCACTGTAAACGATTCCATGAAAGGGAGAACGTTCGTCTTCCGATGAATTGTAATATTCTCTCCAGTTGTAATATGGTTCAATATCCTGCATGACATTCCCGCTTGTTCAGGTGATACCGGTCAATAACAAATTTATACAATTAGATTACAGAATACCCTGGTGATGAAACGAAAAAAATCAGGATAAATTGCTCCGGGAATCCAGGGCTTTTCTCACGCTGCCATACCTGTTCAGCAGATCACCCGCTTCAATGGCGGAAATATTCAGTTCTCTCATCAGGATTTTGGTTCCACGGGTAATGAGCTTGTTGTTGGTAAGCTGCATGTCCACCATTTTGTTGCCTTGTACCCGCCCAAGCTGAATCATCACACTGGTTGAGATCATATTCAGAACGAGTTTCTGGGCAGTCCCTGCTTTCATCCTGGTACTTCCGGATAGTATTTCCGGGCCCACAATCACTTCAATCGGGTAATGTACTGCTTTAGACAAGGGGGTGTTGGGATTACAGGTAAGGCCGATGGTCAGTATGGACGATTCCTTGCATTTCTGCATGGCGCCAACCACCCAGGGGGTGGCACCGGAGGCGGCCAGTCCGAGTACGACATCAGTAGTGGAAATCCCGTATTTCTGAAGTTCTTCCCATCCCTGTTCAGGATTATCTTCTGCAAATTCAACAGCTTTCCGGATGGCATCATCCCCGCCAGCAATCAAACCGATAACTTTTCCGAATTCAAGGCCATAGGTGGGAGGAAGTTCGGACGCATCCACGATACCCAGTCTCCCGCTGGTACCGGCACCTAGATAAAAAAGCCTTCCGCCGTTCCGTAATTTCTCGGTTATAAGGATGATCACTGTTTCAATTCGGTGGAGTATTTTTTCAATGGCAATGGGGACGGTCTTGTCTTCTTCATTTATGGCTGTAATGAGCTCATACACATTCATCTGATCCAGATTCCTGTAAGGTGAATCCTGTTCTGTAACTTTCTCGGTCATAATACTGGTTCCATTCATAAAGGGTTAAAATTTCGGGGGGAGTAGGGTACAAATTTAGTTAAAGGGGGGAAAGTGCAAAGGATCGTATTCATTCATCATATTATACACAGATTGTACAACATCTTCCGGATTTGGTTTCGAAAAATAATCACCATCCGATCCATACGCTGGTCTGTGTTCTTTGGAGGTTAAGGTTTTAGGAGCAGCATCAAGAAATTGAAATGCATCCTGGGTTTCCAATACCTGTTGAAGTATGTAGGCGCTTGCACCTCCCGGAACATCTTCATCCATTACCAGCAGTTTATTCGTCTTTTTCAAAGATTCACGAATTATTCCTGTTCTGTCAAAGGGGATGAGTGTTTGTACATCAATCAATTCAACAGAAATTCCCATTTCACGTAACATGATCAATGCCTCCTGAGCAATTCGAACACAGGAGCCGTATGTAACAAGGGTAAGATCGGATCCTTCCTCAAGGATTTCAGGTATTCCAATCGGCACTCTGAACTCACCGGGATTTTCCGGAAGCTTTTCTTTCAGCCTGTAACCGTTCAGGCATTCGATAATCAAGGCAGGATCATCCGAAGCAAGCATGGTGTTATAAAAACCTGCAGCCTGAATCATATTCCTGGGTACCAGAATATACATTCCGCGCAACGCCCCGAGGATCATTCCCATGGGAGAGCCGCTGTGCCAGATACCTTCGAGTCTGTGTCCCCGTGTACGGATAATTACGGGTGCTTTCTGGCCGCCTTTTGTCCTGTAATGAAGCGTTGACAGATCATCACTCAGGGTCTGAATGGCAAACAGCAGGTAGTCGAGATACTGGATTTCTGCAATCGGTCGGAGTCCGCGAAGGGCAAGGCCGATGGCCTGTCCGGCGATGGTATTTTCCCGGATTCCTGTATCTGCAATTCGTATTTCACCATGCTTGGCCTGCAGTCCGGCAAATCCCTGATTCACATCACCGATTTTTCCGAGATCCTCACCGAATGCAACAATTCTCGGATCCCTGCTAAAGAGCGAATCAAAATTTGCCTGAAGCACTTCACGGCCGTCCACCAGCGGTGCATCGCTTGCATACCGTACCGGAACCGGCTTTACATGAAGTGCCGATTCGATACTCTGGCTGTACAGGAAGGTATCATACCTTTCAAAATTTGAAGCGGCATTGGTTCTTGACCAACTGATTAAATTGTCTCTTTCCGGAGATGATTCATGACGGGTGATTCTCAGGATTTTCTGAACCGCAGCAATTGTGTCTTTGCGTGAGGGATCTATGATGGATGTAAGATCCGATATTGCTTTTAAAACAAAAGGCGACTGACTGCTGACAGATGCAAGTTTCTCACATAAGCCGGTCACCTGTTTCAATTCATCAAGTACAGGACGACAGAAATCATTCCATGCTTCTTTCTGGAGGCTATGAACCGTTTTTTTCGCTTCCGATTCGATGGAATCACATTCTTCCGCGGTGGCAATTGCTGAAGCGATCATCCATTCCCGCATTTTCCGGATACAGTCAAACTCTTCCTCCCATGCCAGTCTTTCTTTGGATTTGTACCGTTCATGACTTCCGGAAGTGGAATGGCCCTGTGGCTGAGTTACTTCCTGAATGTGAAACAGAACCGGGGCATGTTCCGTTCTGCATTTTTCGATTCCTGCCCTGTACATTTCGCATAAAGCCGGGTAATCCCAACCCTTTGCCCGGAAAATCAGGAATCCCTCACCCTTGTCATTCCGTTCAAAACCCCGGAGGATTTCAGAAATATTCTGTTTTGTAGTCTGGTATCTGGCAGGCACAGAAATGCCGTAACCATCATCCCAAACAGAAATGCTCATGGGTACCTGTAATACACCTGCTGCGTTGATGGCTTCATAAAACACACCTTCAGAAGTGCTTGCGTCCCCAATGGTTCCGAATGCCACCTCATTCCCATGATCCGAAAAGGAAGTCATGGAATGCAGTGCAGGATTGTTCCGGAATAATTTTGACGCCCATGCAAGTCCCAGCAGTCTGGGCATCTGCCCGGCAGTTGGAGAAATGTCGGAAGACGAATTTTTGATTTGCATCAGGTCCATCCAGGATCCATCGGGATTCAGGCTTCGTGTTGAAAAATGTCCGTTCATAGACCGGCCGGCGGAGGAAGGTTCCGCATTCACATCAGGATGTGCATACAACTGGGCAAAAAACTTTTTTATATCAGATTCACCGGTGGCAAACATAAAGGTTTGATCGCGGTAATAGCCCGCACGAAAATCCCCCGGGCGGAACTGCTTTGCCATAGCGATCTGGGCGATTTCTTTCCCATCCCCGAAAATGCCGAATTTCGCTTTACCCGTGAGGACTTCTTTTCTGCCTAAAAGGCTGGCCTGCCGGCTTTCATTGGCCAGGCGGTAGTCGGCGAGAACCTCTTTTCGGAAATCTTCAAAGCTCAGGGAATTACTTTCTTCCTTTTCTTTTGCCTCTTTCATAAACATCCGCACATCGTGTGCCGGCCTGATTCGTACAAAAATACGATTTTCGTGATTTTATAGTATGAATTCCATGACAGAATTTGAGACAATTTGAACATTTTAAAAATTTTATACAACCAAGCACCGGGGCCAAAGAATGGATTTTACCTACCTTTGCAACGCGGTTTATGTATTATATTCCGGTTGCTTTTTCCAGATAAATCCAAGGTTCATCATGCAATCTGTCCCTGAACCGGGCTTGAGGAGAAGTATAATTTTGGTATTCAGAATTTTACTTTTATCGGCTATGCTGTCCTGCCATCATCCGGAAAGGCCTGAGCATTGTGATATGCCGGTAGAAAAAATGAGGGCCGCGGGTAACCGTTTGGATATTGACAGGAGTTTACTTGCGTCTGCAAACGATACTATTTGCGGCATGAGTCTTTCAGGAGGGATTTACGATACGGTTAGAGTAGATGGCAGGATTTTCGGATTCTGCAGCAACGTATGCAAAAATTCATTCCTTAAAATGCAAGGTATGGAAGGAAAGAAATAATGTTTAAATCAATTTTTGTACGATATCTTTTGGTTGGAATTGCGGCATTTGGTTTTATTTTTTATGCGTATTATTATATGAAGCCCTCTGGCAATAACGACAAACCGCTTCCTGTGTACGGGCCTATGACTGCAGACGGACAGCCCCACCGGATCAGTGATTTCAGTTTTACCGATCAGACGGGAAAGAGAATCAGCCAGAAAGACTTTGAGGGGAAAATTTATGTTTCGGATTTTTTTTACACCACCTGCCAGGGGATATGCCCGGTCATGTCGGGGCAGATGCAACGGGTATATGAATACTTTAAAAGCGATCCGGAAGTAATGTTTCTTTCTCATTCGGTAAAACCGCTGGAGGATTCTGTGCCGGTTCTCAGGGCCTATGCAGAAAGACATGACGCAGACCCATCCAGGTGGCATTTTGTTACCGGCGAGAAAACGGATATATACAGGATGGCAAGGCAGGACTATATGTCGAGTGTGTCCGAAGGAAATGGCGGACCGGAAGATTTTGTACATACTCAATTTTTTACACTGGTGGATTCACAAAAAAGAATCCGCGGTGTATATGACGGTACGGATTCCACAGATGTGAATAAACTGATTCAGGATATTACACAATTGGAGAAGGAGGAAAAGGAATAAGGCGGTGGAAAATTTCCTGATATGTGCAACTATGAAACTCTGATCATTACAGGGGTTGAACCATGAAACCTGTATTGTTTGAGGGCAGGATAAATCAGGTTTTACCAAGAAATCCGGTCATTTTACCTATAAACTTTTTTGATTTCGTGAATTCTCTAAAATTTTACCTAATAATTTTGATTTTACTTTATTATCAGGATATTTTTCCATTGTATCTTTGAAATTAGCGCATCCCGTGACAACCCAGGGGGTGTATTTGCCTATACTGCGTATTCAGTTCTGCCATGACTCACAGAAATTACACATTATCCCTGATCCGGAAAATTTTCGTTGCCGGAATAATTCTTCTCACTTCATCCGGAACTGCTGATTCAAAGGACACCGGGAAAGAAGACCGGATGGCAAATTACTGGTCAAACCTTCCGGCCAATTCACTGGTTGCACCCGCCAGCAGGGTAAGAACACCTGAGGTGTTCAGGCCGGTCCGGCTGGATGTTAATGCTTTTAAAAGTATTCTCGGTAAAGTTCCGGCATATAATTCACCGGTTGCAGCAAACTCCGGGGTAATAATTTCTTTACCTATGCCTGACGGAAACATGCAGCGATTCAGGATTTCGGAATCAGAGGTGATGGCGCCCGGTCTTGCGTCGAAATTTCCGATGATAAAAACCTACAATGCAGCAGGTGTTGATGACCCGGCTGCTGTGGGCAAACTGGATTTTACCATGTTTGGTTTCCATGCCATGATACTTTCGTCTTCAGGCTGGTATTTTATTGAACCATTTTCTCTGGGGAACCTTACCGACTACATCTCCTACGACAAAAAGTATTCCAGGCCAGACGGAAATTTTGTCTGTGAAACAGAAGGGCAGTTCATTCAACAGACTCAAAGTCTGAATCCTGGCAATGGTTTGTTGCGCAGTTCGGGTACACAGTTGAAAACTTACAGGCTTGCTCTTGCCTGCACAGGAGAATATGCGGCGTATTATGGAGGTACTGTTGCCGGGGCCATGTCCGGTATGGTTACATCCGTAAACCGGGTGTCAGGAGTTTATGAACTGGAACTGGCCGTGCGGCTTGTACTGATTGCAAACGACAGCCTGCTTGTGTACACCAATGCATCTACCGACCCTTATACCAATGGAAACGGGAGTACCATGCTTTCGCAGAATATTACCAATATAAATTCAGTGATTGGCTCTGCCAATTATGACATTGGGCATGTTTTCAGTACCGGCGGTGGGGGCGTTGCAGGGCTTGGCGTAGTTTGCGGTAGTTCCAAGGCGCGGGGTGTTACAGGTTCCAGTGCGCCTATAGGAGATAATTATGACATTGATTATGTGGCCCATGAAATGGGGCATCAGTTTGGAGGCAACCATACCTTTAACAGCGTTACCGGCAGTTGTAACGGAAACCGTGCCAGCAGTGCTGCATACGAGCCGGGAAGCGGTACTACCATTATGGGGTATGCGGGCATTTGCGGTGCCGATGATATTCAACCGCACAGTGATGCCATTTTCGCCAGTAAAAGTTATGATGAAATCCAGGCTTTTATAACCACCGGAAACGGGAATACCTGCCCGGTTGTCACGAATACCGGGAACACCCCGCCTGCAGTGAATGCGGGTTCCAACTACACGATACCCTATCTTACACCATTTGCGCTTACCGGTTCGGGAACGGATGCTGATGGTGATCCTTTGACGTATTTGTGGGAGGAATATGATCTCGGACCTTCCGGAACACCGGATGCGCCCAGTGGCAATGCTCCGATATTCCGTGTATGGACACCGGTGTCCAATCCGACAAGAATATTTCCCAGGATGCAGGATATTGTCAGGAATCAGCATACACTGGGAGAACTGCTTCCATCCTATGCCCGTACCATGAATTTTAAATTCACGGCAAGAGATAACCGGCTGAACGGCGGTGGGGTTGGCAACAATTCAGCCGATGTTGTACTGACGGTGGTGAATACAGGCACGGCATTTTCCGTGACCTCACCGAATACATCCCTGATCTGGCAGGCAGGTTCCACACAAACGGTGACCTGGAATGTTTCGGGAACCACTGCCAATGGAATCAATTGTGCCAACGTAAATATTCTGCTTTCGGTGGATAGCGGATATACCTATCCATACCTGCTTGCGGCAAGTACGCCCAACGATGGCTCACAATCCATTACTGTTCCCGGAGTGGTTTCACCTTCCGCAAGAATAAAAGTAGAAGGTGCGGGAAATATATTCTTTGATATTTCTGATGTAAACTTCACCATTCAAAACGGATCGGGTGTTCTTTCCGTAATCGTAACCCAGAATGTTTCTGCTTCATCCTATTGTGCAGGCTCTGCAGTGAATGTTCCCTTCTACACGGATGCTGCTGCCAATTCCGGTAATGTATTCACGGCCCAGTTATCCGGCTCATCCGGATCGTTCTCAAGCCCGGTTTCCATAGGAACCCTTGCAGGAACCATGACCACCGGCACCATTGCCTGTGTAATTCCTCCCGGAACCACGGCTGGAAGCGGCTACCGCATCAGGGTGGTAAGCAGTAATCCCGCAGTTACAGGTTCTGATAACGGGAGTAATATTACCATTGGACCGGGGCCGGGAATACCGGGCAGCATTACGGGGACATCTGTAGTTTGTCAGGGACAGACAGGAGTCGTCTATTCGGTTGCCGCAGTGGCAAACGCTACCGGCTATCAATGGGACCTGCCTTCAGGATGCACCATTGCTTCCGGAGCCAATACGAATACCATCACCGTGGATTACTCGGGTTCCGCCACCGGTGGAAACATTACTGTAACGGGTACGAATTCCTCCTGCGGCACCGGCCCTTCTTCTCCTGTATTTTCAATAACCGTTAATGTATTACCGGATCCTGCCGGCATTATCTCGGGACCAGCCTATGTTTGTCAGAGCAGTGGCGGCTATGTGTATAGTGTTCCGGCTATTCCGGGGGCAACGGGGTACAACTGGAGTCTTCCTGCCGGAGCGACCATTTCCTCAGGGAATAATTCGAACAGTATTACAGTTTCATTTTCGGGTTCCGCCATTTCGGGGATTATATCCGTCAGCGGCACCAATGCCTGCGGACAGGGGGGGAATTCCCAGGTGGCTGTTACTGTGAGCAGTGCGCCGTCAGCGGTATCTGTCACACCTGCCGGTACGCTTTCCATCTGTACCGGAGGATCGGTTACGCTCAGCTTTTCACCGCTACCGGGAGTGAATTATCAGTGGTATCATAACAGTTCGGTTATTCCCGGAGAAACGAACTCAACGTACCTTGCATCCACGGCAGGGAATTATACCGTTGAATCATCGCTGCCTTCCGTTCTGCCGCAGGATTTTTCCAATAATACTTCCATTTCCATTCCTGATAACAGTTGCACGGGTGCTTCAAGTTCTGTAACCGTAAGCGGATATACCCAGTTGATTCCGGCTTCAGGAATTTCCATCACCGTGAATATAACTCATACCTGGGTTGGAGACCTTGTCTTGTTTCTGGAGGCGCCGGATGGAAATATTCTTGGCCTGACGAACCGTACCGGCAATACGAATAATAGTGGTGACAATTTCACGAACACCGTTTTTTCCGGCAGTGGAAGCAACCAGATACCTGCATCCGGAGCGCCCTATACAGGTACTTATCTCCCGCAAACGTCCACTTTTACTTCCTGCATCAGTTCTTCGGTTACCTCCTTTGGCGCCATTGGCGGAGGGAACTTTAATCCAAACGGAAGCTGGATTCTCAGGGTCTATGACAGGGCAGGGCAGGATGTGGGAACTATTGACAATTGGAGCCTGCACCTGCCGGGTACCAATCCCGGAGGATGTACATCCATGTCAAATTCGGTGGTGCTTAATGTTATTTCCGCACCCGTCGTCAATAGCTTTACACCTGTCAGCGGGATAACCGGAAACAGCATCACAATAAACGGTACGGGATTTACCGGGGCAACGTCCGTTTTATTTAATGGCATCTCTGCAGCATTCTCGGTAAATTCAGATGCAATGATTACAGCGACTGTTCCGGCGGGAGCAACAACAGGCCCGGTATCGGTCATTACACCTTGCGGAACGGGAGTTTCAGCCGGTAATTTTACCATCTCCGGAAATGTAACCCTGGTTTTAAAAGTTTTTATTGAAGGCTTCATGAATGGACCCTCAACCATGAATACCCCTGCAGGTTCCCCTACCTGCGATACTCTGGTGGTCCGGCTTGCTGATGCGGGAGGTGCACATGCATTCCTGTATGCGTCAACAGAGGTCATAAATGCTTCAGGCAACGGTTTTTTCAGTTTCCCGTCATCGGTAACGGGCAACTCGTACTATATCGTGGTGCAGCACAGGAATGCTCTGGAGACCTGGAGTGCAACACCGGTAGCTTTTTCCTCAGGGAATGTTTCGTATGATTTTACAACATCCGCCGGCAAAGCCTATGGAAGCAACCAGGCTGGTGTAAACGGTGGTTTTGCACTTTACAGCGGCGATGTGAATCAGGACGGGCTGATCGAGTCTGCAGATTTCGGCATCGTTGAAAATGATTCCCAGGGATTCCTGTTTGGTTATGTTGATTCTGATTTAACGGGTGATAATATCGTGGAATCGTCCGATAATAATCTGGTTCAAAATAATTCCCAATCTTTCCTTCTTGTTGCAAGGCCCTGAATTTTTCCCCAATCGGTGTTCAGATTTGTACGATGAAGAACAGATAATTTCAAATTAAAAGGTAAAAAAGTATCAGTGCATGGCAAGTTCTGTCAGCACGAGTGTTGCAAACAGCAGGCTGGCAAATCCATTGGTCGTAGCGAATGCCATATTTACCCTGCTCAGGTCATTGGGAGTCACTAACGTATGCTGATAAATCATCATGACAGAAAAAATGATTACACCCGTCCAGTACAACCAACCGAACCCCGCAAAAATGCCGGCCATTATCAGGAAGCCGACAGAAAACAGATGTAAGATGGATGAGATGGTCAGTGCCTGTTTTTTTCCGAATGCAACCGGAATACTGGATAATTTTTCTTCCCGGTCGAATTCAGTGTCCTGGAGGGCATAAATAATATCAAACCCGCTTACCCAGGTAAGTACGGTAAAGGAGAAGAATACCGGTATCCAGTCGAATCGTCCTGTAACCGAGAGGTATGCACCAATGGGTGCCAGGGAAAGTCCCAGTCCCAGAAATAAATGACATAGCCAGGTAAATCTTTTTGTATATGAGTACGCGAGAATAACAAATAAGGCCACCGGTGAAAGATAGAAACACAAGAGGTTTATAGTCCAGGTGGTAATGACAAATGCCGCGGAACTGACCAATACAAGAAATAACGCAGCACCTGAACTGATAATGCCCCTGGGGATTTCCCTGTTACGGGTACGGTGATTTCTTAAATCTAAATTTCTGTCCGTCCAGCGGTTGAATGCCATGGCGGAGGTTCTTGCGAATACCATACAGAGAATTACCTTGAGAAACAATGTCCATTCGAGGTGAAAGCCGGGTTGGACCACCCCCAGGAAAAATCCAATTACAGCAAAAGGCAGCGCAAAAATGGTGTGGCTGAACTTAATCAGCGATAGGTAATTCTTGAATGTATGGATTACAGCATCCATGAGAACATGAGCAAATGTAACAGAAACAAAAGAGATGGTGAAACGGGCAATACAGGCTTTTCAATTCCGGTTCATTCCGCTATCAGTTTCAGGCTTTTCACCGGTTTGCCATCTATCACCAGGGAACAAAAATATATACCGGGTGCAAGGTCCCATTTTTTTACTGCTACGGTATTTTCACGGTCCTGGAGTAGAAGTGTTTTTATCCGGCTACCGATGATGTTGTAAACAGATATTTCCGCTTTCTTAAAAGCACCCATTGCATTCAGGTCGTAATACAATACGGATGTAGCCGAGAGCGGATTGGGGTACACTGCGAAATCAATGTAGTCGTAATCACCGGGTTCACCGATGCCTACATTGCAGCCCTTCACGACACCGTATCCGTCCGCTTTGCCGTATCCCCACGCATTATCCGGCAGACTGGTTCCGGTCCAGTTGTCCGTTTGTGCACAATTGAGAAGGGCGGTTTTGAAGTCCTGCCATGTAGCTCCGGGATTTTTCTGGAAATAGAGGACGCCGATGCCGGCAACTACAGGCGATGACATGGAGGTGCCGCTGCTGCGCTTGTGTTTTTTACCTGCTGCCACTTTATCGGGCTCCGTTGCCGACAGGATATTCAGTTCAGACTGGGTTCCGCAGGACAACAGCCATTCACCCGTTGCAGTGATATCCGGTTTTATTCTTCCGTCCCGGGTTGGACCATGGCTGCTGAATGTGGAAAGAGCCCCGGGTTGCAGGGTAGTGTCTCTTGTTACGGCATAATTGACATTGGTATAGAAATTCCGGTTGATATAACTTCCAACTGTTATGACTTTGTCACTGCAGGAAAACGAACTCACTATGGTCTGGTCCCTGTCGGGGGTTTTATAGCGGCTGATGGCAGGATAAACCGTTGAATCGGGCAGGTTGTCAAAGACCATGTCGAAACTCCAGGCATCCAGGCGTCCGGTACCCGTTGTCAGGAGTTCATAAAAGTACCGTGAAGTATCCGGTCCGTTGATATTCATGACCGAATCAGGAAATACTTCTAATTCCACACTGTAATTCCCATTCCAGTATTGGGCAAAACTTCCCACAATGGCTATCCTGTTCGTGTCGTTGTAAATTGTGTCGTAATGGATAACGCCGGGGTGTGCAAGCACATTGCTGAACGGAATTCTTCCCAGGGTACTGTATCCGGGTTTCACTCTTTCGGCTGCGATGGAATAATTTACACCTTCAAAGTCTGCCGTGTCTCCCCATAACTGGATATACATGGAAAGGCTGCTGAACTGCATCCAGGTGAAGGAGGTATCGGGAGTTACGTTATATCCCAGGTGGATTGGTGCGGTACCTGCATTTCCTGCGCTGCATACAACGGCTCTTCCGGGTTCAGCCGTAATCAAATTGTCAATGGCCTGTGCCTGGATGTCCCTGCCATCGTGCGAACCGTAATAGGTCCCAAGGCTGATATTGATTACGGCGGGTTCCCCGAGATCATCTGCCCTGTCGAAAATGTACTTCACGGCATCCACCAGCGAAGAAAGAAAATCATTATCGGGCTGATTGAGATTCATCTTCACAATGACAAGATCCGCTTTTGGGGCCACGCCTTTATAATTATTTACGGCAAGTCCTCCACCTGCAGCAATGCCTGCTACGTGGGAGCCATGGCTGAACGGGCTGTCGAAGTGTTGGGTGGAAGTGTCAATCTGGTTGCCAATATATTCTTTCCCGTATCCGTATGGATGTGCCTGGGTAGCCGAATCAAAATTTGTAATGGTCTGATCCCACAGGTATTTTATTCTGGTTCTGCCGAATTCATCCCTGAAGTCAGGATGTGTAAAATCTATTCCCTCATCAATGATACCGGCCACTACGTGTTCTCCGTTATAGGATTGAGGCAGTCCGAAGCCATTCTGGACTTCCAGAATATGATTCTTAATCACCATCTGGTCGTTCATGGGTTGAAGTTTCATGTCATTGCATTCGATTCGCTGAACCGAACCCAGTGACGCAAGCCGGGGAATTTTACTGAGGGGCAATCTTACAGCGGCTATGTTTCCTGCAGCGTATTTGAAAACACCTCCAAGATTCTCCACATTGTTTTTGATTTGTTCCACATCCCCTTTTACAAACACCGCGATTTCCCGGTCCGCAAGCCTCGTATTTGACATTTTTTTTAAAAGAGAATAATTCATTTTTGTCACCTGCTGTGCTGTGGTCACCAGGAATACAAAGGAAAAAATGAACAGGAGTGGAACGGTTTTTTTGACGGGCATCTGGTTTCGGGTTATTCTGTTTTCTTACTCGGATCATCGCTCAGGGGTTGCATAAAAGGGTATAATAAGCCACACATTTATGGACAATTAAAGTGTTCATAATTCAGGGATTTTGACGAAATTCGCAGTCCTAAAAAACCGGATTCCTGAATCCGGGGAAGGGGTTTGTTTCTCAGCATAAAAAATTGATAATCAGTTAGATAAATTAAAATACAATGGCAGACGATAAGAAAATTATTTTTTCCATGGTCGGTGTGAGTAAGGTTTACCCTCCCTCCAAACAGGTACTTAAAGACATCTACCTGTCTTTCTACTACGGTGCCAAAATCGGCATCCTGGGCTTGAATGGATCCGGAAAATCCACCCTGATGAAGATTATTGCAGGGCTGGAAAAGTCCTTCCAGGGAGAAGTGGTTTTTTCGCCGGGCTATTCCGTGGGATACCTGCCGCAGGAACCCCAGTTGGATGAAAGTAAGACCTGCAGGGAAGTAGTGATGGAAGGTGTACAGAACGTAGCGGATCTTTTAAAAGAATTCGAAGAGATCAATAACAAATTTGCCGAACCGATGAGCGACGAGGAGATGAACAAACTCATCGAAAGACAGGGAAAGGTGCAGGATGCCATAGATGCTTCCGGCGGCTGGGAACTTGACAATACCGTCGAAGTGGCCATGGATGCCCTTCGATGCCCCGATCCCGAAACCCCTGTGAAGAATCTCAGCGGTGGAGAGAGAAGAAGAATTGCCCTTTGCAGGCTGCTCCTCCAGGAGCCGGACATCCTGCTGCTCGACGAGCCAACCAACCACCTGGATGCGGAGTCAGTACTCTGGCTTGAGCAGCATCTTCAGCAATATAAGGGAACGGTGATTGCCGTTACCCACGACCGTTATTTCCTGGACAATGTCGCGGGCTGGATCCTGGAACTCGACCGCGGGGACGGCATACCGTGGAAGGGAAACTATTCCTCCTGGCTGGAACAGAAATCCAACAGGCTGGCGCAGGAAGAGAAGAGTGAGAGCAAGAGGCAGAAATCCCTGCAGCGGGAACTGGAGTGGGTACGACTGTCACCCAAGGGGCGCCACGCCAAATCGAAAGCACGTATTGCAGCGTATGATAAAATGGTGAGCGAGGATGTGAAAGAGCGGGAAGAGAAACTGGAACTCTTTATCCCGCCCGGGCCGAGGCTGGGATCCGTGGTGATTGATTTTGAAAATGTGAGCAAGTCGTTTGGCGATAAAGTACTTTTTGAAAACCTGAGTTTCTCACTGCCTCCTGCCGGAATCGTAGGCGTCATTGGTCCGAACGGAGCGGGTAAGACCACGCTGTTCCGTCTGATCATGGGACAGGAAACACCGGATACCGGTTCCATTAAAATCGGGGACACGGTGAAGACCGCCTATGTGGATCAGTCGCACAACGACCTGGTAGCAGGCAAGACCGTGTATGAAATCATTTCAGGAGGGACCGATACGATGATTGCTGCCGGCAGGCAGATCAACTCACGTTCGTATGTAAGCCGTTTCAATTTCAGCGGCAACGACCAGGGCAAAAAACTGGAAGTGTTATCGGGCGGGGAGCGCAACCGTGTACACCTGGCGATTGCACTTCGCGAAGGTTCCAACGTGTTGCTGCTTGACGAACCGACGAATGATATAGACGTGAACACACTGCGCGCGCTGGAAGAAGCCATTGAAAATTTTGCAGGTTGTGCGGTGATCATTTCGCACGACCGCTGGTTTCTCGACAGGTTGGCAACGCACATCCTCGCTTTTGAAGGTGACAGTCAGGTGTATTTCTTCGACGGGAACTTTTCGGAGTATGAAGAGAATAAGAAGCAGAGGCTGGGTGATGTTCAGCCGCACAGGATCCGGTACAAGAGTCTGGTGCGCTGAGACATTGATTTTCTTTTTACACCGGCATGGTTTTGCGATACATCCCTGTCCGGGTTCCCGTTTATGAATAAAGGGTGTACGGGCGATACCTACCGTCTCTCTTGTCAGGATACCGGATCACCAACGGCTTATTTTATTTTCAGGTAAATTTATCTGCTTAAAAATCTACCTTTGATTCTCTTTCAAATGATTTTCCGGATTGTAATTCGTTATGACACAAAAAGAGGAAGCATACCAAGAGATTGCATCGTTGGTAGAACGGTTTTCGGAGCAATACGACAGCTACAAGAAAGCCGACTACAACGAAACGCTCACCCGGCGGGACTTCATTGACCCCTTCTTCAAAGCGCTGGGTTGGGACATTGATAACAAGAACGGTTACTCAGAAGCATACAGGGAAGTCATTCACGAAGACAAGGTAAAGGTTGGCAAGGCGACCAAAGCGCCCGATTATTCTTTTCGGTTAGTTGGAGGCAAGCGATTGTTTTTTGTTGAAGCCAAGAAACCGAATGTGTTTGTTAAAGGTGAAATTCTGCCGGCGTATCAGGTGAGGCGATACGGCTGGAGTGCGAAACTTGCTGTCAGCATCATCACCGACTTTGAAGAGTTTGCCATTTACGACTGTACCAAAAAACCATTGCCGGCAGACAAGGCATCGGTTGCAAGAATCAGATATCTCACCTTCAACGATTATCTGAATGAGTTTGATTTCATCTGGGACACTTTCAGCAAAGAGAAAGTTCTCAAAGGCAGCTTTGACAAGTTCGTTCAGAGCGACACGTACAAAAAAGGGACAGCAACCGTTGACAAGGAATTTTTACAATCGCTTGACAGTTGGAGAACGTATCTGGCAACATCCATCAGCCGCAACAACAAGCAACTCGGCGAGGACGAAATAAATTTTGCTGTTCAGCAAACCATTGACCGGATTATTTTCCTGCGAATTGCCGAGGACAGAAGTGTTGAACCTTACGGTACGTTAAAAGATGCCATCAAAAGCGGGGAGTTTTACAAAAATCTTTACAGGCAGTTTGAGCTGGCTGATGACAAATACAATTCGGGTTTGTTTGATTTCAAAAAAGACAAAATCAGTAAATCGCTTGTCATTGAAAACAAGATTGTAAAAACAATCATCAATGAATTGTATTATCCTGAAAGCCCTTATGAATTTTCGGTTTTGAGCGTAGAGATTTTAGGCAGTGCATACGAACAGTTTCTTGGAAAAGTAATTCGCATTACGCCCGGACACATTGCAAAGGTTGAAGAAAAGCCCGAAGTGCGTAAAGCGGGAGGCGTGTATTACACAACGCAATATGTGGTAGAATACATTGTAAAAAACACAGTTGGTAAACTCATAGAAGGTAAAACACCAAAGGAAATCAGCAAAATAAAAATAGTTGACCCCGCCTGCGGCAGTGGCAGCTTTCTTATCGGTGCTTATCAGTATTTGTTGGACTGGCACAAAAACTATTACACCGGCAACGGAAAAATTTCAAAAGGAAGTAAAAACAATCCGCTTACACCTGAAGGAAACCTGACCACAGCCGAAAAGAAAAGAATTTTGCTCAACAACATTTTTGGAGTTGACATTGATGTAAATGCAGTAGAAGTAACCAAGCTGAGTTTGTTGTTGAAATGTATGGAGGGCGAAACCGAAGCAAGCATTGCAACGCAGCTGAAGCTTTTCCACGAACGCGTGTTACCCACGCTTGATGAAAATATAAAAAGCGGAAACAGTTTAATTGACACGGACTTTTACGACAACCAACTTGATTTCGGAGAAGATAAAAAAATTAAACCCTTTAACTGGCAGAAGGGTTTTGCAGAGGTTTTTAAACAAGGGGGCTTTGATGTTGTGATTGGAAACCCACCGTATGTTCAGCCAATCGTTTTGGATTTTAAAAGTCAGAATTATTTAATGAAGAAATTTACAGCAAACACTGACCTTTATTCAATATTTATTGAGCAAAGCCTTAACCTTTTGAAAACGGGAAACGATTTAGGTTTTATTGTTCCAAGTTTGTTTTTGAAAGGTGTCCGCTACCAAAATCTTAGAAATATTGTAAATATTTCTTGCAAAAATGTATTAATAGTCGAACAAGGCGACAATGTTTTTAAAAATGTCAAAATGCCGACTTGCGTTATTCTACTTTCAAAAGGGGAAAATAAATCGAAAGCTGATTTTTTCAAAAACAAAAACATTAGATTGTTTGAAAAAATAAAAACCATCCAACTTGGTGAAATCTCTAAAATAAAAAGAGGTTTGGAAATTGGCAAAGACAAGTTGGTTGATAAAGGAACTATTAGATGTTTGTCTGGCGGCAATCTTGATGTTTACACAATTAAAGGCCATAAATATATTGATAAGGAAACATACAAAACATTTTCAAAAGATGAGGAAATATTTAAGTCACCTAAAATTATGATTAGAGAAACAGGCAATAAGTTTTTCGCGACTATTGATTATTATAACTCAATCACAACGAGAAGTATTTACAATACACAAATAGAAGACAAAAATATTTCGGCTGAATTTATTCTTGGTGTAATAAATTCGTCAATGTTTCGTTTTTACTTCAAACAATTCATTTCACCTGAAACAAATATATTTCCAAAAATAAGAATTGCCCAAATTAAAGATTTGCCAATGCCAAGACAAGCTGACAAAATGATGAAACAAGAAATTGAAAAGCTGGTGAACCTGCTCCTTCAACTCAATCAAGAAAAAGCAGAAACAAAACTTACTGCGCAAATTTCGCAATTGCAAGCCAAGATTGGCTTTTGTGAAACTAGAATAAACGAAATTGTTTACCAACTCTACGGGTTGACAAAATCAGAAATTAAGATAGTAGAAGGAAAATGAAAAACACAACATCCCAAAAAATAGAAGAGGCAATTTCAAATGCTGAAAAATTTATTCAGCAAATGGAAAGCATGGATGACCGAAAACTTTCCAAACATATTGATTTGTTCCGTCAGCAAATAGAAAAAGCATACAGGGAAAAGAAATATTCTGCCTTCGAATTGCTTTCAGAGTATGAAAGATAAACAATTATCGCAAGGATTAAGAAGATGACAAAATAAATTAAATCGTTCATCAACTTTATGCGTTGATAAAAGCGGAAATAAAAATTGTAGAAGGGAAATGAAAAACACAACATCAAAAAAACAGAAGTGGAAATTTCAAATGCTGAAAAAATTATTCAGCAAAATGGAAGCATGGATGACTGAAAACTTTCAAAACGCATTGATTTATTCCGTCAGCAAATAGAATATGCATATAAGGAAATGTTAGCGGTCAGGCTAAAAGACGACTCAACTAGTCAAAACAAGCATAAGAAATGCGAAAATTATCACTTTTCATCGCGGCAAGTTTAGACGGCTACATTGCAAAAACCAAGGACGACCTAAGTTTTCTGAAATTAGTTGAAAAAGAAGGAGAAGATTACGGCTATGCAGAATTTATGGCAAATATTGACACAATTATTCTGGGTAGAAGGACTTATGATTATGTACTTAAAGAAACAGGTTCTTCACATTACGACAACGGACAACGAGACATTTATGTAATCACAAGAAGTGAAAGGGCAAGTGTTGGCAGAACTGTTTTTTATTCGGGAAACCTAACAGATTTGGTACAACGACTAAAATCTGAAAATGGGAAAAACATTTATTGTGACGGTGGAGCCGAAGTAATAAATGAACTATTGAATAATAACCTTATTGATGAGTTTATTATTTCAGTTATTCCAATTTTAGTTGGAAACGGAACAAGACTTTTTAAAGACAGCAGGCCAGAACAACAACTTGAACTTTTAAACGTGAAAACATTTGACACAGGCCTGACGCAACTGCATTACAAACGAGTAAAAAATGACAGAAATAACAACTGATAACAATACTCCAAACTGCTAACATTGGGATGGCAATAAGCATGCTGAACGGCTTCGTATTTACGGAAGTGCAAAATTCGACTTCTGTTCTTTGATTGAACCTTTGTGCTAAAAATCCTGCCCAACGCCAATACGTAAACCGAAATATGCCGCCTTGGAATTGCTTTCAGAATACGAAGGCCAAACCATCAACGCCAACGTTAATAAAGTCGGGCTGTGACCAATGTGTGACCTGTTCTGCGGATGGAACTCCTGCCCATAACGGTTCCATTTTAAAATAGTACAAACCGTAGATTTTGATAATTTTGCCCAGGCTTTTGTAAAATCCAGATGAAACCCTCCATACCAAAAGGTACCCGCGATTTCGGGCCGGCAGACATGCTGAAACGGAATTATATTTTCGATACCATCAGGAGTATCTTCCGGACATATGGCTTTGACCAGATCGAAACACCGGCAATGGAAAACCTTTCCATGCTGGAAGGAAAATACGGGGAAGAAGGAGACAAACTGCTGTTCAGGATTTTGAACTCAGGTCCTGTACTGGAGAAAATCCGGGAAGGGAAAAATGACCTGAAACAGGGGGACGTTACCGAAAAAGGCCTGCGCTACGACCTCACCGTGCCTTTCGCCCGTTATGTGGTCATGCACCAGAATGAAATTGCATTCCCTTTTCGCCGCTACCAGATACAACCGGTATGGCGGGCCGACCGCCCCCAGAAAGGCCGGTACCGTGAGTTTTTCCAGTGCGATGCGGATATCGTCGGCAGCGATTCGCTTTTCAATGAAGCAGACCTGGTGTCCATCATACGGGATGTCTTCCTCCGGCTAAGACTGGGTGTTTCCATTCATATCAACAACCGGAAAATCCTTGCAGGGATATCGGAAGTCATTGGAGAAAGGGAACGTATCGTGGATATTACCGTCGCCCTTGACAAGATGGACAAGATCGGTATTGAGAAAGTCAATGAGGAACTGGCAGTAAAAGGGGTATCGGAAAATGCCATTATCCGCCTGCAGCCCATCATCAGAATGCACGGGAGCAACGCAGACAAACTCGAACAGTTGAAAGAAGTCCTGAAAAATTCTACTCCTGGAATGAAAGGTGTGGAGGAGATGGAAACACTTTTCGGGATCCTGGATCAGATTCATCCGGAGGCAAACGAACATTCTTATCCGGCAAACATTGAACTGGATATTACCCTTGCCCGCGGGCTGAACTACTACACCGGCGCCATCATAGAAGTGAAAGTGGCGGATCAGCGTTCGCAGTTTACCAGCAGTATCTGCGGTGGGGGACGGTACGATGACCTTACCGGTATTTTCGGATTGCCGGGAGTGAGCGGCGTGGGCATTTCCTTCGGAGCCGACCGTATCAGCGATATTCTTGATGAGATCAATGGTTTTCCGGATTTCACCACGGAAAGTACCAGGGTGCTGTTTGCCAATTTCGGAAACGAAGAAGCGGTCTTTGCACTGAAGATGGTGAACCGGCTGAGGGACGAAGGCATCAGTGCCGAACTTTTTCCGGATGCCGCCAAAATGAAAAAGCAGTTCGGTTACGCCGACGGCCGCAAAATACCCTATATGGTGATGATCGGATCGGAGGAGATGAAAACGGGGCAATTTACCCTCAAGAACATGGAATCGGGCGAACAGTCGCATGTGGCCTGGGATGAACTGCTACACGTATTGAAGTGAAACCGTTGATAACGCATTTACAAGTAATTTTTCCCCTTTGATTATTTAATTCGCTGAGTTTTATTTTTACCGGAAATTCTTCCGGATCAGGGATCCGTTTTGAAAAAAATATTTTTATGAGTACACACAAGATTTCGCCGGAAGGCCTGGATTTTGAAACCATCAATACCATCCTGGCTGAGGATATGAAACTGGCTCTTGCTGAAGATGCAAAGGCGGCCATAAAGAAGGGAAGAAGCTACCTCGACAACAAACTTCAGGAGCATGCGGAAGCCATTTACGGAATTAATACGGGTTTTGGTGCGCTGTATAACAGGAGCATTCAGGGAAAAGACCTGGGATTGCTGCAGAAGAACCTCATGCTTTCACATGCCTGCGGAACCGGAGACACTGTACCGGCAGAAATCGTAAAACTCATGCTACTGCTGAAAATTCAGGGCTTGTCGTACGGTAATTCGGGAGTGCAACTGCTTACCATCGAACGCTTGATTGCCATGTTCAACGAAAATGTACTTCCGGTGGTTTATCAGCAGGGCTCCCTTGGCGCTTCTGGCGACCTTGCTCCGCTGGCACACCTTTGCCTTCCATTGATCGGAGAAGGAGAAGTATTGTTTGAAGAAAATATAATGTCTTCCTCAGTGTTGATGAAGAAGAAGGGATGGAAGCCGGTTGAACTTCAGAGCAAAGAGGGGCTTGCTCTGTTGAATGGTACCCAGTTCATGACAGCGTATGGGACCCACGCCATCCTGAAAAGTTTCCATCTTGCATCGGTGGCTGATCTGGTATCCGCCATTTCACTGGAAGGATTCGACGGAAGGCCTGAACCTTTTGACAAACTGGTACAAAAAATCAGGCCTCACAAAGGGCAGGGAGAAGTTGCCGAAAATATCCGTGCTATTCTTAAGGGTAGTCAGTTGATCAGAAGAAAAAAAGACCATGTACAGGATCCTTACTCCTTCCGGTGCATTCCACAGGTACATGGTGCCACGCGTGATGCCATCAATTATGCAGCCATGGTGCTGCTTACCGAAATCAACTCGGTTACCGATAACCCCACATTGTTCCCGGATGAAGATAAGATTATCAGCGCCGGTAATTTTCATGGGCAGCCTCTCGCGCTTGCCATGGACTTTTTATCCATCGCGCTGGCGGAGTTGGGAAGTATTTCGGAGAGGCGTACCTATCAACTCATTTCAGGTCAGCGGGGGTTACCGCCATTTTTGGTGGCAAATCCCGGACTGAACTCGGGTTTTATGATTCCGCAATACACTGCTGCTTCTATCTTAAGCCAGAACAAGCAGCTTTGCACGCCTGCAAGTGTTGATTCCATTGTTTCAAGCAACGGTCAGGAAGACCATGTGAGCATGGGCGCAAATGCGGCCACCAAACTTTTCAGGGTATGTGATAACCTGCAAACCATTTTGGCCATTGAGATGTTCACAGCTGCCCAGGCCCTGGATTTTCGCAGGCCTGCCAGGAGTTCCCTGGTGATTGAAAAATTTGTGGCCTCGTACCGCAAGCATGTACCATTCGTAGAAGAAGATGTTCTTATGCAGGAATGTATCATGAATTCACGGAATTTTATCGAGACCGTTTAACCCTTTGGATACAGTTTCGTAAGAGGTCGCGTATTCAACCTGTAGTACATTGAAAATCAGGGTAAATTTTGGTAATTTTGACCTTCACGGGCTTCATCTGACCGACGATTCCCTGCCCCGCAACATGGCCATACGCTGCTTTTTTCTTTGTATTCTCCTGCTTCCGGGATTTGTATCCGGTCAGATGCATCGTATTGAAGGCCGGAACTATTCCACGTTTACCCAAAGAACCAAATCCCCTGCTGCAGAAACGGATCGTATCAAACCCGAATACAGAAAAAATCCGGATGCTGGGCTGATGCCCTTCAACGGTCCGCCCTGTATCAATTGCACCGAACTGACAGACAGACGGGATGCGGAATCGAGATACTTTGTTGAGAATGGAACAAATGGCAAACATTATTTTCAGCAAAAATCGTACGGAGCCATCAACTACAAGGACAGCAGCGGATGGTGGCGAGAGATCAACTACCGGCTCAGTCCCTCTTCAGGCAAGGGAGAGTTCAGTGCGGTGCATCAACCCACGCCATTTTATATAGACATGAACCGCCGGATGATGTCTGCAACCGTGAAAGGGGAGGCCCTGTATTTTAATATGAATCTGGAATTACTACACAGGGATTTTCAGGGAATTGAAACCTCCCTGGGTGTTGCAGACTGGTCGGATTATACGGCAGGGGATGACGGGATTTATGTCAGGAATTTTTATTCAGGGATTGATGCCGTATTTGCCCTGAAGCAGGGCGAACTGGAAACAAGTTTTGTCCTGCACCACCGGCTGAACCTGGCCGGAGGGTATCTCGTCATGAGGCAGCAATTAAACATTCCTGCCGGTTTTACTGTGGAGCAGGATGCCGCTACGTCCGCTTATGGCAGCCATTCGGATATTTACATTCTCAATGGACAACGGCAACCGTATTTCACCGTTGAGAAAAGCTATGCCTTCTCCGGTGGGGATCACCCGGAACAGGTTTCACTGGGCAGTTCACTGGAAAATAACAGGCTGGATGTCTTCACACCGGTCTCTTTTCTGAATGATCCGGGCACGCAATATCCCGTGATCATTGATCCTGTCATTACCACACAGAATTTTATTCCTATTGCAGGAATTGCGGGTACGAAGTATGGTGCAGTTTGCTGGACAAACAGTTGTGATTATTTTGTTTCGGTACCGACGCCTGCCAATACCACGATAACGAATGTTTATTCCTCCTTTGAATACTTCGCGGGCGGCGCCTGTTTTGCCGAAGACGGAGGATTCAGCATCGAATACCTGTCCTGTCATTATCCGGCTGCTGCACCCGGAGTGATAACCTGCGCATTTCCTGTTACTAATTTCAACTGTGGTATTGTCAATCTGACCCTGTTGCCCGAATTTGGTACCTGCCTTCCGGCACCGCAGTGCGCCAGTTTCAACATGGACTTTACACTTCACTTTTTCCGGTGCAACCATGACATGAGCAACACATGCGGTGCGGCCTGTGTAAGGGCATCCCAGCCCTGGATCATGGTTGTTGAAGGACACGATCTGGAACTGAATTATACCAGCCCGGTACAGCAGATCTGTGAAGGAAGCAGCATTACGGTGGTTGCACAGCCTCAGTATGGAGTCGGTCCCTATACTTTCGCCTGGTCTCCCGCCGGCCCCAACAATGATACCATTTCAGTCAGTCCTGTTACGAACACCACCTATACGGTTACCGTTACCGATGCCTGTGGCACCACCTTTTCCGGTACAAGTACGGTAAATGTCACTCCGCGCAACAACCCGGGATTTACCATTTCACCGAATCCCGTTTGTGTAAACCAGCCTGTTACCCTTACGGGCAACGGATTGGCTGCCGCGACTGACTATGACTGGGTTGTACCCGGCTCGAA
>JADZBN010000130.1 GCA_020852075.1 Bacteroidia bacterium
AAAACTTCCCCCTGCCCTGCCAGACGAATAATGAAATCCTCACCATCGCTGTCTGCTTTATAAATTTTCACCCGTCCGCTCCGGATCAGGTACACACCGTTGGAACGGATCCCCTCCATCAATATCCTGTCTCCTTTTTTATAAATGCTGCATTTCTTTTCATCTGAAATGGCATTAATACATTCCAGCGAACATTCCTTCAGAATCGAACAGGAAAGTGTCTCACAGGTACTGCATTCATGAAATAAATTTTTTCCAACTGCAGAATCTTCCGGAATACGGGGTTTCATAACAAGCAAGAAAGTGTATTTTCATAACTTCAAAAATGACAAATGTCATCATTTTAGAAGGAGCTGCCTGGTTTTTTGTGCCTTTTTAAGCTTTTTTACCGGAATGTTACTCTAAAAATGAGTTACTGACCACCCCACCCTGTCAGTTGTTCTGGGCCTTTTGAATGATCCACAACAGAATCAGATTCTTCTGATCATCGGTCAGTGGCGGATTGTTGGGTGGCATTATGGAGGCGTTCACGCCCATGATGTGCTCGTAAAGAATACTTTGCTCTGGATTGTTGATGTCCACATAAGGCGCATTGGCTCCGGTGTATAATAACTGATCGTACGAATAACCGGGTCTCAGGTCCAGAAAAGGATGATTTTGATTGTGGCACACAATGCAACGGTCGTTGAAAATAGGCTGAATCTCATTGGAGAAACTGACGATATGAGTAGTATCAACGGGTTTGGTGATAATGTATGGCCCCGAGTCCTTCTCACAGGAAACAATAATGAGAACCAGGATTACGGATATCAGGATTAATAACTTTGTTTTCATTTATCAGGAACTTGTATTAATGTGATTCTTTGAATTTTTTTGACCAGAAACTGCGACTTAAATTAAAACCAAGATAAACCTTTCCCTTATTGTACGCCGAGGGTTCGGCAATTTCCATTTCGGCAGGCGACAACTGATTGGTGGTCGCCACAATGATCTGGAATATATGACCCGTAGTGCCCCATTCCCATCCAACGGATAATGGAAACAAATCATTGTCGGCCTGGTTGTTGAACAAATAGCTTCCCTCAAAGATAAACGAACTTTCCAGCCCGGTTTTATAACTCAGTCCTGCCGTCAGCAGGATGGTACCGTTTTCCCTGTCAACAGGTGCCAGGTTTTTATATACATAGGTTGGTGTGAGCAACAGGGATAACTTATCAGAAAATTGTCTGGAAACAAGCGCCTGGTATTTATAACTGAACCGGTGACTTTCCTTGTAATGAAAACTGGTGGTGAGGTCTTCGAAAAAGGCATTGGACTGTACTCCGGGAAAAGCATCCGACATATAGTCCATGGCTGCACAAACTGATAAAGAAACCGGAAATCCGTTTCTCACCTGCCGGTAAAGTTGTGCCTTCACTGAACCATCGTATGTTTTCCCGAATTTTGAACGTCCGACATCAAAATTAATATGTTTCCCAATGGGAAATCCGAATGAAAACCGGATGTTGGCAATCAAATCAAGGCCAAGAAACTGTTTGCTAATGGAATTATCAGGGCCAATCTCGCCGAACCGGTGCCGGATCATAAAATTAAACGAATGGGGAGGAATCATTTCCGTTGTGGGGGAGTTTAACAGAAAGGTTCCGCGGAATACATTTTCTGCATAGTCCTGTTGCCCTGGATTTTCTTCCTGTGAAAATCCGTATGGAGGAAGACAGGTCATCAATAGAAGGATACACAGAATGAGTCGTATGGATTTCATAATACTGTCATTTATTATTTTAACCCGGTTTGGGTTTTACCCAGTGAGCGGATGTAATATACAAGTTTCCACCGCTGATCCCTTGTGAGTGATTTTTCAAACGGTTGCATATTTCCCCGTCCTCTGGTAATTTTCCAGTACAGGGATCCGTCCGACTCACTTTGT
The DNA here is from genome assembly GCA_020852075.1 of Bacteroidia bacterium. GTDB lineage: Bacteria > Bacteroidota > Bacteroidia > AKYH767-A > 2013-40CM-41-45 > JADZBN01. Next base: position 1,928 of record JADZBN010000130.1, read on the forward strand.
GTTTTTGCGCTGCTATGGTCTGCGGGAGGCGGATTGAGCCTGGCTGCTGCAGGACCATCGCCTTTTCCGGTCATGCCGTGACAGGTCCAGCAAATAGACTCATAGATTTTCTTACCCTCCGCGAGAGCCTTCGGGCCGGGCACCACCGGATTCTTTAATGTGTCTGCCCATGCCGGAACAACCCAGGGTTCCTGCCCTTGCAGAGGGCTATGGACAAGTACGGAATATACAATAATCACTATTATGGAATACATTTTTTTCATCCATGTAAAACGTTAGGAGGTATGGTGTATTACCCCGGGACCTTATCCAGTAACGCAGTCGCCTCCGAATGTACGGAAATATGACGATTGACCGCATCAAGTGCCTTCCGGGTATTGATATTGCCCGGGTCAAGACGGAGGGCTTTATCAAAATTCTCAACAGATTCCCCAAACAACCCTTTCCTGTATTGAAGTATGCCGAGATTATAGTACGTCGCAGGATTGCCCGGTTGAAGGGTCTTCAGTTTTTTAAGATGTTGTATGGCTTCATCCAATCGTCCGGACTGAATATAAAGCGCCGCAAGGTTGTTCTGTACAACAGCGGAATTGGGCTCAAGCCTTGAACAGGCAAGCAGGCATTGTTCGGCTTCAGGAAATTTTTTCATTTTGAAATAAATGGTCCCTGCACCCAGCAAGGCAGCACTGTTTTTTTCGTTCATCCGGATCGCCATGGTATAATTTTCCAGCGCAGAACTGTAATTCCCTGTTTTCTCCTGCAGTTGTGCAAGCAGCATTCCTGCCTCTCCTGAGGATTGTTTCTCCGATTCCGTTAAATGTCCCCTCCTGCCATGAATGATGGCATTCAATTCTCCCACTGCCCCAGCCGTGTTTCCGGACTGAATCTGTACACGTGCCAATTGCAGTCGTATTTCATCGTTGTCGCGTGAACCCTCAATAGTCTTACGCAATAATGCTTCTGCTTTCGGGAATTCGCCCTGTTGTTGATATATGTAGGCAAGTTCACGATTGATTTTGGGAGAAACCATAAACCCCGCTTCCGATGCCTTTAACAGATGAGCCTGTGCGCTGATCCTGTACTGCCCGGCCGTTGCATCCGGAATACTCCCCTGCCCCGCATGATGGCTGATCAGGTCAATATAATGATTGTAATCCCGGTTCCCTGAAAAGGAATGGTATTGAATGTATGCACTGTGAACCACAACCAGGGCGGCAAAGACCGTCAGGGCAATGAAAATCTTTCCGTGCGTGGTAAGCCTGTTTCCTCTTTTGAAAACAAAATTTGAGATCCTGACAAATTCCGTACTTGTAAGCCGTGACATCACCAGAAACATATATGCAATGCAAATGGCAAGGGTAATGGAAAGCAGGAACGGAACCTGTCCATACAGTCCGCGGAAAATCAGAAACAACATAATGGTAAGAACAGCAAGTATGATGTCTTCTGTCCAGGAGAAGTCATAGGATGCCTTCTTTTTGAATTTCTTACTGAATATACCTGTTATGGTAGGTTTGGTAAACCCAAATGAGATGGCATCTTTCGGGCACGCCTCAATACAATCCAGATCCTTCAGGCACTGCGGATCGGTCACAAAACCGTATTGATTCAATTCTTTATGTACTTCAATATTCGAGGTACAACTCGCCGTACATTTTCCGCATGAATCACAACTTCCGGTCAATTTTATCTTGCCGGGAGCAAAACGGTCCGACAGGGAAAACAACACACCGTACGGACAAATCAATCTGCAGAAACTCCGGCTCCCCAACAGGTAAATGATCAGAAAGCCGCATACGAAAAAGGTAATCAGTGTGATTCCGATTCCCGGCAGGTTGCGCCAAAGATCTGTGGTGATAAACGATGCCCAGCCTTCTTTGTCGGAAAGCACCTTCAGTTGGGGAAACGGTTTTTGATAAATGAACCGCTCTACCTGCGGCCAGATGAAGAGATATGCCATGGCTGCAATGGATGTGAACTTCAGCAGCCTTGACCGGATGGGCTTGGGACGGATGTTGAACCGGCTCAGCAGGGATGCACTCAGATCTTCAAGGGCAAGAATATGACAACCCCAGGAACAAAAAAATCTTCCAAAAATCAGGGTGCCGAAAATAACCGCCACCATAAATAAAAACCCCGCCGTGATAATCCCCAGATGAATGGTGTACAGTACTTCATTTAATTCAAGCGGAGCCAGGGTGCTGCCATGCAGCTTCCAGTGCGCAATATGAATACCGATCAACAGGTAAATGCTGGCAAGTACAATCGCCCTCCTCCGGCCGTAATTTTTCTTCCCCCGTTTCATTCCCAATAAATAATTACAGCATCCTTAAATGTTTAAACTTACCTTACAATAATCCTCCGGTGATACTCCTGGTCACCCGTCCTGAGAATAATCCAGTAAATGCCTTTGGCAAAATCCGCAACACGAATGTTTTTCCGGAATCCTGTACCCGGAATATTAAGGGTGTATCGGGTCAGCTCCCTGCCTGTGGCATCGGTAATGCTGAGCAGGGATTTTTGAGGACTGCCAAGATCTGCAGACACGGTGATTTCATCGGTGGCGGGATTCGGATACACGGAAAATTTATAGTTGCTGGCAAATGGACTGATTCCCGTACAGGTTACAACCTCAATATGCCGGGCGGTCTGTGGGCTGACACATACACTGCCGTTGACCTCTACTTCCCAGTCATAGAAAAAGTAGTAATAACTTGCACCGGCAGTGGAACCGGTAATAGACAGTGTATCCTGTATCTCATAGGGATATGTTACACCCGCATTGTTCCGGTACAAATCCGGATTGCCCGACACCGTGATCTGATAATCGTTTGCAGGCGCCAGTTCAAAATTAAGATTCACCCGCGACTGTCCTGCCGGCAAATAATACACGCCGCTTTGAACCAGCATTCCTGCTGAATTCAATACCTGTATGCCCCTGTCGCCTGCAGTGTTGGCATACACCATAACCGATTTCAGAATCAGGGGCTTTTCAACATTAAAGTACAAGCCCTGGGAAGCGGTATAGTAGCCTCCGCCACCCGAATTGTCCGGCTTGCCGCCGTTTAAACTGACACCATTAGCCGAAGCAATGTCCTCGGCTGTATAGGTAGTGGAACTGGTAAGGGCCGGCGTGGTGAAGAGGTTTCCGGTACCTACCTCAACACCTGCAGAATCCCTCCATACAATACTGTTGCCTGTAGCCTGCAACAGGGCTGTCCCCCCCGTACAAATGGTATCTGCAGAGGAAGTAATGACAGGCGCCGCAGGAATAGGATTTGATATCACTTCAAACTGGGGCGATGTGGCTGTCCCGCAGGGGCCGTTGACGGTAACCGAATACATACCTGCCACAGTCCTCAGCGTTTGCGTCGTATCTCCGGTTGACCACAAATAAGAATATCCCGGTGTTGCTGTCAGTGTCAGAGAATCCGATCCGCAAAGGATCGGATAACTTTCCGCAGCAATTGACGCAGTCGGATTTCCCGGTGCATCCTGCAGGGTTAACGTAATAGGCACTGCCGTATAATTATTGAGTTCATTGGATTCAAGGAAATTATTATGCGGGTCAATTTCATAAACGACCCAGTAATCACCGTTGCAGGTGCCGGGAGGAATGCGGAGATACATCTGCCCCAGGTTTTCACTGTAAATGTCCGTATAACCTGAAGAAATTCCCTGCTGGATGTTTGAACAGCCGTATGAGCCACCACCCAGTCCGAAATTTGGAAAGTCGCTGTCGGTAAGTGCCGTCCCCTGATTATATACCATATTGGTATCACGGCATTGACCGTTATACGTACTGCAACTGCCGTAATCCATAATACAGAACGACTGCTTGTGCCCGGTAGCCACAATCGTCCACCTGCGCGGATCCAGAATATTGGGATTCTGCAGCCTCAGCGTAAAAATCCCCCAGTCATCAATATGAATGGTGGGGTTGCCCGGATCATAGGTGCCGGCTGCGGCATCTCTCTCCCAGTTTGTCATGTTGTTCCCAGACTTATGATAGATCCGCTGACGGATCAACTGTTTGGGACTTGAACCATCCGCACAGGTCCCCGGATAACTTGTAAAAGTATCCTGACCGCAAATAAAGACTCCCGTACTGAATATGTTGAACGGACCTAAACCAATATTGGGAGTTGAACCGGATACTTTCAGTTTGCCGTCGTCTGAACCATTCCCGGATTGGGAAAATTCCGTTGGCCCTCCAAGATAACTGGATAAGCCCATCCACGAAATGGTAATATCCGGCAACAGATCGCAATCGCCGCTTCCGTTGCCACAAACACAACCCGTTGCATCGGTTGTGGTACACTGTGCATTTGATATAAAAGATGTCAAAACACATATTCCAATTATACTTAGACTGAGTAGCAGTTTTTTCATGGGAATTACCGGTTTTTTGATAAACAATTTTAAAAATCCGGCTATGGGTAAAAAATATGAAAACATACTTTTTAATGAAATAAAACCTGAGATGCGTCATAAAAAGGCCATTAACAAGGTGTTTATTGTCATTTCTCCGGGTGCCCGGAACAAGGAATGGCCAACGCTATTTTCCCGTTTATGACCTTACTGAATACGTCTGCAGAAATTCTTCGTCCACATGATGCTTGTAATTGAAATGATTTTTTTATCGCTTTCTCCGACTTCTACTTCGTGTCTTCACCAATGCATAGTGCCTGTCAGATTATTACGATGCGTACCGGAGGTGTTTTTTACATGCCAGTGATGACAACAGGTTGGGCAGATCATGTTGCATCCGGTGTTCCGTCATTTACAATCTATTGATGAATGAGTTTAATGGTTTTCACCGATCCATTTACCGATAAAAGTTTTATAAAATAAATTCCCTGCATTTCCAGGTCCGGATGAATCGTATAGGAAGTTTTTGCCGGTGCATCCGCCTTTTCAGAATACGTCAAACATCCCAGGGGATTGAAAATTTCAATCCGTGACAGCGGAATTCCGGTATTAATGGTAAGCGCATCTTTAAAGGGATTGGGATAAACAACATATTCCGCATCCGGTCTGACTGCATGTATTGAAAGAACCGGATCACACACGCCGACCTGGAATGGATTGCTGTTAAAGGCTGTATCGGTTAACTGTGCTGTACTGTCTGTTAATATCAGCCGGATATGGCACTGGTAAGAAGTGATACCCAGGGGTACGGTCCATTGGTAATTTCCGTTATCGGGAGCTGCTGCTGCAACTGTTATCCATGGACCCGCCGGGCCCGTTGATGAAAATGCAATGTTTACCGAGGAACTGTTCCCGGCTGGCACACCGCTGGTCCAGGTGATATTTCGGACAGCACTTGCCGGCAGGCATTCGTTTCCTGATGGAAACGTCTGGTTAATTTCAGGTTTATTGGGTACGTATGTGTTAACGAGTATTTTCAATTTATTAATGGTAGAAAAAAGACCGTTGTTGTATTCGGAAAGAAATGCGATTTCAGGAAAACCGTTATGGTCAATGTCGGCTATGGCAATGTCCTGGCAAAAGGTCATATTTGGAATTGGAATACTAAGTACATGATTCCATAGGGATCCGCCATTGCCAAGATATATTTCAATACTTCCGGTAACGGCTACTACGGCATCTGAATATCCATCCCCGTTTAAATCGGCAAGCTTCATGGCAGATGCTGTCGGACCGCTGGAGCTCAATCCGGTAGAACTGCTGTCCCACCGGTTCGTAATGCTATTCCACTTATACACGTACGGTACACTGTTGTTGTGAATAAATCCGAAATCATCGTCTCCGTCATTATCAATGTCATCCAGGGAAATATCGTAATACCCCAGGGTTCCCAAATAAGGAAGGCCAACCGGTTGCACCAAAAAATTTCCAGTCCCGTCACCAAAATATGCTGCACCGTACTGATGGCAACAGACAAAATCAAGGTTCCCGTCATGATTCAGGTCTCCGAATTGCACATAGTGTTCAGTGTTCCCGTTCACGTATCCAAATGAATGATGCCACACTCCGTTTCCCCTGTTCAAATACACGTGTGTACCGGCGCAGCATCCAAATGAGCCCGAAAGAATATCCAGCAGCCCGTCATTGTCCACATCGCCAAAATCTGTCCCAAACATACCGTACGTCTCACCGGCGGTTCCCAGTGAATCGTCACAGGGTATCCAATTGAGGCCGGTACCGTCACCCAGGGCAACTTCAATCAACTGATCACCAAAATCGGTTAGTGAATAATTATGATGAATGCCGTATCCGACATCCATGAATCCGTCGTTATTGACATCTCCAACTGCAATGCCGCCATATCCGAAGTCACCGTTCTGGGACAGCGTCCAGCCTGAAGTGGTTCCATTACCAAAATAGACACTGATGCCATGCTGGTTGGTGTTGATATAGGGGCTGCCATGGTCGCCCACGGTTAGAAGATCCGGATTTCCATCCTGGTTAATATCGGCAAACTGAAGTTCACTTTGTCCTCCTTCAAAAACCAGTGCAGTAAAATTGGTGTCAACCGTATAGGATGGAATCTGGGATATCAGGTGTTGTTGGATCATAATACAAATCAACAGCAGCGTACATTTTTTCATGGAGATGTGATTTGACGTAAATATATTTATTTTCTTATCCTTCACAAATTCCGGCTTCAGACATCCTTTGCAAAAGCAGAATCAGGAATACCATGGTCGCATCCACGAATCCCTTCGAACTGGCATACAGAGATTATTATGTTCCGGTAACCGGTTTGTATTCATGACGGATACCTCTGAGGAAATAGCCAAGCATCATGATAAAGCCAGCCAAGAGGCCAACCCCGGAAATCAGCACAAGTTTCATACACGTCATCACCGGCGGAATAACCGACGCATACGTTTTATGGCCCAGATACGTTTCCTGATATCCTTCAAAGATTCCCGCCGCTATCAGGCTAAACCAGAACACCAGAAGGCTGGCCTGAATAATATAGAATCCCCTGCTGACGGTCCGTTTTTCCTGCGCTTTGAGATTTTCCAGTCCGAAAAGATCCGCAAAGGAGGCCAATAAAATCATGGTATTGATTCCTATGGTAGTTCCCATGGCATGCGCTACAGTAATATGTGTACCGTGGGTATAACGGTTTACCGATGGAATGCTCATAAACAGAGCCAATAACAAATTCAGAAAAACCCAGAATTCAGAGGCGACAATAAACCGGTAGGTAATCAGGTGCCGGTATTTTCTGGTTTCCTCCAGGGTTTTCCGGAAATTTTGAATGATGTTAATCAGCAGTACCCATTCGGTCATACTGATGATATAGGAAACGTGGCGGATCCAGTTGTAGATGGGCAGGTTATAGATGTGATGCCCCCAGTTAAACAGTAAATTTGTAAAACCGAGAAAGTAAAACACAATGGCCTTTGAATCATAGGCCATTTTTTTATTCCCGCTGATTTTCACCATCAGGAAAAACGACAATCCATATATCATCTGATTCCAGGCGCCCACCATGCTGCCGTTTGCTTTCCATTGCACGGTCATCTCCTGTAAAAAAGATTGTCTGAACCAGGAAATCTGCCACAGGTTTTGTTCAATGAAGGTCAGCAGGAAAAACAACATGCCTGTCGCCCACATGATGATATATTGAGGCCTTTTGTCTTTTTCGTGTTTCCAGTACTGGTAGTATTGATAACAAAATCCGCACCAGCTCAGTAACAGAAGTATCGAAATCCAACCGGGGAATTCCCAGTATTCCCTCCCTCCGAATTTATTCAGTGTGTAATGGATGTAAATAATAATAATGGTAATAACCCACAAAAGGATTGCGGCATTCCTTATTCCATTGGTATTGTTATTCACTCTGCTTTCTCTCTTGTTATGGAGGAAAATATTGAAAGAGGCGGCACTGATAAGCCAGAACATCACGGCGCTTACATGCATGGGCCGTAATTGCTGAAAAGGCATGTGTTCCTTAAACCAGGAAGGATACAGGAAAGCAAGCGCCGATAAAATGCCAAAGATCAATGAGGCGATAAACAACAGGAAAATAAAACCGGCATAAGATCTTTCTGTTTTATCCATCTTGCCGAATGATATATGTTCCGGTCCAGTGAACATCCTTCGGATCCACACGTGTTTTTCCGGTTTTGTCCACCCATTCCAGGAATGAATAAATGCGGTCAATTTCTTCCTGTTTCAGATGAAAGTCCGGCATTCGGGAAGTCCCTGATTTCAGCAATGCCTCAATGGTTCCCTTGCCTATAGTGGATGCCGCGTTGGTCAAATCCGGACCCATGTATCCTCCCAGTCCGTATAACTGATGGCATGCCTGACAATTTTTATTCTGCCACAAATCCCATCCCTGGCGTACTTCTTTTGTCAGAGGAGATGTATTATTATCATGTATTAATACATTAATGACAATGCTGTAAACCAGGTAACTGGCAACTAACAGGATCCAGGTGTTTTTTACCATGGGGTAAGGGGTAAAAATAATTTTATCACTTGCTGTACCACATGATGAATGTCATATAACATTACGACAAAGTTCCTGGCTTCGACCGCATTGCACTAAGTTTCGTCCGGACTACATCAGGAAAGACCGGATCACCCCCCTGCCAGCAGGCTTCCCTCCTTTACCTCAGGATACAACTCTGCATAAGAAAAAATTTTGTCATCAACCTTTTTATATATCAGGTTGCGGTTCAACTGTTCCAGTTGTGTACAGCCGGCCGCTGAAAACAAATCCATAAAATCATCCAGGGTCTGTTCCTGATAGTTTTTTACTCTCTTCCACTTATCCTGAACCGACAACCCCCGCACACGCCTCGGATTGTGAGTGGTGATTCCGGTTGGACAGGTGTTCCGGTCACACCTCAGTGCCTGGATGCAACCCAGAGCGAGCATCATGCCCCGGGCTGTATTGCAAATATCCGCCCCTATACAAAGCGCCTTAATGATGTCGAACGCAGTAAAAATTTTTGTGGCCGTTATCACCCGGATTTTTCTCTTCAACCCGTAACCATTGAGCATATCGGTAACAAATACCAGTGCATTTTCCCAGGGCATCCCCACATAATTGGAAAAATCAATCGGCGCAGCACCGGTTCCTCCTTCTGCTCCGTCCACAGTGATAAAATCAGGGCATATTCCCGTTGCTGCCATCTGGCGGCAGATCTCCCTGAATTCATCCTTACTGCCAATCGCCAGCTTGAACCCAACCGGCTTACCCCTGGATAATTCCCTCAACTGCTGTATAAAAATTAACAATCCTTTTGCATCATGAAAGGCGCTGTGCGCCGGCGGGGAAATTACTGTTGTATAGGGCTTCAGCCCGCGGATGGCTGCTATTTCCGGAGTGTTTTTCACAGCAGGCAATACACCGCCGTGGCCCGGTTTTGCGCCCTGTGAAATTTTAATTTCAATCATCTTTACCTGGGGAAGCGCTGCTTTCTCCTTGAATTTTTCCGCATCGAATTTCCCGTCAATGGTACGGCAGCCGAAATATCCGGTTCCGATTTCATACACCAGGTCTCCGCCCTTCAGGTGATATTCGGAAATACCTCCCTCGCCTGTATCATGAAAAAAATTACCGGCCCTTGCACCAAGGTTCAGTGCCATCACCGCATTCTTACTGAGCGATCCATAACTCATCGCAGATATGTTGAACAAACTGGCCGAATAGGGCTGCCTGCAGGATTCACCGCCTACCGTAACCCGGGGATACTCCTTCAGCCGTTCTGCAGGATAAATGCTGTGCTGCATCCATTTGAAATCTTCCACATTTACATCCAGTTCGGTGCCGTATGGATGTGTTTCGTTTTGCAGTTTGGCCCTCTCATATACATAGGCTCTGTGATTCCTGTCAATGGGCTTTCCATCAGTATTGGATTCCACAAAATACTGATGCAGTTCCGGGCCAATCATCTCCAGCAGGTAACGCATATATCCGATCACAGGATAATTCCTGAGGATCGTATGCTTTTTCTGGAAAATATTATACAAACCAACCGTGAATATCAAAACACCCAGGGTGCTGAATCCGTACACAGGCCAGAGTATCGTACATACTATCAGCCCGGCAATGAAAAAGGTAAACAGGGAAAAACGAATGGCTTCACGCATACACTCAGGTTAAAAATTACTTTTGACAAATTAGGTTTTTCAAATGAAAAAAAAATGATTCCCCGCCCCAACCCCGTCAAATGTGCATCCCGGGTATTCAATTCTATGAATTCCATCTTTACAAACACCATGGTCACTGTCCCACCCCGATGTATCTGCGGCAGCAACACCGGATGAATCATTCAACAATCACCGGAAGGTTTTGTATCTGCCTGTCATCTGAAATATTCAGGAAGTACAGCCCCCCGGAAATATCCTGTACAGGAATCAGGACATGATCTCCGGGCATTCCCGCCTCTTGTTGTAATACTTCCTTGCCATACATATCTGTCAGTGATATCCGGAGAGCCGATTCATGCCTTCTCTGAAATAAAATATTCAGTATCCCATGTGCAGGATTGGGAAATACTGTTGCTTTCATCCGTGAGGTTATTTCATCTGTTCCCAGAAAACCCGGCAGCAGGGTTATGCCTTTAATCGCATCCACACTGTCACCCAAGTTGTTGAAACCGGTAAGACGAATCTCATAGGTGCCTGCACTCAACCCGGTGGTATTCCAGGTACATAAAACAGAATGACGGATTTCCGAAACCGCGTTTGTAATAACCGGTATCCATGTGGATCCCCCCGACGGCCTGTACGAGACAGCATACTGATTAAAATCCATAAAGGAGCCTTCGGGCCCCTGGTCCAGCCAGACCGAACCGGTGATGTTTACCGTATTATCCGTATAGCCCGTGACCGGACCGTCAATACTCTGATACCACACCACCGAGCCCTCCTCTGCAACAGGATCCTGCAAGAGACTGCTTTGAACAACAATAAGCACAGATTTCCCGATGGCCGTGGCGGCAATACCAACAGATCCATAACCAAAAATTAATATTCCATTCTTTTCACTCCGGACATAAGAAGAAACCGTGGTGCCGCTTGCAATCGAAACCGACGTATCGGTAGCCCAGAAAAATCCTCCGCTTCCGTCACAAAATACCGATGACGCAATAAGTTGTGATCTTCCCTGTGTCCCGGATTCACCGTAAATACTGCCGGTTACCTCCACGCGGCTGTTGTCAAAAACATACAGGCTCCAGGTACTTACAGATGAGCTGCTTAATTGAAGTGTCCTGTCGATTAGCGGTGCGGTGAAGGATGAATAACTGCTGTTGTTCACCAGGCCTGAGACCGTGACTGTATCGGCCTGTGTAAACCAAAGCCCGATAGCACGAATGGTGGAATTTGAAATGGAAACACTGGATCCGTTCACCGGCATAAGACCCCACATACAATCATAACTGGAATCAACTGAAACGGTATAGCCTATTCCGCTGATACCCGTCTGCGCTGAATTGCAAACATACTGGTACAATGTGTCTCCTGCAGGAAAACTCCAGTTCATGGTCGCCCCTGCCGGAACCTTGTGCCACAATATAAGTGTGGTGGTGTTTTTGAACTGTACATCCGAAGAATCGGTAATTATGTATTCACCCGCAAGATTGGTTCCGTTGATTCGTACACTGGGATGCCCATACAGTCCGGCTGTAGTCCAGTCGTTTTGAAATACATTATTAAATATGACTGCGGCTTGATCTGCCACGAGCAGGTTGTGGGCCATCCCTCCGAAATCCAGCCTGCAATCACTGAGGGACAAGGTCGCCTGATTGAGTACCAGAACAGAACGCTGATAAAAATACTGCTGAGGAATAAAAAACTGGCTATGAGTGGCAGTGAGTGTTCCCTGCCCTGTGATATAGATGTTGCCAGGAAGAGTAACGTCTGCTGAATCAAAAATCAGTACGCCATCGTTCAGAATGAATATGGGTCCGTTGTTGGTCCATGGACCGGTAATGCGCACCGTATCACCGGGTGTTGCCCCGACAACAAAGGTGTCTGTGCTGGCCAGCCGGCAGGGCAATCCCCCGAAAAACTCCTGACTGGTTTTCCTTAAGGCAAGGTTTGACATAATACCCCCACTCTCCTGCCCTGCTGAAATCTTTCGCACTGACTGTCGGGGCAACGTGACCGCAGAAGGGGTTAGACCCTGGAAAAGAGCAATCGCTTCCGACACTCTTCTTTCACGCTGTCCTGATACATACTGGTTTGTCGCCAGATTGAAAATTAAAATAAAAAACAAGAACCCGCCTTTTTGCATACCCGGTGAACCGTAAAACAGTATCTTTCAAAATTAAGAATATTTTTACGGGATCAATACCTCCTGATGAAAGAATCCGCTCATGATTTTTGCATGCACCTTGCGGACTCTGATTAATAGCCGCGCTTTCAACAAACCCTATCGAAACAACCACTGTAACTACTGCCGGTTAACATGTCACAATACATTCCCTGGCTTTTTTATTGAAGATTATTCGGAAATCCCACTCGGATCTGATAATGAATTTTCATTATTTAGTCCATAATGCATTCTTTCACAGATAGTACGTTGCCTGCTATTTCATCACCAGATATATGAAAGACCGGAAATCTGATGTAAAAATTTCTGTTGGTGCTTCTGAGCTGAATTTCTGAATAAATAGGTGGTTTCGTGTAAATTTTAGCCTTTCTTTAACACTTTTCTGGAACGGTTCTTGAATAATTACGTGTATTAAATCCTGATGCCATGAAAAAAGACCCCTACCTCCGCATCAAAGAGTATTCCGCAGTTGAAACCGGATCCATCCTCATTGCACAGCCATTCTGGCAGGATGAAACCTGGCAACGCTCCGTAATTATGATTATCGAACACGAAGAGGAGGGTACCGTCGGACTGCTACTCAACAAGAAAACCAACGCATTGGTTCGTGATTTTGTCGTGGACCTTCCCGTTGACCAGGAACTGATGTACGGCGGACCTGCAGATCTTCATTACATCAATTATATTCATGAAAATCCCCGGTTCCCCGGCGCACATATACTCGGAAACGGGTTGTTTCTCGGCGGCGACAGTGAATTTCTGCTTAAGAAGGGTGCATCATTTGGCAACATAAATTTTTATGCGGGATTTGTGAAATGGTATCCAAAACAGCTGGAAGATGAAATCCTGCAGGGAAAATGGTGGGTGGGTAATATCAACAACCGCCAGCTTTTCAATACCGCATCACGCGATCTCTGGCATATTTCCCTGCTTCGCTCCGGTCACGTGTACGGTCTGCTCTATCCCTTCAACGATCCCTCCCTGAACTGATAGCCGGCCACGTATCAATTCATTTCTCCACGAAGATTTTTTTCAAATAATTTCCTTACTTTTTCTGGTGCATACTTCTGACCGAATAAAAACATCAGTTTGGTCAGTGCCGCCTCGGTGGTTATGTCCCTTCCGCTAATTACTCCCGCCTTTGCCAGGTGATAACTCGTTTCATATTTTCCCTGCTCCACCGTCCCGCCGCTGCACTGTGAAACATTGATAAGCAGTATCCCGCGCTGTATGGCCTGATCCAACACAGAAATGAATGCCTTGTCAGTAGGTGCATTGCCGCTGCCGAAGGTTTCAAGGACAGCCGCTTTCAGATTTGGCGTGCGCAGGGTGATATCAATTACATCCCGGTGAATACCGGGGAAAATCTTTATCAATGCAATATTGGTATCAAATCCTGAGTGGACTTTTAATGGTGTGCCCGGCTTTTTCATCAGGGCATCCTTGTTAAACAGGATGTGTGTTCCTGCTTCGGCAAGCGGAGGATAATTGTACGATTCAAATGCTTCAAACTTACTCGAAGTATATTTCTCAGAACGGTTACCACGGAACAGCCGGTTGTTGAAATAAATACAAACTTCAGGAACAGGGATATCTCCTGCTGCAATCTGCACTGATGTAATCAGATTTCTTTTGGCGTCCGTCCGGATGGCGCCAAGCGGCAGTTGAGATCCCGTGAGAATCACCGGCTTTCCATTATTCTCAAGCAAAAAACTCAGCGCTGATGCCGTATATGCCATGGTATCCGTTCCGTGTAAAACAATAAATCCGTCATACCTCCTGTAATTCTTACGGACAACCTGTGAAAGCTCTTCCCAAAACGACGGTTGTGCATTGGCAGAATCAATAGGATGTACAAACGCATGGTATCCCAGATTACAATTCAAATGATGGAGTTCGGGTATCTGCCGCGATACTTCCCTGAAATCAAAAGGAACCAGGGTGTGTGTCCTTGCCTGATGTATCATACCGATGGTTCCTCCCGTATAAATGATCAGAATTTTTTTCCTGACTTGTTTTTTTTTTCGGTTCATGAAATCATGGATTGATTGGCGCTAAGCCGAATAACTGTACAGCATTTGCCGTAGTAACTTCCGACACAAGATCTATGGAAACATTTTTCACCGATGCGATCTTCTCCGCAATCAGCCTCAGGTATTCGGGAATATTTCTTTTCCCGCGGTAAGGAGCCGGAGCCAGATAGGGTGCGTCGGTCTCCAATACCAGGCGTTCAAGGGGGATGTCCGTAATGACGCTGTCCAGCCCGGAATTTTTAAAAGTAAGTACCCCTCCTATCCCCAGGTAAAATCCAAGGTCAATGGCGCGCTTGGCCTGAGCTGCCGTTCCGGTAAAACAATGAAATATTCCCTGCGGAGGCAGTTTGGGATGGCTCTGCAGAAGGTCTGCTATCCGATCGAATGACTCCCTGCTATGAATCACGAGCGGCACCCGGTACCGGTCAGCCAATGCAGCCTGAAACAAAAAAGCCTCTTCCTGCTCCCGTACAAACGTTTTATCCCAGTACAGATCCAGTCCTATTTCCCCCACCGCTATAAACTTCCTTCGCATGAACCAGCTTTCTACCGTATTCAGTTCTTCACGGAAATTTTCTTTTACCGAACAGGGATGCAGGCCCATCATGGCGAAACAACGGCCCGGATACCGTTTTTCCAGGGAAAGCATGGAATGTACCGAGGTGCTGTCAATGTTCGGCATACAAAAATAACCGACACCTGACTGTACGGCCTTTTCCAGAAGTTCATCCCTGTCGGTGTCAAACTCCTCTGCGTATAAGTGGGTGTGCGAATCGGTTAACAGCATGAAGCAAAGATGCATGAATCTTTTGATTAATTTTACGTTCGTCCTGAGGCGGTCTGAACCGGACAACTCTTCTTCTGTGCGATTTCTCATAATCCGTTTTTCGTCCATTGGCGATATTGTGCTGACAACGCCGGTTATCCGGTGCCTGAAACAGCAACTTCCCGGCGCGGAAATTCATTATCTGACGGGCGCAGCGTTTAAACCGGTTCTGCAAAACAACCCGTACATTGACCACCTGCACCTGTTCTCAGGCTCACTGAAACAACTGCTGCCTGAAATAAAGTCTCTTGGATTCGATGCGATTATTGACCTGCATCACAACATCAGAACCTGGAGTATTAAGCTGAGAACCGGAATAAAAAGCCATTCATTCCGGAAACTGAATGTTGAAAAATGGATTATGGTGAATACAAAGATCAACCTGCTTCCCCCTGTTCATATTGTTGACAGATATATGGAAACGGTTGCGTCTTATGGTGTAAAATATGATGGCAGGGGCCTGGATTATTTTCTGACACCTGAAGAAGAATCCCTGGCCGGGGTGGTTCCTGAAGATCAACGAAAATATTATACAGCCTTTGTTATCGGTGCCAAACACGCAACCAAACGCCTGCCCGATTCACGGATCACAGAGCTTTGTAAAAAAATTCAGCATCCGGTGGTCCTTCTTGGAGGTCCGGAAGACAAAACAAGAGGGGAACAGATTGCTCAACTGGCCGGTAGCCATGTATTAAATCTTTGCGGCAGGCTTCCGCTTAATGGTTCCGCTGCAGTCTTAAAAAAATCGTCACGTGTAATTACACACGACACCGGTTTAATGCATATTGCAGCGGCGTTTAATAAACCCATTATTTCGGTATGGGGAAAGACCATCCCCGCCTTTGGAATGACCCCGCTCTATGATAATTCTTATGGAGGTTTTGGCGCTGGCCTTTCGACTGTCCGGGAAGTTCAGAAGCTGTCATGCAGGCCTTGTACCAAATTGGGCTTTGAAAAATGCCCCAGGAAACATTTCAGGTGTATGAAGGATATTCCCCTGGAAAGCATTGCCGGCAGCAACAAACCGTAATTCCGCTTTTTCTCCTCCACAGTATAAACCTGCCTCAACCGATGTTCCTGTTTCGCTCTTATAAGGGTCTCAGTAAGGAGGTATGGTACCTTGCATTGATAACCCTTATAAACAGGGCAGGATCCATGGTGATTCCCTTCCTTTCAATTTACCTGACCGGTAAAATGGGATTTAGCCTTGATCAGACAGGATGGATGATGAGTTGTTTCGGACTGGGTTCCGTAGCAGGCTCCTGGCTGGGTGGAAGGCTGACGGATAAATCTGGACCCCACAGGGTTATGGTGCTGAGCCTGGTGCTGTCGGGGGTCTGCTTCATACTGCTCCAGTTTGTCACGGGCTTTTGGGTGTTCTGCCTTTCCATATTTATCCTAATGTCTTTTGTAGATGCCTTTCGTCCGGCCCTTTTTGTGGCTTTAAACCTGTTCAGCAATGCAGGAAATAAGACACGTTCTTCCACCCTGGTAAGACTTGCCATCAACCTTGGTTTTACTCTGGGGCCTGCGACTGGCGGATTCATTATTTCAGTATGGAGTTATCACGGATTGTTCTGGGTGGATGGCATTACCAGTATTGCGGCAGGCCTGGCATTGCTGCAATTCCTGCATCCGGGAAAAACACACGTCCGGAATCCGGAAGTCCCTGCAGAAAAAAAATCTGCCTACAAGGACAACAGTTACAGGATGTTTATTTTCTCACTGGTATTGTTTGGTATCGTATTCTTCCAGTATTTTTCCACGGTTCCTCTCTACTACAAACAACAACAGGGACTTGATGAATTTCATATCGGGTTGCTGATGGCCATGAATGGCTTCCTGGTCTTCCTTTTCGAAATGCCCCTGGTCCATACCCTGGAACGGATTGGGTTTTCAAAATTATGGATTATGTGCATAGGCTCCCTTTCTCTTGCCATCAGCCTGCTGATATTGAATATTACTGCCTGGAAGGGTGTACTGATCGCAGGAATGTGTTTTATGACCCTGGGTGAGATGCTCACGTTTCCTTTTGCAAATACCGTTGCCATGGAATATTCAAAAAGAGGGAATCAGGGTCAGTATATGGCATTCTATAGCCTTGCATTTTCCATTTCTCTCATAATTAGTCACAATGCAGGTATGCACGCTGTGGAACTTTTTGATTTTGAAAATACCTGGTATATCCTCAGCAGCATTGCGCTCTGTGGTTCGTATCTGCTATACCGGATGGATAAAAAACCGGATGTATTGTAATTCAGAAATGGTCTTTACAGATCCAGTACTTTTTCGATTTTTCTGTCGGGGATTATCCACATCAGTGCGGTTACAAGAAAAATAAGTCCGGAAACAACAGGTTCAACGTATGCGAGCGGAATTGCCAAAGCATAGGCAACCTGGGATATAATGCCCTTTACCGAGTGATGCCGCAACGCCACCCTGAATTTATGGTTTGACTCCAGTGTTTTTTCAATGGATTTCTGAAGAATAAAATAGGCAATACCCGCACAGGTCAGATTGCCTGCGTAGAGAGCAACGGTATTAGGCCCAAAACTGTTTTCACCCATCCATGCAGTGGTGAAGGGGATGAGTGTGAGCCAAAACAGTAAATGAAGGTTGGCAAGCATAATGTACGCATTGATCTTTTTTGCCACATGAAGCAGGTTATGATGATTTCCCCAGTAAATTCCTACGTACAAAAAACTTAAAACATAACTGGAAAAAACAGGCAACAGTTCTTTCAGGTTCGCCCACTCCTGTCCATGCGGCACTTTCATTTCAAGTACCATTATGGTAATGACAATGGCTAGTACGCCATCGCTGAATGCTTCTAACCGGCTTTTATGCATACTGCCTGTATTTTATAATTAAAATTATTTTTTCTGCTTTCCAGAAAGAAATCATGCAATCACAGCTATTTCACAGAACCCATCTCAAAAACGGTGAAATGAAGACTTTGCCGAAAGCGGGAATAGTTGAAGTATTATAGGATAAAGTTATTGTTGATAAGACTTCTAAATAACTTTTCACTCTCCTGTGTTTATACGCAACCCAAATCTGTGAAGGATAGACCTGCCATAGTAACAGGTAATGAATGTATGAATTTTTTCAATTCCCGGTTACAGTGGATCAGGTAAAAAACAGGATATTTGAAGTGCTGATTTCTGCCGGCACTTCTGCAATGGCTTCAACATACAACATACATGGTAGTTGCTAATATACTGTTTTAGGCTCCAACGTATGTACTTATTCCCGTTTACAAATGGCAACAAATAATTACGAGCGAATGATTCGTCTTGCAGATGAGGTCTTCGCCGTCAGGACTGACCCTTCCCAGCTCAATGTTGATCAAAATGTACTTAACCGGCTGAAGAAAATTCATCCGGCCTGTGTTACGGAATATGCTGTGGAAGATGGCCCGGTAGCCTGGATACTTATAATACCGGTAAGCCTGGAAATTATGCACCGGTTTCTGAAAAAAGAGATTTCTGAAAAAGAACTTTTTCAACTCACACATCCGGGTGGCGAATATCAGGCCATATACCTTTGTTCGGCACTGGTATTGCCCGAATTCCGAAAAAAAGGAATTGCAAAACAGTTGACCCTCGATGCAATTGCTGCCATACGGGAAATACATCCGGTGAAAGCATTATTTTACTGGCCCTTCAGCAGCGAGGGAGCTTTGCTTGCCAGGTCCGTGGCCACTTCCACCGGTCTGGATCTATTTTGCAGGAATTCCTGACATGGAGATTTTTACTTTTATCCTTACATTGGTGGTATGAGCCGTGGCGCCTACTATATCGTAAACGGAATTACTTTTTACCGGTTGCTGATGGCCCCCGTTTTGATATTCCTTATTTTTAAAGATGCCCACGATCTTTTTCGATGGCTTCTGCCGGTGAGCTTTTTCACCGACCTTATTGACGGTTTTCTTGCACGACGCTATAGGGTAAACAGTGTACTTGGTGCCAGGCTGGATTCCGTGGCAGACGACTTTACCGTAATTGCGGCCATAATAGGACTCATGGTACTGAAACCTGATTTTGTACGGAAAGAAATGTTCTCTTTGATGACGTTGCTGGTGTTGTTTCTCTTCCAAATGGCCTATGCCTTTTACCGGTATCATACCACGACAAGCTTTCATGCCTATTCGGCAAAAGTTGCTGCCATCCTGCAGGGGCTGTTTTTCATTTTTACCTTTCTGTTTCCCCAACCCCTGCTTGGTTTGTTTTATCCTGCTGTCGTCCTGACTGCACTGAACCTGATCGAAGAAATTATCCTGATATACATGCTGCCAGAATGGAAAGCCAATGTGAGGGGAATCTACTGGGTGCTGAACGAACGGAAAAAGGACGGGGCTCAGGAAAATCAATAGATCCGTCTCAGGGGCAGTTCACCCACAGGATGTACCAGCAACGGTACTTGCTCCACGATAACCGAGCTGGTATCAAGCCCGAATGCCCGGGGTTCAGACAGGCTGAGTTTCTTCAGGATGAAATACGTGTCCATGGTCAGTTTTTCTGCCAGGGGTAATTCGTTTTCATAGCTCAAAAACTTTTCCATCACCACAAACCTGAAGTCCCCTATGATATGTTTTTTACCCAGGCTTTTATAGCGTGACAATACATCAACTTCTGAGTTTCTGACCATTTCCTCAACAACCTTCCTGAACATGCGGTTGATTCTCGGCTCTACCCGGAAACCAATACGAAAATCAATCCGGATTACTTTTTGGCTGGCAAGAACCGTTACAAAGTATTCGAGAGTATAGGGCTCGTCCTGGACATCCACATGCACCAGCCAGTATAAATCTGCCCGCTTGGGCTGTCGCTGGAAAATCGAATAAATTATCTTTGATTCCAGTTGATCGGTATAGTTGGCACTGGTAAGATATACCAGGTGGGTGGCGTACTTCGGTACACTGAGATCATTGCTCAGTTCCCTCAGCAACGGGAGGTAACTGTCAATCTTAATAAATTCAGTAAACCGGTTTATTATTTTTCGTGCCGCATACCAGGTTTTCATCAGCAAAATCAGTCCGCTTGCAATCAATATGGTGATCCATCCTCCATGAGGAAACTTGTCCAGGTTGGCAATGAGGAAAGAAATTTCCACCGTAAAAAACAACAGCAGCAATGCGGCAATCCATCCTGGTTTCACCCGTTTCAGATACAGGTAATAGGCCAGCAGGGTGGTTGTACTCAGCATGGTTATGATGATCGCCAGTCCGTAGGCGGCTTCCATCCCTGAACTTTCGCGGAAGTAAAGCACAATTGCCATACATCCTGCAAACAACAGCCAGTTAACTGCGGGAACATACAACTGACCCCGCCGGTCGGTTGGATACACGATGCGTACCTTGGGCCAAAAGTTCAGCCGTATGGCTTCGTTGATGAGGGTGAAAGATCCGCTGATCAGGGCCTGCGAGGCTACAATGGCTGCTGTAGTGGAAATGATGATACCCGGAATAATCCACCACCTTGGCATCATTTCATAAAACGGATTCAGGTTCCCAAGGTAGCCGGATGACTTCTGAAGAAGCCAGGCACCCTGTCCGAAATAATTAAGCAGCAATGTTGTCTTTACGAACATCCAGGTAATCCGTATGTTTTTTCTCCCGCAATGGCCCAAATCACTGTACAAGGCCTCGGCTCCCGTAGTACAGAGAAATACAGCACCCAGCAGCCAGAATCCTCCCGGAAATTGGGTTAGCAGCGTGAATGCATAATAGGGATTGATGGCTTTTAATACGCCCGGCTCATGGACTATGGCCGTAACACCAAGGATGCCGATCATGGAAAACCATACAAGCATTACCGGCCCGAAGAATTTTCCTACTATTTCTGTTCCAAACTGCTGGATGAAAAACAGAATTACCAGAATGGTTATTACTATGGGAACGGCAGGAATATCCTCACTGAAGGTATGCAAGCCTTCTATGGCAGAGGATATGGAAATCGGGGGAGTAATAATACCATCGGCAAGCAGTGCGGAACCTCCGATAATCGCAGGCCATAAAAGCCATTTTGTTTTGGTCCGCCTGACCAGTGCATAAAGGGAAAAGATGCCTCCTTCGCCTTTATTGTCTGCCCTGAGAGTAAGGATTACGTATTTAACCGTTGTCTGCAGGGTGAGTGTCCAGAAGACACAGGAAATCCCGCCCAATACCAGCAAGTCTGAAACCGGCTGCCTGCCTATTACAGCCTTAAGGACATAAAGCGGTGAGGTGCCGATATCACCGTAAATAATACCCAGGGTTACAAGCAGGCCGGCGGTAGTAACGCGGCGATGGTCAGACAGGCTCACGATAGGGAGGCCATGGGGTCTTTGAAATATATGTTATCTACGCTTTGGGGAAGAACAATGCCTTGAGTTCGGTGGCATCGTCGGGCTTCATTTTTCCTGCAAGTATAAGAGACAACTGGCGACGTCGCAGCGCACTGTCATACCGTTGTTTTTCTTCGGGTGTCTCAGGTATCAGTGGAGGTACATCTATCGGATTGCCCGACTGATCAACGGCAACAAAAGTGTATATGGCTTCATTGCATTTCTTTTGTTCGCCACTGAAGGTATTCTCCACCCAGACATCAATAAATACTTCCATCGAGGAAGTGAATGCCCTGGAAATCTTGGCCTTCAGGGTAACGATTTCGCCCAGCCGGATGGGCTGGTTAAAACTCACATTATTTACAGATGCAGTTACGACTACCCTTCCGCAGTGCCGGTGAGCAGTTATGGCGGCTGCAATATCCATCCAGTGAAGCAGCCGGCCCCCCATAAGGTTGCTCAGCGTGTTGGTGTCGTTCGGCAGTACAAATTCCGTAAGCACTGCCATGGATTCTTTAGCTGTCTTTGGTTTAAGTGGCATAAAAATGTAAGTTAAAAATTAACGACCTCCCTTTACCGTAACCGTTTCATGCTGATATCCCCGACCGGGTTGACAATAAGCGGGACTTTTTCAATGGTAACCGAACTGGTATCAAGGCCAAAAGCCCTCTCCTCGGATAATGAGATTTTCTTCATGAGGAAGTATTGATCCAGGATAATTTTTTCATAAAAGGGAAGTTCGTTTTCATAACTGAGGAATTTTTCCATCACAACAAACCGGAAATCTCCAATCAGGTTTTTCCTTCCCAGTGACTCATAACGCGAAGTGATGTCCACTTCAAAATTCTTAACCATATCCTCCACCACTTTCCGGAACATCACATTAATTCGTGGTTCCACGCGAAACCCTAGATGAAAATCAATCCGGACTATATTTCCTTTTATCAGCTCCGTAACTTTATACTCCAGGGTGTATGGTTCATCCCGTACATCCACATGCACAAACCAGTACATATCTGCCCGTTTGGGTTGTTTTTGAAGAATGGAATAGATGACCTTTGCTTCTATTTCATCCGGATTATCAGCGCTGGTAAGATAAATCAGGTGGGTTGCATATTTCGGAATGGAGAAATCATGACTGAGGTCGCGCAGCAAGGGCAGGTATTCTTTCAGCCGGACAAATTCCACAAAACGGTTTCTGATTTTCCTGGCGGTAAACCAGGACCACATAGCCCAGATCATCACCGATGAAATCATCATGCTGACCCAACCTCCGTGAACAAATTTGCTGAGGTTGGCAATCAGGAACGAAAGTTCAACGGTGGCATAAATCAAAATAAATAATCCGATGATCCCCTGACGAAACCGCCTGATCCACATATAAAAGACCAGCAGTACAGAGGTCATAAGCATATCAATATTGATAGTAAGACCATACGCCGCCTCCATCCTTGCGGATTCTTCAAAATGCAGTACAATACCTATGCACCCTGCAAACATCAGCCAGTTGACGGATGGAATGTATAACTGGCCCTTCATCACCGTCGGATATTTAATCCGCACCTTGGGCCAGAAATTGAGCCGGATCGCCTCGTTGATCAGAGTGAAGGAAGCGGAAATCAACGCCTGACTGGCAACAACCGTTGCCCCTGTTGCGATGATCAGTCCCAGCCACCTGAAATCATCGGGCATGATGGAATAAAACGGATTCTTATCGCCAAGGTATTCACCCTGATGCGTCATCAGCCATGCGCCCTGACCAAAGTAATTGAGCAACAACATTACTTTTACAAAAATCCAGCTTACGCGGATATTTCTTCTCCCGCAGTGCCCCATGTCGGAATACAATCCCTCGGCGCCGGTGGTACACAGAAAGACGGCTCCCAGTAACCAGAACCCGCCGGGATGAAGTACCAGCAGATCGTATGCATACACGGGATTAATGGCTTTGAGTACTCCCGGATGATCGGCTATTGAGAACAATCCGAGCGTCCCGATCATCACAAACCAGGTGAACATCACAGGTCCGAAAAATTTCCCGACAAACCGGGTCCCGAACTGCTGGATCAGGAACAATGCCGTAAGTATGGTGATGACAATCGGAACTGTATCAATGTCCTCGTTAAAATAACGAAGTCCTTCAATCGCCGATGACACCGAAATGGACGGTGTGATGATTCCGTCGGCAAGGAGTGCGGAACCTCCAATACTGGTTGGAAAGATCAGCCATTTTATTTTTGCCCTTCGTACAAGTGTGTAAAGCGAAAAAATTCCGCCCTCCCCCTTGTTATCCGCCCTGAGGGTAAGAATAACATACTTGACCGTTGTCTGAATCGTCAGCGTCCAGAAAATACAGGATATGCCACCCAGGACTGTGTCGGGGCCAATCGCTTCTTTGCCAATGACCGCCTTTAACACATACAGGGGTGATGTTCCGATATCACCGAAAATAATCCCGAGTGTTACCAGCAAACCCGTTGCGGTTACCCGGTGTAATGTACCAGAGTTCAAGGCTGAAAATTTCGGTGGGCAAAGGTAGAAAAATATGGGGGCGGCTAAAACCAATCGCGGCGGGACAGGCTGATTGTCAAAACCTGACACTTCGCCCCGGTCTGTAAGAATCAGTACCTTCGCAGCCTCATGAATTCCGGATACGACATCATTGTGGTGGGCGCCGGTCACGCCGGCTGTGAAGCGGCGGCGGCAGCGGCTAATATGGGATCAAAGGTGCTTCTCATTACCATGAACATGCAAACCATCGCACAGATGTCGTGTAATCCTGCAATGGGCGGAATTGCCAAGGGACAAATCGTCCGGGAAATTGATGCCCTGGGAGGATATTCAGGAATTGTTTCGGATTTGTCCATGATCCAGTTCCGGATGTTAAACCGGTCAAAAGGCGCCGCCATGTGGAGCCCCAGAAGCCAGAACGACAGGATGGTATTTGCCACCGAATGGAGAAGGATGCTTGAGGAGACTCCGAATGTGGATTTCTGGCAGGACATGGTTTCTTCGTTAATCATTGATAATGAGTCTGTTATTGGGGTGAGAACGGGCATGGGCCTGGATTTTTTTTCCCGTGCCGTAATCCTCACCAACGGCACCTTTCTGAACGGTATAATTCATATAGGAGAGAAACAATTCGGAGGCGGCCGAACTGGAGAAAAATCCGCAACAGGGATAACCGAACAATTGGTTTCATTGGGGTTTCAATCGGGAAGAATGAAAACCGGTACCCCTCCCCGACGGGATGGCAGAAGCCTGGACTATTCAAAAATGGAGGTTCAGACCGGTGATGAGCCTCCGGGAAAATTTTCATTTACAGAGACACCAGTCCTAACCCGACAACGTAATTGCTGGATTACCTATACGAATGATTCGGTACATGAAATCCTTAAGGAAGGATTTGACAAATCTCCCATGTTTACGGGTCGGATTCAGGGTTTGGGTCCCCGGTATGGCCCGTCTATTGAGGATAAAATCAACCGGTTTTCAGATAAAGAAAAGCATCAGTTGTTTGTTGAACCTGAAGGCTGGAATACTGTGGAAATATATTTGAATGGCTTCAGTACTTCATTGCCCGAGGAGGTTCAACTCAGGGCATTACGAATGATCCCAGGCCTGGAGCAGGCAAAAATGTTTCGTCCGGGTTATGCCATTGAGTATGACTATTTTCCACCACAACAACTGCACCTTACCCTGGAAACCAAGGGCATAAAAAGCCTCTATTTTGCCGGTCAGATCAATGGGACTACCGGCTACGAAGAAGCTGCCTGCCAGGGAATTATGGCAGGAATCAATGCACATTTGAAAATCAATGATACGCCTCCCTTCGTTTTAAGCCGCTCTGACGCCTACATAGGAGTACTGATAGACGATCTGGTCACCAAAGGAACAGATGAACCCTATCGGATGTTTACTTCCAGGGCGGAATTTCGAACCCTTCTCCGTCAGGATAATGCAGATATACGCCTTACGCCGGTTAGTCATGCCCTTGGACTGGCTGATGATGCTAGAATGAGGCGTGTTGAGAAGAAAATTTCTGAAACAACGCGGATAATTGAATTTTTTAAAAGACAGTCGGTCAATCCACAAGATATCAACCCGCTGTTGGAAGAATTTGGAACAGGTCTTATTCAACAAAAGCAAAAATTACACGGTATTCTTCTCCGGCCACAAATAGAAATGCGCCTTTTGTTGGACAGATTGGCTGAACTTGCCCATCTTCCTCAATCCATTGATTTTCCAAATTCTAAAGAAATCCTTGAACAAGCGGAAATTTCCATGAAATATGAGGGGTATATTGAAAAAGAATCCGAAATGGTTCAAAGATTCGACAAGCTGGAAAATGTTTTTTTAAAGGAAAATTTCGATTATAGCCACATTTCTTCATTATCCATTGAAGCCCGTCAAAAACTCACGAAAATCAAACCCAGAACACTGGGTCAGGCTTCCAGGATAAGCGGCGTTTCCCCTGCCGATATTTCGGTATTAATGGTATATCTGGGACGTTAATGTTTCACGTGAAACAATCCTTATGGAAACCCTAAAAGAATGCCCGGTGTGCCACAAGGCAGAGTTTACCTCATTTCTAACGTGTAAAGATTATACTGTTTCTGGTGAATCTTTTAACCTGGATCATTGCCAAAATTGTGGTCTGGTCTTTACGAATCCTCGGCCTGAAAAAACAGATATCGG
>JADZBN010000131.1 GCA_020852075.1 Bacteroidia bacterium
CCCTGAATCTTGCCGCCTGAATAAAGTCCAGTTCCTTCGCCGCCTTTTCCATGGACTTCCGGGTTTGTGATATTAGTTTTTTCAACTGGTCAGGTCCCATATATTGTACTACCGGATCCGCAGCAACACTGAGTTGGGCGGCTTCAACATAGGCTTTTTCTTCTGCGCCTTTTGAATCTGCCACCCGTGTCTGATTCAGGATGCTTTCCCTGGAACGAACGATTTGTTTTGGTACTATGCCATGTTCCTCATTATACCGGAGCTGTTTTTCCCGTCTGCGCGAAGTTTCATCCATCGTTTTTTGCATGCTTTCGGTAATGGTGTCTGCATAAAAGATTACCCTGCCGTTGATATTCCGGGCAGCACGTCCTGCCGTCTGGGTGAGGGAGCGGTTGCTCCTGAGAAAGCCTTCCTTATCCGCATCCAGAACGGCGACCAGTGAAACCTCCGGCAAGTCCAGTCCTTCACGCAGGAGGTTAATCCCTACCAGGACATCTATGTTACCCAACCGGAGGTCGCGAAGCAGTTCGACACGGTCCAGGGTCTCCACTTCAGAATGGATATACCTGACGTTGACATTCAGCTTTGACATGTACTTAGTCAGTTCTTCTGCCATTCTTTTTGTAAGCGTAGTAACCAGTACCCGCTGGCCTTCCCTGGTGGTTTTATCAATTTCTTCCAGCAGGTCATCCACCTGGTTCAGGCTGGGTCTCACCTCAATCACCGGATCAGGCAGTCCTGTCGGACGAATAATCTGCTCCACCAGAATTCCCTCGCTCTGTTGCAATTCATAATCTGCCGGTGTGGCGCTGACATAAATTACCTGGTGTACCATGGATTCAAATTCCTCGAACTTTAGTGGCCGGTTGTCCAGAGCTGCGGGTAACCGGAATCCGTATTCCACCAGGTTGAGTTTTCGTGACCTGTCACCGCCGTACATGGCCCTGATCTGCGGAACCGTAACATGGCTTTCGTCAATCACAATCAGAAAATTATCAGGGAAATAGTCAATCAGGCAAAAAGGCCGCTGACCGGATGAACGGCCGTCAAAATACCGGCTGTAATTTTCAATACCCGAACAATATCCCAGTTCCCGTATCATTTCAAGATCATAGGTAACCCGGTCCTCCAGTCTTTTCGCCTCAAGGTGCTGACCAAGTGATTTCATGTATTCTACCTGTTTCACCATGTCCTCCTGGATTTGCCAGATCGCCTCAAGTTGTTTGTCTGCGCTGGTAACAAAAATATTGGCGGGATAAACGGTCACTGCCGAATGTTTTTCAATGGTCCTGCCGCTAACGGGTTCAATGGAAACGATTTCTTCGATTTCATCTCCAAAAAAACAAAACCGGTAGGCGATGTCGCCATAAGCGAGGAAAACATCCACCGTTTCGCCACGGACCCTGAATTTTCCTCTTGAAAACTCCACGTCCGACCTGGAATACAGCGAGGTAACAAGGCTATGCAAAAATGCATTTCTACTGATCCTTTCACCCTCTTTCACACGGATCGTATTGTTTTTAAAGTCCGCAGGATTTCCTATTCCGTAGATACAGGAAACAGAGCTGACAACCAGCACATCCTCTCTCCCGCTGAGAAGAGAGGTGGTGGTACTGAGGCGGAGTTTTTCTATTTCATCATTAATAGACAGGTCTTTTTCAATATAGGTATTTGTGGTAGGTATATATGCTTCCGGCTGGTAATAATCATAGTAGGATACAAAATATTCTACCGCATTATCGGGGAAAAATTGCCTGAACTCGCCGTACAACTGGGCGGCCAGCGTTTTATTATGACTCAGTATCAGGGTGGGTCGTTGGACGCGTTCAATTACATTGGCGATGGTAAAAGTTTTTCCCGAACCGGTTACACCGAGTAATGTCTGGGCATGGTCACCACGGATCAGCCCTTCACTGAGCTGACGTATTGCTTCCGGCTGATCCCCCGTAGGTTTAAAGTCTGAAATAATTCTGAATGGCATTGGATGCTGGCAGCATGCAAAGTTATTGAATCGCCCGGTTTCAGGTGCAGGCCGTTAACTACAAAAGGGCCGTTGTAAGCTGGCCTTTTCGAAACAGAATACCAATTATCCGGCAAAAACCGGCTCATTCCAGATCTCCCAGGATTTTTCCGCCTGGAGCCTCAACATACGGAATCCGTTATGGATAAACGCTCCTGCATCCTTGGCTTTTTCCAGAAATTTAGTCTGTGCAGGATTGTAGATAAGATCGAAGCAAAGATTTTTATGTGTCAGAAATTCATACGGAATAGCGGGGAACTTTTCCACGTCAGGATACATGCCGAGCGGGGTGGTATTCACAATGATCTGAAATGCCTTCATGGTATTCTGATTCAGGTCCGAATAAATATAATGAAACCGTGAATCCTCACGGGTCACAAAAAAGTGTTCGATATTCAGTTTACGAAAGACATAGCTCACTGCTTTTGCAGAGCCGCCCGTACCGAGAATCAGGGCACGCCGGTGGTGCGGCCTGAGTATGGGACGGATGGCAAGTTCAAAACCCCATGCATCCGTATTGTAGCCGTGCAGGGAAATTTTGCCGTTTTCCGATCTGTGAATACGGACGGTATTTACCGCACCGATTTTCTGACTGATGTCATCCAGGTTATCCAGGAGGGGTATAACATCCATCTTGAAAGGAATGGTAACATTCAGGCCTTCCAGGTCTGGGTTATCATGGATAACCTTTTTAAGATCATAAATATTTTCTGAATCATAATTTTCGTAAACACAATCGCTGAGCCCTTCCCGTTGAAATTTTTCGGAGAAAAATTTTTTTGAATAAGAATGCTCAAGGGGGTGTCCGAATAAACCAAAACGCCTCATGAATTTTTAATTTTAAGATTAATAGAACTAGTTCGCAGTACTTTTTTTAAAGAATCTTGATTTGATAAAAGCAATGACCATTGGAAGCATTGACAAAAAGATAATGCCAAGAACCACCATGGAAAAATTATCCTTTACAAAAGGAATATTGCCGAAGGCAAAACCGGCCAGGATAAATCCGCAGATCCAGAGCAGGTTGCCAAGCAGGCAGAATTTGAGAAATCTCTTGTAGGTCATACTTCCCAACCCGGCCACAAATGGGGCAAAGGTCCGGATAATGGGAATGAACCGGGCAATAATGACGGTTTTTCCGCCATGTTTTTCATAAAAGGAGTGTGTCCGGTCAATGTATTCTTTGCGAACCAGGGGTTTCCTGGAAGTCAGAATGCGGTGGCCCAGTAAATTTCCAATGAAATAATTGGTATTATCGCCGACTACTGCCGCGATAAATAAAAGCAGAATAAGTAACTCTACTGATAACAAGCCTTTGGCAGCAAGTGCTCCTGCTGCGAATAGTAAGGAGTCTCCAGGCAGAAAAGGTGTAATAACCAGCCCTGTTTCACAGAAAATAATTGTTGCCAGCAGGATATAGGCCACCTGATCATACCGCGCAACCATCTCTTCGAGATGCCGGTCAATATGTAAAATAAAATCACTAAACTGTTGGATGAAATCCATAGAAGTGAAAACGACTCAATAAATCACAGCGAAATGATTACAGGGGATCGCAGATAAAATCATTTGGATGTAAAGTTACAATATCCGGAGGGATATTTCATAATTCGCTGTAAAAAAAACCGATTGGACATTATGGAGATTTTCTTGTCCTGCAACTTGAGGTGTACAGCCTGAATTTCCGATCTTGCATGAAAATACCATGAGCCCGAAAATCTTCGGGTAGCGGTGCGGTCCCCGCTTCGGGGATCCTGTTACGAAATGTTTTTTGATTCATTAATTTCATGCTAAATTTTGATGGACGCAAATGAAGTTCAGAATAGGGGATAAAGTACGGTTTCTGAACGAAAATGTTGAAGGTGAGGTCAGCAGGATACTCACACACAACAGGTTCGAAGTTATTGATTCCCATGGCTTCACCCATATTACGGACGAAAAGGAACTGGTCAGGGTTGAATTCGGATTTGATCCGAAAGCAGGAGTACCGTCAGAGACAGCGGCTCATCCCGGTATGGAAGGTATTTCACCGACACCCCCGGCGTCTCCGGTGCCAACACGGATTATTCCCTCTCTGGATCATGATCAGACTTTGTATGCTGCCGTGAGGCTGCACAATGAAAAAGCTCCGCTTACGACAGATATTGACCTCATCCTCGTCAACAACACCTCCTATAGTGTGGTGTTTACCGCGTCACGTCAGGTGGAGGACATGAGATCTGGCATTGATGCAGGCATCCTCCAGCCCCGGAATGAACACCACCTTGGTGTTTTCAGCCAGGATGAAATGTACCGGTTTAACGGTTTTGAGTTTCAGTTTCTTTTTTATGGTGACGGCGAATATGTGTTCCGCCTGCCTGCAGTAAAGCAACTTGTTTTTTCCAGCTCCGATTTCCTCGATCCGGAATATATTCGGCTGCTGAGGGGGCCTGATGAACAAACATTGCTCATGCCGTTATATGTGATAAACGCAGAACAGACACCGGATTTGAAAAACCTTCTTGAAAAATACCAGCACAGGGAAGACGAAGAAAGACGACGCTCTTCGCAGAATGCAAAGGGCAGAGACAGAAGTGAAAGGTTCATGCTGACCCGGCAAAAAGATGTGGATCTTCATATCGAACAGCTTCTGAAGGATTCATCCGGGATGTCCAATGCGCAGATTCTCGCTTTTCAGATCCGGTTTTTTACACAGGAGATGGATCATGCTGTGGTGAACCGGCTGAATAAAATTACATTTATACATGGCGTTGGCCAGGGAGTGCTGAAAAGTGCGATCCGTGAAGAGTTAAAAAAATATCCGATGATCCGATTTGGAGACGCTCCTCCAGAAAAATACGGCTATGGCGCCACCGAAGTGGAATTCTTCTGACATGAATACTGTTTCAGAACTGGAAAATAAACGGAAGGCATCCATTATGCTTTCGGTTTTATTCATCGGCCTGGTGGTTACGATCGGAAAATTCATTGCATGGAATATTACACATTCCAATGCCATTCTTACCGATGCCCTGGAATCCATTATAAATATTATTGCAGCATCATTTGGCCTCTTCACGGTAATTTATGCCGCACGCCCCAGCGATGAAAACCACCCTTATGGCCACGGGAAAATGGAATACTTTGCGGTTGGCTTCGAAGGTGGAATGATCTTTCTGGCAGGAATATCCATGATCATTAAGGCTGTCTACAGCCTGCTGCATCCCATTACCCTTCATGAAATGGATACGGGGATCTATATCACGGTCGTTGCCGCCCTGGTCAATCTGGGCATGGGAAGGTATCTCATGATTCACGGGAAAAATCTGAACAGTTCCACGCTGGTGGCAGACGGGCAACACCTGCTCTCCGATACCTGGTCAAGTTTTATCCTTCTTGCAGGCCTGCTTATTATTTATTTCAC
>JADZBN010000132.1 GCA_020852075.1 Bacteroidia bacterium
TACATTTACAGCATAAAAAACTTCAACACATGAAAATCTTTATTCAGGCAATTACCGTTTCGGCCATGTTAGGATTTTTGTCCATTCCTGCCTACTGCCAGGAACAGAAAACGGAAGAAACCCGGGATGCAGAGCATTCTCATGAAACACATGGCACATTGGAGAAGGCAGCAACTGAATGGAAGGAGCAGGTGGAATTTCATAAAGTAATGGCGTCCACTTTTCATCCTATGGAAGAAGGGGATTTCAAGCCCATTCGTGAACGGTCGGTAGAAATGATGGAAAAGGCCGAAGCATGGGCGAAATCAAAAGCCCCTGCCGGGAAAGACACACCGGAAATCAAATCCACACTGGAAGAACTGGTTTCTGAATCCCGGAAACTAAATGACCTGATTCAAAAGGAAACAAACGACAAGGAAATAGGCATGGCATTAACGCATTTGCATGATACGTTCCATAAAATTGCCGGACTTTGCAGGGAATCCAAATAGTATCCCAAATTCATCAGAAAAGCCCGTAAAAACGGGCTTTTTTTTGCTATGTACACGATCTGACAATGCGTCGCAATTGTAAGTTTCAGCGTTGTTTTTTCCAACATTATGACCTTTGAATAAGTTAAAAATACTTTAAACCTTTTTTATGTCAAAACGACACAGAATGCGGGTCAGAACCCGTCAGCGTCTCCGTATTTCCCCATTGCTTAAAAAGGCCGTTGCCGGAAGCGGGATCCTTCTTGCTGCCTTTACCATCTTCTTTATCTATGGCAATTTAGGCAGTAGCAAAAAAGCACTCGCATCCTCCCCCTCTAATGATAACAGGGAAGATGCATACCTTATTCCTGATCCTGAAAACTGGTATTCGGGCAATGCTGCATTCAGTACGCTGAATGCAACGCCAGACCAGGCCAAAGGTGACTGCTGGAATAACGGCCCCAACAATAATGTCTGGTTCAGGTTTACGGCTGTTTCGGAATATATTCATGTCGTACTTTCAAATGGAGGCCCTCTGGGGACACTGAGGTATCCTTTTCTTATGTTATGTGATTCTGCGGGGAATCAGATAGCCTGTGCAAAATATGCTGCATCCACCGGAACCCTGGAAATGGGATCAACAGGCTTACTTCCCGGAACTACCTATTTTATTTCGGTGGATAATAATTCGGGAAACGGATACAGGGGTTCATTTTCATTATCCGTGGAAAGCATTCCTTCCAACGACTATATTCAGGGTGCTTATGAAATCAGCAACATCAGCAACTGGTCCTCTGCGAATGCGGAATTCAGCACCATGGATGCGACTCCTGATGGCCCTTCCCTGAGTTGTTATGCTTCCGGTCCGTTCAGTAACCGGTGGTTTAAGTTTCACGCCGTTACGAATGCGATTACGGTTCGTGTAAGCTGCGGTAGCACATCAGGTACCTTGCGCTACCCATATATTGCCATCTGGGATTCATCCCTGAATCTTGTAGGGTGTGCCCAATATGCAGCATCCAACGGGAGCCTGGAACTTAGCATGCTGAATCTCAATCCGGACAGCCTGTATTATATCAGTGTGGACAATCACAACAACTCCGGATACCGTGGAACGTTTACCCTGCAACTTAACGACACACCAACCTATGATTTCCGTGAAGGTGCATTGGAATTGCCCTCAACATCCAACTGGACTTCCGGTACAGCTGTGTATTCTACCATTGATGCGACTCCCGATGGTCAAAAGGGCAGTTGTTGGAATTCAGGTCCGAATTTTAACCGTTGGTTTACATTTACCGCAACCACCACCGACCTTACGGTGCGGGTTATCACGGGTGGTTCCTACGGTACCATGCGATATCCTTTCATTTCCTTGTGGGATTCGTCCGGTAATGATATATCCTGCGCTGCCTATGCTACCTCAAGCGGTGTACTGGAACTGTCCGCGATATCCCTTTCTCCGGGTATGAGATATTATCTCTCTGTGGATAATCATAACAACACGGGGTACAGGGGAACCTTCACGTTGTATGTAAATGATCTGCCCACCTATGATTTTAAAAAAGGCGCCATTCAGATTCCATCTACAAGTAACTGGACCTCGGATACGGCCGCCTACTCCACCATGGATGCTACAGGGGATGAATCAAAGGGTTCCTGCTGGAACAGCGGGCCGAATTTTAACCGCTGGTTTAAATTTACTGCAAGCGACTCCAGCGTTACCATCCGGGTTATGTGTGGTGGAAACCTGGGAACCCTGAGGTATCCATTGCTTGCCCTGTGGGATTCGGCAGGGGCTGAACTGGGATGCCAGAAATACGCTACTTCGTCCGGAGTTCTTGAGTTGTCTCAAAACGGACTGATCCCCGGAAATACGTATTATATTTCTGTTGATAATCATAACAATACCGGATACAGAGGCACCTTTACTCTGTATGTAAATGATAAAGCAACGTATGATATGAAAAGCGGCGCTATCGTGCTGACCGACCTTTCAGAATGGTGTTCGGACAATGCAGCGTTTTCTACGTTATATGCCACACCGGACGAAACAAAGGGCTCCTGCTGGAGCTCCGGCCCGAACAACAATGTGTGGTTTAAGTTCCAGGCAAGCACACAATTCATAAATATAAAAGTTAAAACGGGAGGAGCTTATGGTACCATGCGTTACTCCATGGTTTCGCTACGGAATTCTTCAGGATCGGATGTAGCTTGTGCGAAATATTCTGCTTCGGCAGGTACTGTTGAACTGAACAGCAGGGATCTTGTTCCCGGCCAATGGTATTTCTTACAAGTGGACAATTATAATAGCGAATCCTATCGTGGAACATTTTCCCTCTGCATAGATGATACACCAGGTTATGATTATCCCGAAGGTGCAATAGAACTTACCCAACTTTCTAACTGGGAATCCCTTCCGGCACAATTCAGCACCCAGGATGCCACAGCCGATGGCCCGAAGGGCTCCTGCTGGAACACCGGCCCCAATAACAATCGCTGGTTTAAGTTTAATGCTGCCGGTATCAGTCAGATACTATTCCAGGTGAAAACCGGAGGCAGCGACGGAACCCTTCGCTATCCTTACATTGCTTTTTATAATGATCAGATGGTACAGATCGGCTGTGCCAGATATACCACCTCTTCAGGTACACTGGGCCTTACCGTTTCAGGCCTCATCCCCAACTCCTGGTATTATGTAAGCGTGGATAATTATGCGGGAAATCCCGGAACCTTTACCCTGAAAGTCAATGGCGCCAACACCCTGCCTATTGAACTCGCATCCTTTGATGCCAGAGCGGACGGGAACCGCGTACTGGTAAGCTGGGAAACGGCTGCGGAGATTAACAACGAATATTTTACCGTGGAGCGAAGCAGCGATGGTGAGAATTTTGTTCCTGTAGGAAGAGTTGAAGGAGCGGGTAATAGTACCAACCTGCTGAGTTATGGCTGGGAGGACCGGGATCCGTTGACCGGGACGTCTTATTATCGCCTGAGACAAACAGATTATGATGGGAAAACAGAGGAATTTGATCCCGTTTCTGTAAACCGGGATAATCCAGAAGAATCCATTACCATTGAATCCTGTGCTCCCAATCCCTTCGAAGATTACCTCAGCCTTGTAATCCGGTCCGGGAAGGGAACTTCCGCACATTTTGAAATGTATTCTTCCTCAGGAGCCATTGTAAAAAATTCGGATGCAATGCTGAATACCGGAACGAACAGGATTGAAATACAAGGCCTTTCCGGACTGTTGCCGGGTATGTATATTCTGAAGGCAATAATTCCCGGTGCAGAACTTGAGCCGTTGCGTGTGGTCAGGAAATAGGTCAGGAAGGCAGGCTTTCCCTCATATAATAAATGATTTTCGTCAGGATGGCTTTTGATGGCTATCATGTAGGATGCATGCCTGAAATTTTACATTTACTCCAGGTAATTTCGGGTTAAATTCATGAAATCGTCTGCCGAAGCATCTTCCATAATAGGGAAGAAGGAATACCCAGCTATTTCCATCCTGGTTCCCACACATCCACCGGATACCTCCCGTCGGATTGACCGTGAAAAACTTGCTTCGCTTGTTACTAAGGCGGAAGAAATGATCCGGAAGTCCTGGAGTAAAGCAACGTCAGACCGCCTCATTGCAAAACTGCACCATGCAGTGAATGGAATTAATCTGAAACAATTGGACAAGGGCCTTGCGGTTTATGTTTCAGGAACCATCCATAAGGTTATTCACCTGCCTTTTGAAGTGAGCGAAAAGGTTATTGTGGATGAAAGCTATGAGGTGAGGGATCTGTTGTATGCTGCAAAGTTGAATACTACCCTGATGTCTGTTGTCATCAGTCAGAACCGTCTGATAACCTATTATTCATTCGGACATAAATTTTTCAGGATGGATTTTCCGGGGATGCCTGATGGGACTGTTGATGCGATGATAGAAAATAATTTTAATCACAGGGATCATTCCGATGCCAATGCCCGGGACGAGAAAGCCCTCCATAGCTACCTTAGGTTTATTGATAATGTACTCAGTCGTGAATTGAAAGCCTGTCCCGTTCCTGTGGTGATTTTTGCAGACAGGAAACTCATTGGATATTTCAGGAAATCCACTAAGAATGCAAAAAACATCATCGGGTATGTGGATGGCAACTTCGAACGTTCCGCTCCGGAAGAACTCTCTGCAAGCTTGCAGCCTGTGGTGAGGCAGTGGAAAGCAAAGGAACTTGAAAAGTCTCTTCGCGTGCTGGATCAGGCGGTAAATGATAATCTTTACAGCGCAGGAATAACCGAAGTATGGCGGGCTGCAGCGGAAGGGAGGGGTCGGATTCTCTTCGTAGAACGCGATTATCGTATAAAAGCAAGGTACGGTAACGATGCTTATACCATACTTCCGGATGACCAGCCCGGAAGTGTAAGAAACCGGATTGAGGATGCTGTGGATGATATAATTGAGATGGTGCTGAGAAATGGGGGAGAGGTGGTTTTTACGGATAATGGACGACTGGAATCATACATGCATATCGCACTTGTCAACCGTTACTGAAAGTCTCCTGATAAATTTCTACCTTTAGAAAGTCACTATAAGCATCTCCGTTGGAATGGGATATAATTTCACGGTTATCCGGATTTTGTGAATCCCGGTTATATTTTAAATCAATTAAGTTGTTATCCATGAAGACCATCTTTATTCCTACAGATTTTTCCGTCAACGCCCTGCATGCTGCCTGTTATGCCCTTGAATTAAACAGGAAATTCAACGCCGAAGTAATCCTGTTCCATTCCTATGTGATACCGGTGTATTCAACGGATGTACCCGTTGTGCTGCCGGGAGATGCCATGCTACGGGAGAATGCAGTCCGGGCACTGGATGTATTCCGCAATCAACTGTCAGAAGCATACCCGGGCACGAATTTCAAAACTCTCGCCAGCCAGGGCTATGCCGAAGACGAGATTGTGGCTGCAGCAAAAAAGGAGAATGCAGACATGATAATCATGGGAACTCAGGGCGCAACAGGCATCCGTGAGGTGTTAGTCGGTACCAATACTGCCAGCGTCATGGAACATGCCCATTGTCCGGTTATGGCTGTACCCGAAGCGGCCGATTTTACGAAAATCAGGAGAATCGTCTTTGCTACCAATTATGCAGAAGGCGATTTTTTCAATATTGAAAAAGTGATTGAATTTGCCCGGCCCCATGAGGCGGATGTCGTATTGCTACATATATCTTCCGGCGAATTTGAAAAAACCTATGAATTTGAATCTATTGAAAGATTTAAGGAAAGAATCAGTGAGGACAGTAATTACAAACATGTTTCATTCCATCTTATGGAAAGTCATAATATTTATGAAGGCTTGAATGAGTTTCTGGACAACTCCGGTGCGGATATGATTGCCATGACCATGCGGAAAAGAAGTTTTATTCAGAAACTTTTCAGCAGATCAGTAACCAGGAAAATGGCATACCATTCACACCTGCCGTTAATTGGATTTCGTACAGCCACCTGAATAAAA
>JADZBN010000133.1 GCA_020852075.1 Bacteroidia bacterium
CCGATGGCGGGGAAACATTGAAATGCATTACCGTTGAAGGCTCAGGATTTCCTTTGGGTGAAGGAACTGGCAGAATCGGTATCGCCGTGTTTCCGGCCAATCCGGATATCCTGTACGCACTTCTCGATAACCAGGCAGCCCGGACGGAAACAGAGCCACGGGACACAAGCACCATAATTCCCGCAGACCTGAAAGGAATCAGCCGTGAAAATTTTCTGAAGCTCAGCGACAGGAAGCTGGATAAATTTCTCCGCAACAATAATTTTCCTGAAAAATATACATCCGGAACGGTTAAGTCGCTGATTCGGTCGGATTCCATCAGTACACAGGCACTTACAGACTATCTCAATGATGCCAACAACTCGTTGTTTGACACCCCCATTATTGGTGCTGAGGTCTTCAGAAGTGATGATGCAGGGAAATCCTGGAGAAAAACCCACGATTACTATCTGAAAAATTTAGTATATACATACGGTTATTATTTTGGGAAAATCACAGTTTCTCCGGTGAATGATAAAAAAATCATCGTTTGCGGCGTTCCTGTACTATTGTCAACAGATGGCGGGAAATCGTTTACTTCCATAGATGCGGGAAATACGCATGGCGACTTCCATGCAGCCTGGATGGATCCGAAAAACGATGCACACATGATTCTGGGTAATGACGGCGGACTGAATATTACGTATGATAACGGCGAACACTGGTTTAAGGTGCATACACCCCCTGTGGGGCAGTTTTATTCCGTTACCTACGACATGGATACTCCCTATAATGTTTACGGCGGTCTTCAGGATAACGGTATATGGACAGGATCTTCTCAAACCGACCCCGACGATCCTTCCTGGCTTCAGGACGGACAGTATCCGTATCGCTTCCTCCTGGGTGGTGATGGCATGCAGGTACAGGTTGACCCGCGTGACAACACTACAGTATATGCAGGTTTTCAGTTTGGATATTATTTCAGGATCCATAAAAATAATCCGGATGATGCGGTTTCTGTGAAGCCGGTGAATGACCTGGGTGAACCGAATTACCGGTTCAACTGGCAATCGCCCATCTGGTTGTCCGTACATCAGCCTGACATCCTGTATTTTGGTTCAAACAAAATACACCGGTCACTGAACAAAGGGAATGACATGAAAACCATGTCAGAAGATTTGACTTATAACGACAGGAAAGGAGATGTTGCGTTTAATACTATTACCACCATTCATGAATCTCCCGTCAGATTTGGTATGCTGTATTGCGGTACCGATGACGGGAAGATATGGAGAAGCACGGATGCCGGATACTCCTGGGAGCCGTGTTTCAACGGATTGCCGAAGCGCTTGTGGGTGAGCCGCATCACCGCTTCATCACATAAAATGGAAAGGGTTTACGCGTCACTGAACGGATACCGTTATGATAATTTCCATCCCTATATTTTTGTGTCCGATGACCAGGGAAATCACTGGAAAAATATCTCTTCCAATCTTCCCGATGAACCCGTAAATGTTATTCGCGAAGATCCGGTTCAGGAAAAATTTTTGTATGCAGGGACAGACAATGGCATATATATGAGTATGGATGGAGGTGAATCATGGATGCCCTTTGAAGGCGGCCTGCCCAGAGTTCCGGTTCATGACCTCGCCATTCATCCCCGTGATCATGACCTTATTGCAGGCACCCACGGAAGAAGTATTTATATCGCCAGCCTGAAGCAACTTGAGGCATTAAATGATTCCATTCTGCAGGCACCGCTTTATCTTTTTGAGCCAACAGTGCCTGCCTTCAGTAAAGATTGGGGAAAGAGAAATACGGATTTTGGCCCGGAACATTCCCCTGTTCTTTCGATGACCTATTATTCGAATCATGCCGGACTTAGTACAGTAAATGTTATGACACAAGACAGGCAGATACTGAACTCATTCATTGACAGTACCGACAAGGGACTGAATTATTTATCGGATACTTTGTTTATTGACAATAAACGGCTGGATGCCTTCCGGAAAAAATTGAAAAAGTCAGGAGATGCGTCAGAAGTCAGGGCGTCAGATGATGGAAATTATTACCTGATCCGGGGTAAATACCGGATAGAAATTTCCGGGCCTTCAGGAACCATATTGTCAAAGGATTTTGAAATCACCGACAGGGAAAAACAGGAAGTTCCCGGTAGCGGGGATGAACCCCGCGAAAGTTTTACAAAATAAAGTGAAAGGTTTTTGAAAGAAGAACAGGTCTATTCCTTTTTCTTCTTATCCATTTCAAGCTGGTGTTCAATGAAATCCCGGATTTTATCCGTATCGAGCCGTTTCGCGATGATATTATGTTTGGAATCCAACAGGTAAATAACCGGAGTGTAATAGATGTCGTAGTAGTTCTTGAAATTTGTGTTATTATACAAATCGGAAACATTGATCCATTTCAGATCATGATCCCGGATAAATTTTTTCCATAGTTCTATGTCGGATTCAATTCCGACAGCAAATACCTCAACATCCACCCCTTTGGCACGTACGCTGTCATAGTACTGCGACAACTTCGGTATTTCCGTCTTGCAATGACTGCAGGTGGGATCCCAGAATACAAGAATAGTAAACCTCGAATTGATACCGTGCAGGCTGTGCATGACAAAGGCTGTATCAGGCATTACCAGGTTGTGGGAAAGCTGGCCCAGGATATTCGGTTTGATTTTATCCACCCGTTCAGCAATCTTGGCCTGGAGTGTGGAATCTGCCCAGAATGCATCTTTGGTCAGATAATATTTTTCGGCAATATGTACAAAGACCTTGTCATACCCCATGATATTCGAGGTTTCGTAAAAATTCGCGAGGGTAGCCACAAAATATTTAAACACTTCTTTATTGGCACGGGCCTTCTCAAGTACGGTGTCCACGGATACGATGATAGAGTCGGGAAGGGGAACGGTAAGTTGCTGAAGGTAGGTTTTTACCTTGGCCTGAAGGATAGGGGTTCGGAGCAGGCGTTCATCTGAAA
This sequence comes from Bacteroidia bacterium, assembly GCA_020852075.1. GTDB lineage: Bacteria > Bacteroidota > Bacteroidia > AKYH767-A > 2013-40CM-41-45 > JADZBN01. Next base: position 2,977 of record JADZBN010000133.1, read on the forward strand.
AGTCAATGTTGTCAAAGAAATGTGACTTATAATACCGGAATGCAAAGGTGGAATCTATTACATTACCTTTTGCATCTTTGGGCGATTCCGGAACCTCGGGTTCTGACATGGTCAGGATGATTTTGGCCATGAAGGTGTTGGGATACTTCTTTACCAGGTTCATCCGGTAATCCTTCACGACCTTGTCAAGGTCGCTGAGCTGTTTTTTAAGCAATGCAGATGAATCCGGATTATCTTTGTATGTATCAAGTCTTGTTCTCAGTTCCTGGCCTTCCCTGGATTTCTCAATCACAAATTTCTGATGCGCATTGAATAGGGTATTTTCAAGGGATCCCGTAACTTTCATGTGTTCGACATAATCTGATGTATCGGTTTCAAGAGTGAATTTTTGTTCATTCACAATCATTTCAAAATAGGTTTTGTTGGGTAATACAACCAGGTAAATACCCCCGGGAAGGGAATCATTTCCCTGAAAGGTCATCCATCCGTTGTGATCCACACGTACAGTATCCCGTACATATTGCTTTTCACCAAAATGATTTCCGAG
>JADZBN010000134.1 GCA_020852075.1 Bacteroidia bacterium
AAAGGTTTCCAGGGTATGCGCACCCTTAATGAGAATCCCGTTCCTCGCTGCCCGGCCCAACCCTGCCATGACAGCTGTTGGAGTAGCCAGCCCCATGGCACATGGGCAACTGATAACCAATACTGCGATGCTGTGCATAAGCGAGTCTTTCAGGCTCAGGCCTGCCGGAAAATATGAGATTAAAAAGGTCAGCAGACTTATTCCAACTACTGTGGGTACAAAAATTGCACTGATTTTGTCTCCCAGTTTTTGTATGGGAGGTTTACTGTGTTGTGCACTTTTTACAAGTTCGATAATTCTGGCAAGTGTTGTTTCAGTACCTGTGTTTTCAACAACCATCCTGAACTTTCCATCCGCCAGAATAGTGCTGCCAGTAACCTGGGCACCGGTGGACTTAATTACCGGGACGGATTCACCCGTGATTACAGACTCATCAATAACACCTCTTCCTGATAAAATTTTACCATCCAGAGGGATTTTATCGCCTGAATTTACCTGGAGTATGTCGCCTCGTTGAATTTCCGAAACAGGAAATTCTTCAAGGATTTCATTTCCTCCTTCCAATGTTATCCTCCGGGCTTTCTGTGCCTGCAGTTGTGAAAGTTCACGGATTGCCGTTGTCGTTTGCCTGACGGAACGCTGTTCGATAAGGTTACCCAGCAGAACAAGAGTGATAATGGATGCTGCGGTTTCGAAAAACAGATATTTTTCGGCGCCAGGCTGACCCATATACATATACATGCCTGCAATGCTGTAAAGAAACGCCGAAGTGGATCCGATGGATATAAGTACATCCATATTGGGAAATCCTGCTCGCAGGGATTTCCATGCGCTCTTTCCGAAATGTTCCCATCCGATAAACATAACCGGAAGGGTAAGTGCAAACTGAAACCATGCATTGTGAAGCAGACCCCAGGGAAAGATCATGTGTAAAAGCAAAGGTGCCGTACACACTGCCGAAACCAGGAATCGTTTTTCCAGGTGCTTGTCGTAATGAGCCAGGTGACCGTGTGCATCAACATCCGGATGCTCATCTGCATCTGAACGTGAACGTACTTTATAGCCCAGCGAATGGATATCCGCCACGGCTCCGTCAATTTTCTCAGGCTCAACTACATCAAAGGTGACCTCGCCGGTTGTGAAACTCACCTCAACATCCTTCAATCCTGATTTATTAAGTGCACGGGTAATAGTCTGTGCACAGTTTGCACAGTCCATTCCCTCCACCCTGAGAAGAATCTTTTCATTCATCTGTGATACAAAGGTACGGCTATCCCTGTAAAGGGATCATGAGAAAAAATGCCTGAACCCGGGGTTCAGGCATCAGGGTGAAAGATGGGGCTCGAACCCACGACCTCCAGATCCACAATCTGGCGCTCTAACCAACTGAGCTACAATCACCATCTACAGCCCGGTCTCCCGGACAGGGCTGCAAAAATATCTAAAAAATATCATCAGGCAAATGTTCGCTGTCCATGAGGAAAACAAATTGGAATCCACCTCATTCAGACTGGAAAGGATCAGCAGCCACGTACAGTTTTCAGGGGCATCAATGAAGATTCTTTTTGATGTATTCCTGCCAATCTGTTGTTTTGTAAAGATTTTCGCCGAAATATCTCAGGGTGGGAAGCATTTGTTCTGTGGTAAGGTAACCGGGAACGGGGCCGATAAGATTCAGGTCTTCGTCGAAATATACAGAGGTAGGATATCCCATTTGACCGTTCAGGATCATCGTAGCAAATTCATTCGCCTTATATTCGGGCCTGAATACATAGGCTTTGTCCTTGAAAAATACAGTATCCTTTGTCTCTGCATCAAATTTAACCGCGTAAAAATTTTTATTCATATAATCTGCGACACCCGAATCCCTGAAAGTGGATGCATCCATTTTTTTACACCACCCGCACCAATGCGTGTACACGTCAATAAATATTTTTTTATGTTCAAGCTGGTATGCATGCATTGCATCGGGCAATGTCATCCATTTAATTCCTCCTCCGTTAACAGGATCACCGGCATACACGCGAATACCTGCGGATGTGAGAATACAAACCAGTAGCAATACGGGTTTTAATATGTGTAAAATACGGGATGTCATAGAAGGTGAATGTTCTGCAAAGCTAACCATTAAGCCGGTGAAGGACAAGCATTTCCAGGTGTTGCAGGAGTTGCCCTTCGGGATCAAAAAATTCAAATTTCCAACGGACGGAGACAGAATTCCTTCGGTTGTCGGGTTCTGCAGAAAGTATCCGGACATAACAACTCACCTTCTGACCTGCATAGTTGGGCCTGAACCACCTCCAGTTGTCAACCGCCAACCCGCACAATACCGTTTTTCCGAATTTTGGTACCCATATATTTTTGTAGAAATGATGGAAGAGATGAGGACCGCTGGATACAAGTTTTTTAAAGATGTGTTTTTTTGCAACTTCCGGATCTGTATGAAATTCCAGCGGATCATATTCCCTGGCAAAAGCAATAATCTCATCCTGATGTAAAATAACAGTGCCGAAGTCAAATTCTTCACCGGCACTGAAGCTTATTTTCTGCATGATTCAACCGGGACAACCGCATTAATGAACACCATGCATCATCTTTTCCAATTTCCTGTATAGCAGGAAAAGCAGGAGGGATGCCGAACCGCTGATGATAATAAAAATTGTAAAGAACTGATACAGGTTGGTAATTTCCATCCCCAGGAAATGGGGACTTGCCGTTGCAGCTTCAGCAGCGTGTTCTCCTGCACCAGGCGGAATCAACGCGCTGAGTGAACCGGCAAGTTTATTGGCGGCTGCATTTGCAAGAAACCAGGTTCCCATCAACAGGGAAGCAAACCGAACCGGAGCCAGTTTGGAAACCATGGATAAACCGATCGGCGACAGGGATAATTCACCCATGGTATGCAGTACGTACAGGGATATCAGCCACCACATGGATATTTTAACATGAGCATCCACACCCTTCACCCCGATGGCAATCACTACGTAGCCCAGGCATAACAGTAAAAGACCAAAAGCCATTTTCATGGGAGAGGAGGGTTCTGCCTTTCGTTTGCCAAGTGCAAGCCATATACTGCTGAAAATAGGCGCAAGTATAATTATCCCCAACGGATTGATGGACTGAAACCAGGATGCAGGCATTTCCCAGGAGCCAATATGCCGTTCGGTTTGCTGATCTGCAAAAAGGGTCAGTGAGGCTCCCGCCTGTTCGAAGGCACTCCAGAAAAAGATGACAAAAAATGCAAGAATAAATATTACCCAGATTCTTTCTTTTTCATCCGGAGACAATGAAGCGTCCGTTATGATAAGGGCGGGTATGGCAATGGCCGAAGCGAAAATCATACTTCCGATCAGATCAAGTCCCAGGAACCGGTTAAATGCAAATATCAGAATGAGGCCCAGAACAAAAATCCCGGCTACTTTACCAGTATTGGTTTTCGGTGATGCCTTTTCTTTGACCACCTCTTCCTTGTTGTGGTCATGCTTTGGTGGCATTCCCACAGCAGTGCCATCAGGGGTAACCAGGTATTTATTCTTCAGGAACTCAAACGTGATTACACTGATCAGCATACCGAATCCTGCAGCCAGGAAGCCCCATTTGAAATCTCCTACATTCCCTGTATCCCCAAGGCCGCCGCAGACAAGAGGAGAGAAAAATGCGCCAAGGTTTATACCCATGTAAAAAATGGTAAATGCTCCGTCCACACGTTTATCTCCTTTGGGGTATAATTGACCCACCATGGTGGAAATATTTGGCTTGAAAAATCCATTCCCGATTATCAGAAAGGTAAGTCCCGCAAGCATCAGCGCATTGGTGGAACTGGTTCCCAGCGTGTTCCCGCTCATGAACATCAGGAATTGCCCAATTGCCATCAGAAGTCCGCCCACGAGAATACTTCTTCTGTTCCCCCAGTAACGGTCACTGATATAGCCGCCTAACAGTGGAGTCAGGTACACCAGGCCTGTATAACTCCCGTAAATGTTGGAAGCGTCCTTGTCACTCATTAAAAGCGCCTTTGTAAGGAATAGAACGAAAATAGCCCTCATACCATAATAGCTGAACCGCTCCCACATTTCAGTTACAAAGAGTACGTACAGGCCACGGGGGTGCCCCGTTTTAACGGATGAATTCATAAAATCAGGATCTTTGAAGTCGCAATGTAGCCAATTTTTATTAGCAGCAACAGATAGCATTTTGTTGTTTAATAAGATCAAGCTGTACCTGTATTCCCTTTTTACATGACATCTGGAGACTGCTTTTTATATTTGTCACCATGTTATCTCGTTTTCTGAACATCGCCTTTATGTATTGGCTGGTATGTACATCCCTTTCCATACAGGCACAAACCTATAGGGTATTCAAAGGAGATACCATAAACCGGGTGGATGCAAAGGGAGAAAAACAGGGTTTGTGGAGAAAATATTACAGCACGGACACGTTGTTCAGTGAAGGAACCTATAAAGACAATCAACCCACCGGAACGTTTCATACGTATTACAAAAGCGGCAAATTACAGGCCACACTTACCTATAAGGGCACATCCGGAACCTGTGCTGCAATTTTTGTTTTTGAAGATGGGACCCGGAAGGCAGAAGGGAAGTACACCGGCCAGACAAAGGACAGTATTTGGTCTTATTTCGATGAACAGGGAAATCTATCCGCCTCCGAGTTTTATAGTAAGGGTAAAAAAGAAGGAATATGGAAGGTGTACCATCCCAACGGTCAGGTTTCTTCCAGTACCACATACCGGAAGGATGTAAAGGAAGGGCCTTTCAAACAATTTTTCCGGGACGGTACCAGACAACTCGAAGCATATTATCATAAGGGGGATTTTGCCGGTGAATTCACCGTGTATTTTCCGGATGGGAAGGTCTGGCAGAAGGGCCTGTATAAAAACGGTCTTCGCGAAGGGGACTGGATCACTTATTCTGAAAATGGGGAAATTGAAAAAACGGAAGTTTTTAAATCAGGTAAATCATTGAATCCCAGCAATAAAGAAGAGTAGTGCTTTTCGTCCTCCGTTGTTTGAATTACCTTTGTTCCTGAAAAACAAGTTCAGCCCCTGTTAAAATGAGTAAGAAAGGTCGTGTTTTGATGGCGATGAGCGGTGGAATTGATTCCTCGGTTTCGGCGATACTACTCCATGAACAGGGTTATGAAGTTGTGGGTATGACCATGAAAACCTGGGACTATGCTTCTTCAGGCGGATCCAGAAAAGAAACAGGCTGCTGCTCCCTCGATTCCATCAATGATGCACGTGCCATCGCCGTGGAAAAAGGTTTCCCACATTATATTATTGACATCCGGGAAGAATTCGGGAACCATGTGATTGAAGATTTTGTAAGTGAATATCTCGCCGGCCGTACTCCCAACCCTTGCGTTCGATGCAATACCCATATTAAATGGGAAGCGCTGTTGAAAAGGGCTGACATGCTCGGTTGTGAGTTTATTGCAACCGGCCATTACGCCAGGGTCAGGGAAGAAAATGGCAGGTTCCTGATCAGTAAAGGAAGGGATGCCTGGAAGGACCAATCCTATGTGCTTTGGGGGGTATCACAAGCCTGTCTTTCCAGAACCCTGTTCCCGGTTGGAAATTTTACCAAACCGGAGATCCGGAAGATGGCGCTTGAAATGGGCTTTGCCGAACTCGCGGCAAAAGCTGAATCCTATGAAATCTGTTTTATACCGGATAATGACTACCGGTCATTCCTGAAAAGGAGGGTGGAAGGGATCGAAAAAAAACTGAACCATGGAACTTTCGTTAACTCGAAAGGAGAAATTCTGGGGAACCATAAAGGCTATCCATTTTATACTATCGGACAAAGAAAAGGTCTTGAAATTGCTTTAGGAGAACCGGCATACGTTATTGATATAAAGCCAGATACAAACACGGTGGTGTTAGGATCCTTAAAGGAACTTGAACAACGGGAAATATTGGTGAATCAGGTAAACCTTATCAAATGGGCTTCGTTAGAAAACGGTACTGAAGCTATTACCCGCATCCGGTATAAGGACAAGGGAACATACAGTACCCTGGAACAAACGGGAGATACTGTGAAGGTGCGATTTCATGCGCCGGTTTCTGCTGTTGCCCCCGGTCAGAGTGCGGTCTTTTATGATGGAGATGATGTTATTGGTGGTGGCTTCATCGCAAAGCAAAAGCTCAATGGTTCCCGATAAATCCAGATTTCTTTACTTTTCCGGAATTTGTTGCCTTTGCTTTATCCTCTCCAACTGTAAAAAGGAATCGGTGGTTCCGGTTTCCCCGTCTTACGATTACTTTCCGGTGATTAATGGCCACTGGGTGGACTATGATGTGGATTCAGTCTTTCATGGTGAGAATGATAATAATAACGATGATTCGGTGTATGCTTATCATTTTCAGATCAGGGAGATGATTGACTCCACCTTCATGGATAATCAGGGAAGGCCTACCCAGGTTGTTCTCAGGTATAAACGCAATACGGATGCTGATACATGGACATTAACCAATGTCTGGACACAGAATCTTTCACTTACCAGTGCTTACCGTCAGGAGAACAATATACCTTTCCATAAACTGGCTTTTCCCATCAATGGCTCCATGGAATGGAACGGCAATGATGCAAATACGCTGGAGGAAGAACTTTACCATTACAAGGATTTTCATGTGCCCCGTACCATAGGAGGTATTACATTGGATTCAACCTTGTCTGTGCTGCAGTCCGATGAGGACAATTATGTCGAACGAATTTACGGGGAAGAAATCTATGCTGCGGGTGTAGGACTTGTTTTCAGGCAGCGCGATGATCTGGGAAAACGGAATGGTATTGTGGTGCGTGGCCTTGAATACAAAATATCAATTATTGACTACGGCCCCCGGTAATTTCAACATAATTATCCCGGGCGAACGAACCGAAGAAATCAATAATATCAGGCACCCGCTACCATCCGGGATGAGTACAAAAAAATCCCTGGTGGATCAGTAATATCTCAGGCGGATTACTTCAGTGAGGTATTTGGCATACCTGATTACCTGACGGCTGTACCCGTATTCATTGTCATACCATACGTAAAGGACCATGCTCCGGTTGTCTTTTGAAACAATCGTTGCGGGACTGTCCACAATAGATGCACAACTGTTACCCACCAGGTCGGTAGAAACCAGTTCATTGGAAACTGAATATTGAATTTGCTCAACAAGGTTACCATGCAGCGCTGCATCCCGGAGGATTTCATTTACACCCTCCTTGGTAGTTTCTTTTTTAACGGTAAGATTTAAAATGGCAAGGGATACATCAGGAGTGGGTACCCTTACAGCATTACCCGTTAGTTTTCCTGCCAGTATGGGCAGCACCTTGCCTACGGCTTTGTCTGCTCCTGTTTCGGTGATCACCATATTGAGGGCAGCAGATCTTCCACGACGGTATTTTTTATGGTAATTGTCAAGGAGGTTCTGATCGTTCGTATATGAATGTATCGTTTCGATATGACCACGTTCAATACCAAGAGAATTTTCAATTACTGCAAGTACAGGAACAATGGCGTTGGTTGTACAGGAAGCAGCTGAAAAAATCTTTTCATCACGGATGTCAAACATGCCTTCATTTACCCCATACACTACATTGGGAACATCTCCCCTACCGGGAGCAGTAAGAAGCACCTTGGAAGCTCCCCGGGATTTCAGGTGTTTTCCCAACCCGTCCCTTTCCCGGGCAACACCCGTGTTGTCTATTACCAGAGCATCATGAATCCCATAGGTAGTATAATCAATGGAGGATGGATCAGAGGCTGCAATCATGTGAACCGTATGTCCGTTTACAATCAGGGCCTTCTGACTGAAATCCTCGATTACAGTACCGGGGAATGCGCCATGAACGGAATCATTGCGTAACAGATCCGCACGTTTTGCAATGTCTTCATCGGAATTGCTCCGGGTTACAATGGCCCGCATCCGCAATTGTTCACCTTTACCTGCCTGGCCGATAAGTTCACGCATCAGTAGCCGGCCGATACGCCCAAATCCGTACAATACCACATCACGGGGTATCATTACCCGTTTTTCTTTTCCGATGAAATCCCGGAGTTTATCTCCGATAAAATCCGTGGCGGTCTTATAATTCTTTCTTTCCGTGATCCATTCGGTGCAAAGCCGGCCGATATCAATCCGGGAAGGCGCAAGGTCCAGTTTATTCATTTCTTTGGCCAGCATCAGCGTATCAAGAACCGTGATCGGCTTCTTTACAACCTCCTTGGCATACTGGTGGAGGTTCAGAATTTCAGATGCGCTCCGGTCAACGAGCTGATTCCGGAAAAGAACCAGTTCTACCGACCGGTCAAACCATAGTGTACCTGTGACATGGATCAGTGCAATTGCTGCCTTTTCCAATTGAATCCAGTCGGCAAGTTCTGATTCATACCGGTCTTTAAAATTGACCCTGGGATCGTTCTTTACTGTGTCAAGTGCCATGTTGGTTGGTTAGGTTAAGTTGTTTTTTATCCGGTAGCCCGGTTTTTAAAAACAATCAGCTTCCACTGAAAATGAAAGCTGATTGCTGGTTATAAGAACCACTATACATATAAACTATGGCTTCTCATCCAAGGTAAGCCTTCAACAGACGGCTGCGTGATTTGTGACGCAACCTGCGGATGGCTTTCTCTTTTATCTGACGGACACGCTCACGGGTCAGGTCAAATTTTGCTCCGATTTCTTCCAGTGTGAGTCCGTGCTGCATTCCGATTCCAAAAAATAATTTTATCACTTCGCGTTCCCTTTCGGTAAGGGTGCTGAGTGAACGGTCAATTTCTTTCTGAAGGGATTCATTCATCAGCAGATTATCCGCTCTTGGGGAATCGTGGTTTTCAAGAACGTCAATCAGGCTGTTATCTTCCCCCTGAACAAACGGTGCGTCCATGGAAACGTGTTTTCCGCTGATACGCATCGTATCTGATATTTTTTCGGTAGGAATATCAAGAATCTTTGCAAGTTCATCGGGTGAAGGTTCCCTTTCAAATTCCTGTTCCAGTTTGGAATAGGCCTTGGATATTTTATTCAGTGAACCAACCTGATTGAGGGGAAGCCGGACAATCCTGCTTTGCTCAGCCAGTGCCTGAAGAATACTCTGGCGGATCCACCATACTGCATAGGAGATGAATTTGAATCCACGGGTTTCATCAAACCTTTTTGCAGCTTTGATCAGGCCAAGGTTACCTTCATTGATCAGGTCAGGCAGGCTGAGGCCCTGATTCTGATATTGTTTTGCCACTGATACCACAAACCGCAGGTTGGCTTTGGTTAGTCGGTCCAGGGCGTTCTGATCACCTTCCTTAATTTTCCTGGCAAGACGGACTTCTTCCTCAGCATTGATCAGTTCTTCGCGTCCGATTTCCTGGAGGTATTTTTCCAGTGACTGACTTTCCCGGTTGGTGATGGATTTGGTTATTTTTAGCTGACGCATAGGTTTTTGGCGAGAGGATCCTTGAAAACTTATTGAAATTAAAGAAAAAAATCAATTTCTAAGTTATGCAAAGATACCATTTTCCCGAAGTCGAAACAAGACCCTGTCAATAGGACGTTTAAAAATCTGTGGTATTGTTAATAAAAAAAGAGGCCTCTAAAAGCCTCTTTTTTGTGAAATTTTGCCTGATCAAATTCCGAAACCGTAATAGGCTTTCATTCCATTTGGATATACCCCCTCAATCAACACCCCACCCTGTTTATTACTGAGCGCATCCTTCAGGTCATCTTTTGAACGAATGGGCTTTTTATCAATCGAAGTGATGATAAAGCCTTCACGGATTCCCGCATTCCGCAATTTCCCGGCCGTGATTTTACTCACCAACACCCCACCGCTGAGACCAAGTTTATTGGTCATGTTGGCTGATGCATTTTCAAATGTCCCGCCCAGCATGTTCAGGGCGTCTTCATTCTTTACAATTTTAGTATCGCCGTCCTTGTTTCTCAGAACAAGATCAAATGCCATTTCTTTCCCATCACGAAGAATTGTGACCTTTACCTTGTCACCGGGACGGAACCTGCCGATTTGCTCCTGAAGCTGGGGGGTAGAGTTAACGGTTATATCCCCGACCCTGGTAATGATATCACCTTCATGGATACCCGCATTCGCTGCTGCACCGCCCTCTGAAAGGCCTGCTACATATACACCCTGGGGTTCCTTCAACCCTTTTTCTTCTGCAAGTTTTCCATCCACATCACGAATGCTGACACCGATAAAACCTCTCTGGACACTTCCGTATTCCACCAGATCATCCATGACTTTTCGTACGAGATTTACGGGTATGGCAAAAGAATATCCCGCATAGGAACCCGTGGTAGATGCAATTGCAGAATTAATACCCACAAGCTCGCCGCGGGTATTGACCAGTGCCCCCCCGCTGTTTCCGGGATTTACGGCAGCATCAGTCTGAATAAAAGATTCAATTTTGTACTGATCGGGAAGGATTCCTATGTTTCGTGCTTTGGCACTGACAATTCCCGCCGTAACCGTGGAGGTAAGATTGAATGGATTGCCGACCGCAAGTACCCATTCGCCAACCTTTAGGTCATCGGAATTTCCATATATAATATAGGGGAGATTTTTTTCGTCTATTTTCAGAAGTGCAAGATCGGTGGAAGGATCTGTCCCTACGACCTTTGCATTGAATGTACGGTTGTCGTTCAGAGTAACTTCAACTTTCTCTGCATTCTCCACCACATGATTATTGGTAACGATGTACCCATCTCCCGTAATGATTACCCCTGAGCCAGATGCTTCCTGTCGTTGGTTTGGTGCGGGTATTCCATAAAAATCAAATGGATTGAATCCAAACGGGCCGTAATTTGCCGGCCGAGCAGAATAATAGGTTTTCACATGCACCACGGCATGAACGGATGCTTCTGCAGCCTGGGTAAAATCAGGCAATGCCACATCTGATGTTCCGGGAAGGCTGACAAGATGCATATTTTGTTTCTGACTGATGTTGGCTCCTTCAGGGTAGATGGCTTCAACAGCCGAACGATTATACAGGTACGATCCGGCAAGCCCGCCTATTCCTGCAATTATGAAGAGTCCGATTGTTTTTTTTAGATTGGAAAACATGGTTTTATATTTTTATTTCCTTTTTCGCAAAATTAATGCCATCAAAGTTCTTCCCGATTCTATGAAGCGTAAATGAATGGGTGGGTTAAGAACCGTTAATGCAGGGTTAAGGGTTGTTAAGTTTACCTGACAAATTTTCTGTAAAATGACCTCTTGTCAACAATCGCTGGCAGATATGTCATCAAGGAATGCCCCGGGGATGCCGGGAAATTGCAGTAACTTTGCAACAACGCGTGCATGAGGAAGAACTCAAACAGAGAAATTATTATCGCCTTACAAAACGGTGAAAATTCCGTTTTGTTGGGTCTTGGGAAAAAGTATTTTCCGGAAGCAAGGTCTGTCCTGCGTCGAAGAGGTATCCGGGATAAGGACACTCCGCAGTTATTTGCGGGAATCCTGGTCCAGGTGTACCGTGAGATCCGGAGCCATCACGGATCCACAGATATTCCTTTTGAACCCTTCCTGTTTAATGCAATTGATTCTTTTTTAAAGGATGAAAAGGCAAGGCGAAAGGAACTGATTCCGGGACTGACCTCCATTGAGGATCCGGAAGCCGCTGTTGCAGCGGAATGCCTGGGTATTCTGGAAGAAGAAACGCGGGAATTATTATTCGAACGTTATTCAGAAGGTTTTTCGTTTGAGATGATTGCGGCCAGACAGGAGTTCAGCAATCCTGTCATAGCCGAGGCCGAAGTGGATAAATGCATTCTCAGGTTTGAAGGTATTCTTCGCATCCGGCTGAATCTCAATAGCCCCGATTCAGCCGCACCGCTTACCACCGGGGAAAGATCCTGGGTGGATCGCTACCTGACGGGCAAAATGGATGGTGAGGAATTGATGGGATTTATGGAGCGGTTGGATAAGGAGCCATTATTCAGAAAATCGGTTTCCCTTCAGAATCTTATGGTGGAAGGCATCCGTAAATCTGCTGATGAAACATTGGAGGATGAAATCATTCGAAGTCTCCCATTTAAAGAAAGCAAAATACCAGCTGGCCTGACAATGATTTTTTTCTTTCTGCTGTTTGTAGTGAGCGGACTTGTCTTATGGAGTACACTTGGCCCTGAAAATCAGGAAATTCATAATCCTTTTTCATTTCTGAATCACCTGAAAAAAACAGAAGTTGACGGCGGAAAGGATATTGCCTCCTCCATGAAGGCGGTTTCGCCGGTTTCTGTTCCTGATCCCAATTCAGTACCCGATGAAATACCTGATGAACAAACCGAATCAGATCCTTCAGGGAATGCGGCAGTCTCCGAATCAAATGCGACCGATAGTGCAAGCCGTCAGGATACTGATACATTTTATGTGAAACAGGATCAATTACTGATGTCATACCGGATGAAGATCAATCAAATGGGAGATTCATCTGCTCAGGTAGCAGACAATACCTCACTGGTGGCAGAGACCGTGAGAAGATTGAATCCCGGAGCAGAACTTGCTATTCCGGAGAACAATCCGGCGGATAATCTTGAAGTGGAATTCTGGATGTCCCCCGTGAATTACAGAGGGTACAAGATGTCACCGAATACTCTGGTATTATTCGGCATTCCGGAACCGGATGCGGTAAGCCTTTACCGGAAAAACAACAGGATCCTGATGAAGTACCACAAAGAAATTTTCATTTTACAGGAAACCGGGGATTTCCTTTCCTTTCAGACCATAAAAGACCCGGAACTTACGGGAAATTTTCGTCCATGAACGTATCATTTACCAAATACCATGGAACCGGAAATGATTTTATCCTGATTGATGACAGGCCATTACATTTTTCCCCCGATCCGTCAGAAATACATCGCCTTTGTGACAGGCATTTCGGTATCGGAGCTGATGGCTTAATACTGTTGCGAATCAAAGAAGGGTTTGATTTCGAAATGGTTTATTATAATTCGGATGGTGGCCTTTCATCCATGTGTGGAAACGGCGGACGCTGTATATCTGCTTTTGCAAAAAGTTGCGGGATAAATAAAAATGAATTTCGCTTCCTGGCAGCCGATGGAAACCATACGGCTGTGATGCAGCCTGGTAATCCTTCTTTGATTAAACTTAGTATGAGTGACGTGGTGACGGTGGAAGACAGGGGGAATAAAATCTATCTGGACACCGGATCGCCCCATGTGGTTACCTGGCAGATTATCCCTGATAATGATACAATCCTCGAGCCTGCCAGAAAAATACGGTATCACGATGATTTCAGGAAGTCAGGAGTCAATGTGAACTTTGCAGGTGTGAAGGAAAACCACCTGGTGGTACGCACCTATGAACGGGGTGTGGAAGACGAAACCCTTAGTTGCGGCACGGGTGTTACTGCGACAGCACTGGCAGCAGCCTGGTCGGGGAAAATCCCTCCAAACCAGGGGGAGGTGGAGGTCTTTACCCGTGGAGGAAAATTAAAAGTGTATTTCACGCAACACGGAAAAGGATTTTCGGGAATATGGCTGGAAGGCCCTGTTGAAGAAGTATTCAGAGGTGTAATTGATGTCCGGTAATTTGTAGTTGCCTGCCTGATTTGTCCTTTCCGGATTTGATTTTTTTCTGACTGTTTCTCCGAACGGTATTTGTACTTTTACGGTAAATAACTGATGGAGATATGCAACTTATAGGAGAACTGATACACCTAAGGGCTATGGAACCGGATGATCTGGACCTGCTCTATAAATGGGAAAACGATACTTCAGTTTGGAGTGTCAGCGGTACCCTTGTCCCGTTCTCTCGTTTTATTCTGGAAGAATTTGTCAACCAGGCACATCAGGATATTTATACAAACAAGCAATTAAGACTCATGATTGATCTTAAATACCTGGATGATGATGAAATTGCGGGAGGTCATTCACGCAGTATCGGTTGTGTGGATGTTTTTGATTTTGATCCAAGAAACCGGAGAGCGGGATTGGGAATACTTATTGCCGACAGGAATGACCGGGGTAAAGGATACGCTACCGAAGCCCTTCATCTGATTATAAATTACGGATTTGAATTGCTGGACCTTCATCAGCTTTATTCTAATGTCCGGGTGGATAATGAAAACAGCCTTGCCCTGTTCAAAAAGCTCGGGTTTGAAGTGTCCGGGTTAAAACATGACTGGATTTTTGAAGGCGGAAAATACTTTGATGAATTTACCCTTCAGTTAATACATAAATGATATCCATCTGCCTGAAAAGAAGCATGCGGGCGGTTATTCTTTTTCTGATCCTTTCGCCTTTCTTTCTCCCTGTTTTTTTTTCAGGTTGCGGTAATAACAATTCCTCTGGTCCGCCATCAGACCAGGTGTATGCTTCCCTGTCTGATTCAGCCAGGTATGTCGGAATCAATACATGCAGACAATGTCACAGCCAGGTTTATGAAACGTTTATCAGAACCGGAATGGGTTCCTCATTCGATGTGGCCTCACGCAAAAAATCTTCCGCAGTATTCGGCAGCCATGCGATTTTTCGTGATACCGTAAAGAATTTCTTCTATCACCCTTATTGGAACGGTGATTCGATGTTTGTAGAGGAATTCAGGATGGAAGGTACGGATACCGTGTACAAACGAACGGAAAGAGTAAGTTATATTGTCGGGTCTGGCCAGCATACCAACTCACACATGATGGACATCAACGGGTATGTAACCCAGATTC
>JADZBN010000135.1 GCA_020852075.1 Bacteroidia bacterium
TATAGGTACCTCCTTACAGGTTTACCCGGCAGCCGGATTAACCGGATATGCACTTTCGGCGGAAGTAAAATATCTCGTGGATCCCCATGCAAGGTCATTTCCCGGATATACCATCGTTAAAGAAAAGGCAGGAACAGGGGTACCGAAAATCGTTGAAGATCTCATTTCACGATATATAATATAACTTTAGGTTAACATGGATAATTCATTCCTTGACAGTGATATATTCAAATGGGTAATACTTCCCCTCCTGATATTTGTATCCAGGATGCTGGATGTGACCTTAGCCACCCTCAGAAATATTTTCATTACAAAAGGGTTTAGGAATCTCGTTCCCATTGTGGGATTTTTTGAGGTACTGATCTGGCTGATCAGTATTCGTCAGATCATGCAACATCTGGACAATCCAATGACTTATTTGGGATTCGCGCTCGGATTTGCCGCGGGAACCTATGTAGGCCTGCACGTTGAAAGCCGCCTTGCGCTTGGGCTGCAGGTATTACGGATCATTACCCATCAGGATTGTACAAACCTGGTGCTCGCACTTAAAAGGCAAAATGTGGGCATAACTGTCATTGACGGCGAAGGGGGAAAAGGCCCGGTCAAGATCATTTTCACCATTGTAAAAAGAAAGGATATGGAAATGATCAGAAACCTGATCCGGGATAACAATCCGCTTGCTTTCTATTCCATTGAGGACATCAGGATTGCCAGCCAGGGCATTTTCCCGCAAAAACAAGGAATTTCGAGTGCTTTGGATAAAATCCGTGCGGTATTTCCAGGGAGTAAAGAGAAATGAACATTGGAGGTTTCATAAAGATTTAGAGGCAAGTCTCGTGGTACGCTATGATTTATATACCTTTGTCCATTATTATTCTCCGATCATCACAGAATCTCAAATCCCTTTCAAAACCAACAAAAACAAATGAAAACCAAAGCCATTCTTGCATTTTTAATTGCCGGTGCCCTTGGATTTACATCCTGCACCAAGAAAATTGATGAAAAAACAATGGGTGAAATCAACCAGTTTTCAACGGACTGGACTTCCCTGGGTGACAAAGCCACTCAGTGGAGTGATCAACTTTCCCAGACTGCCAGCCAGGTAAAGGAATTTGCCGCAAAGCAGACCGAACTGGCCGCTAATTCAGCCAATATTAAGGATGAAGCAACCCGTACGAAGATTGCTGATGTTGCCCAGCATGCTACTGCAGACGCCGGAAAATTTGAAGCTATGCAGAATGAGTGGAATACCTTCAAATCCACCTGGGATGAGACAACGAATCAGTTTACCCAGTGGAAAGACAAAATTGCCAAAGGCGAAGTAAATGCTGCAGATGCCATCAAAGGACTTGCAGATTTTCAAACCAAACTCAGTGATGCACAAACCAAATACGAAAGCTGGAGCTCTACTTTCAATGAGGCAAAAACAGCCTGTGATCAGAATATGGCCGCTGCCGATGAACTTGCCAAGACTATTGAGCCTGCCACTGCAAAGAAATAATTTCCATTATATCGAAATAAAAAAGGCCCGGGATTTCTCAGGCCTTTTTTATTTGGGATTCTTTCAGGTCTGAAATTAATGAACGGGAAAGATTACTGAAATATCTTTTGTTTCTGAACGCGCCTACCCATCTGATTCCATTAATCACATCGGTCAGAAAAACCTCACCGGCAGCGTTCAGGTCTTCAGGAGTTATACCTCCTTCCACTACATGGATCCCCTGATCCAGGAGTTTTTCAATAATTACATCCCTCATAACCCCCGCTACACACGCTTCAGTCAGGGATGGTGTAATCACCTTTTCGTCCATCACAATAAAAATATTGGAGCTTATTGCTTCCGCAATCCGGCCCCCGGTATTTAAAACAAGGCAATCCCCTGTGCCGGTATTTTTCTTATGAAGTCCTGCCATTACATAATACAGTGCATTCGATGATTTCAGATTTGAAAGGCGTGATACAGGTTTACGGATTTCAGAATAAATATCAATTTTCAATCCGTTTTCGTTCAGGGAATATGCTGTGCTTTTCAGAGCCGTGGCCTCAATAACATAAGAGACGTTGTTGGACTGTGGCGTGTACAACCCTCCGTCATTCCGGAATACCTCCAGCCTGATTCTGCCATTGCCTTTAAGCCGGTTTACCTGATCCAGGTGTCTGATGGATAAATACAGATTATGAAATGTGAGGTCCTCATGATCCGTCATTCCCAGCAGGTTCATACTGTCCTTCAGGCGTTTCAAATGACGGTCGAAAAACAGGATTTCATCATTCATCAACCGGATGGTTTCAAAGATACCATCACCGTAACGGAATGCGCGGTTCGCTGATGTGAAAACAGGTTCAGAAGCATCAATGATATTTCCGTTGAAATTAATATAGGATTGCTCTGCCATAAATACAACTGTAAAAATACGGTACAAGAAGGCATTCTGAAATTTCGGGGATTAAAATAATCAACGAGTAGGACTGAATAACTCCATCAGGGTATCAGGGGGAGTATCTCCGCCAGGTTACTGTTGGGTTCCACTCTGATTCCCTTTACACCTACGCGGGAGGCCGCTTCCATATCTCTGCCTGCATCGCCGATAAAAAAGGAAGCTTTTGCACTGATCCTGAATCTGGCAATGGCCTTTTCCAGCAGCAGGGAATCGGGCTTCCGGCAAATGCATCTGGAAACGGAAGGATGATGGGGACAATAATAAATTTCAGTCACCGGAATCCGATTCAACATAAAATGACGGAGCATCTGGGCATGAAGGTATTCCACATCATCACGGGTGTACAAGCCTTTCCCGA
>JADZBN010000136.1 GCA_020852075.1 Bacteroidia bacterium
ATACCGCCAGCGATGGTATTTGAACCTCCGGTTAGCTGGAAAAAAATCCGGTTCAGCAGGATTGACGACTACCCTCTTCCGCGCCTTATAGTCAGGTTTCTTCAGGATCTTGAAAGGGAATGATCCGGTAGCATACAGAATCCGCGAGTCGTATTTTCCCATTTCCAATCAGGCAAGTCCTGTTATTACGAGGGAAAATGAGGTGCTTTCTTACACTTTCAGACTTTTTAGGAACTCTTTGAAGCCAAAGCCGTTATTCGGGTATAAAAATCATCCCCGATGAAAAAGGTCTTTCTGGGTTTTTCTCAAAAACAAAAAATTAAACTTTCTGTCAGGGTTCTGTTATTCAGTATCATGGGACTGGCGGTGGCATTCGTATCCGTTTTTATCTGGGGAAATATCGGTTCAACCAAAAAGGCGATTGCTTCCACAGGAATGCATGGAGCCAGGACGGTCAGTAGCGCCAACACCATCGTAAATGAATATACATATCTGACCAGCAATAAATCTTCAGGCTCCACATCTCTCTCGGTTTCCAATTCCTCTCTGAATGCAAACGGGAGGTTCAGTGGTAACCTGGCAGCCGGTGAACTCCTGATGATTATCCAGATGCAGGGTGCCAGTATGAGTACTGCCAACTCTTCCACGTATGGTTCAATAAGCAATTACAACAATGCGGGTAAATTCGAATTTGTTGAAGTACAGTCTGTACCCAGCAGTACGAAGATTAACCTGGTAACGGGCCTTGCCAACAGTTATACTTCTTCCGGGCACGTACAGGTAATTCGTGTGCCGAGGTATGCCTCACTAACCATTACCGGAAGCGGTTCGGTGACCTGTCCTTCATGGGATGGAACAACCGGAGGCGTGGTGGCCATTGAATCCAATGGATCTACTGTCATTGACGGCAGTATTTCCGTTTCAGGAAAAGGATTCAGGGGAGGTGCCACTGAACAGAACACACAGACTCCCGGTGATCACAGCAGCTATTTATCCACTGATGACAAGGACGGAGCGGAAAAAGGTGAAGGTATTGCAGGTAGCCAGTCTGATTATTCGTCGAAAGGGAAATACGGCCGCGGCGCACCGGCAAACGGAGGTGGTGGTGGAAATTCCCATAATGCCGGTGGTGGTGGTGGTGCGAACGGTGGTGATCCTGCTACATGGGATGGCATGGGAAATCCATACAATTTAAATTCAAACTGGACGACGGCCTGGAATCTTGAAAGCGCCGGATTTTCCAGTCATACTTCCAGCGGTGGTGGCCGTGGAGGATATACCTGGTCAAACGCTTCAAAGAACCCAATTACAACCGGGCCAGGTAATTCAGGCTGGTCGGGAGATAACAGAACGAATGCAGGCGGATTCGGAGGCAGGCCTCTTACCTACACATCCAACAGGATTTTCATGGGGGGCGGCGGTGGTGCCGGAGATTCGAACAACGGTGTTGGAACCAATGGGGGAACCGGCGGCGGAATTGTATATCTGCTTAGCGGCGGAAATGTCAGTGGAACCGGCTCCATTAATGCCAATGGTTCGGATGTTCCACTCTCCTCGGGAAATCCCGGAGATGCATCGGGTGGCGGTGGTGGCGGTGGAACGATTTTCATCTTTACCTATAGTGCAGGTATCAGCAATCTTACTCTCAACGCCAATGGCGGAACAGGAGGCTCCCAAAGCCTTAATAACGGTGATGAAGTGGAAGGATTGGGAGGCGGTGGAGGAGGCGGTTATATCAGTACCAGCAACGCCCTGAGCCTTACCCGGAATGTAAGCGGCGGGGTTAACGGAGCCACAGATGCACCGCCGATGAACGCCTTCGCGGCAAATGGTGCTACAAGAGGTGCAGCAGGAACTATAACCACCGGCACAGCCAATCCCTATACCACATCCACACCACTTCCCATTGAGTTGAAGGCCTTTTCCGTGAAAAAGGTCAACAATACGGCCGTAATTACGTGGATCACATCCTCCGAGATCAACAATGATTACTTTTCAGTTGAACGCAGCAGTGACGGCGAACACTATATGGAACTCGTCCGTGTTCTGGGTGCCGGAAACAGCACACAGGATATTGAATACAGTTATACGGATGATGCACCCGCTTCGGGCGATAACTACTACAGACTGACCCAGACCGATTACGACGGAACCCAGGCGGTATTCAATGCCGTTCATCTGGACTTTGACAATTCAAGTCTTCATCAGTATTCCATTACATGGGCATCGCCAAATCCTTTTACAGACCGATTGCATGTCGAATATTATTCTGAAAATGCAGGCACGGTAGAATTCCGAATAGTCGGGGCAAATGGCCAGGTATTGCGAAAGTATTCAGCCATGAGTACACCCGGACAGAATAGTTTCGACTGGAATTCACTTTCAGAACTGCCCCAGGGAATTTATTTCCTGAATCTGACTGTTGCCGGAAAAAGTATCGGGGTGAGGAAACTTTTCCGGAATTAACAGGCTGTTAGTTTCATTCCGTCTGTAACAAGGACAGGATTTCAAAATACCCCTTTTGGATATTTCCGGGATTTTTCTTTTGACCCCGGAATGTTAGCAGCGCAGCCAGGGTGGTCATTGTCAATGATTGCATTATAATGTAAGGAAAGGCGCTGAGAGATGGCTTTCGGGATAAAATAACGGGTACATCTTTTA
Source organism: Bacteroidia bacterium (assembly GCA_020852075.1). Lineage (GTDB taxonomy): Bacteria > Bacteroidota > Bacteroidia > AKYH767-A > 2013-40CM-41-45 > JADZBN01. Next base: position 2,662 of record JADZBN010000136.1, read on the forward strand.
TTGTTGAAAAAATTATTTCTGCACTGTTTCAGGATGTCTTCGAACTCATTTTTTACGAATACCTTATTCCTAAAAATCTTCATTTGCCTGCCGGCACCACTGCCCTGCTTTTTTCGTAACTTTGGTTTACGAATCCGGTTGCAGATATTAAACCTCATTTACAGTTTTTAATGCACCCATAATCGTTTTATGTTTGCGATCCTGATTCTTAGGATTGCATTAATACCGGCGCGATGAATGCCTGTTTATCATACGACTAACCCGAATAATCAATACGAACACAATCAGTTTAACTAAAAAAAAACAATCATGAGTGGTGTAAACAAAGTAATTCTCATCGGAAACGTGGGCAAGGACCCCGAAGTACGATATCTTGAGGGCGGTGTTGCGGTAGCAAGGTTCCCACTGGCCACAACCGAAGTTGTCAAGAATAAAGAAGGTCAGAAAGTTGAGCAGACCGAATGGCACAACATCGTAATGTGGCGAGGACTGGCAGAGATTGCCGAAAAATGGGTGCGTAAGGGCAAGCAATTGTACATAGAAGGAAAAATTAAGACCCGTTCTTATGGTGATGAAAACAACAAAAAGTGGTTTACCGAGGTTATTGCCGACAATATGACTATGCTGGGCGGGCCTAAGTCAGAGGAAAGCGGTACGAAGATTCCCGAGACTCTGGTTGCGGAGACGCCCATGCCTACGGTGGAAGAATCAGGGAACGATTTGCCATTCTGAGTTCCAGGCAGATAAGATCCCGGAGCAGCAGCTTGTAGTTAGTTTGCTCCGGGATCATTATTTTTATCCCTGATAATTTTTTCAATAATTGGATCCTGGCGGTTACCTCTCCCATCTGGCAATTCAGAACCTGCTGACAATCATTCAGCCGGCATTTACCCTGACGGTTGGATTTATTACCGAATGCATTGTTTTAACAGTGCTTCTTCTGGCTTCCGGTTTTGTGTCAGGTGCTGAAACTGCATTTTTTGGAATTTCCCAGGTTCAGCTTACCGGACTGAAGGATGCCACGCTCACTTCTTCCAAACTGGTTTATAAACTGCTTGAAAAACCCAAGCGATTGCTGGCAACGCTACTGATACTGGTTAACTTTATCAACCTTGCGATTGTAGTTCTTTCATCTTTGATGATTTCCCACCTTTTCGATTTTACAAACCATCCCTATTGGGGTTTTTTCATACAGGTGGTAGCGGTCACATTTGTAATTGTACTTTTCTGTGAGGTTATGCCCAAGGTGTATGCTACACAAAGATCGCTGCGATTTGCTCAGGTCAGCGTTTTTATAGTATATGTGTTTGAAAAGATCCTGTCGCCACTCAGTTCTCTGCTTGTGCTTTCCACCTCACTTGTTGACAAACGAATTTCAAAAAAAGGGTATGATGTATCTGTAGATGAGCTTACCCATGCCATAGATGTAACAACGGACAAAAACACCCCGGAGGATGAGAAAAAAATACTTAAGGGAATTGCACGATTCGGGAATACGGACGTGAGGCAAATTATGAAACCCAGACTGGATGTTGTAGCGATTGTGAATGACATGCCGTTTCCCGACCTGATTTCTCTGATCATTGAAAATAAATATTCCCGTATTCCTGTATATCAAAATTCCTTTGACGAAATCATCGGTCTGTTGTATATCAAGGATTTGCTTCCCTACCTTGAAATGAAGAATGATGCCGGTTTCAACTGGCAGGGTCTGCTGAGGCCTGCGTATTTTGTACCGGAGAGTAAAAAAATCAATGACCTCCTTCAGGAATTTCAGGAAAAAAAAATTCATTTGGCCGTGGTGGTGGATGAATATGGAGGCAATTCAGGCATTGTGACAATGGAAGATGTCCTGGAGGAAATCGTTGGAGAAATCAATGATGAATTTGATGAAGAAGAATTATTTTATTCCAAACTGGACAATTTGAATTATGTTTTTGAAGGCAAAACGCCGCTGAATGATCTGTGCCGGATCATGGAGATTGACCGGAAATTGTTCGTGCTGGAAGAAAAGGAAGACGCGGACACTCTTGCCGGTTTTCTTCTTTCATTAAAAGGAGGAATTCCTCAACGCAATGAAATATTAAGTCATAATTCCCTCAAATTTACTGTTGAGTCTGCTGACAGAAAACGAATTAAACGGGTAAAAATCTCATTACCGGAAATCACTGAAAATGCAACTACCGGAGGAGATGTACTTACCTCCTGGCTTCTTCCTCTGTTACTTAGTTTCATGCTTATATCCTGCGGCGATGATTATGTTCCCAAGCCCAGAGGGTATTTCAGGATTGCCCTTCCGCAAAAAACCTATACTGTGTTTTCCCCTGCAGATTGCCCATACTCATTCGATATACCGTCGTATTCCATGGCGGTTAAGGACACACTTCAACGGGCTGAACCCTGCTGGTACAACATTGTTTTTCCTGAGTTCAAAGCAACACTCTACGTAAGCTACAAAACGGTACACGGTAACCTTGCCAGGTATATGGAAGATTCAAGGACCCTTTCCATGAAGCATATTCCAAAAGCATCAGGTATGGAAGAGGAGTATATCAATGATGCTGCAGAAAAAAAATTCGGGGTTATTTATGATGTTAAAGGAAGCGCCGCTTCTTCCATACAGTTTTTCATGAGTGACAGCACCAAAAATTTTATCCGCGGATCCCTCTATTTCTATGCAGTTCCCAATCCTGATTCCCTGGCACCCGTTGAACAATTTCTATCTGCCGATGTCCGGCATCTGATCAGTTCCTTTCACTGGAAATAATATACAATTTTTCAGGCAGTATCCGATGACCGGTATCTGAACAATAAAAACACTGCAGAAGCAAACAGAAAAAATGCACCTGCCTGATGCAGGGATGCCAATCCAAGAGGTACATGTGTCAGTAGGGTAATAATTCCAAGTAAAAACTGTATGGCAACGGCAGCTATCAGGAAATAGATCGCATTCAACTGTTCAGTAGTGGCATCTCTTTTCAGTTTAATCCAGAGTATTACCGTAAAGAACAGGATCGCCAATGCGAATGTTCTGTGAATGAACTGAACGGTTCCGGGATTACTGATAAAATTTTCCCATGAAGGAGAAATCGCCATCACGCCTTCAGGAAGGAGTTTGCCGTTCATGAGCGGATAGGTGTTATATATCCAACCTGCATGGAGTCCTGCCACCAGGGCGCCATATATTATCTGAAGGATGATCAGTACAACCAAACCGGTCAGGAGACTTCCCGTTTTCCTGCCGGGAGGTGGTGAGGGAGTTTCGACCCATAACCCAAGTGCAAACCATAATGTAAATCCGAAGGTTATGAATGCCGTAATAAGATGAATGGCAAGCCTGATATGGCTCACAGACGTCCTTTCGGTGAGTCCGCTTTTCACCATGAACCATCCCAAAAATCCCTGCAGGCCTCCAAGAAAGAATAAAAACAATACCCTCTTCAGCGTTTTTCGGTCCAATTGTTTTGTAAAAAGAAAATACAAAAAAGGAAAGATAAAAACCACGCCCAGGAGCCTGCCAATGAGGCGATGGATATACTCCCACCAGAAAATTGACTTAAAATCACTCAACTGAAAGTGGGAATTTATTTCCGTGAACTGAGGTATTTGCCGGTATTTTTCAAAAGCTTCATTCCATTGGGATTCGTTTAACGGAGGAAGCGTGCCCATAATTACATTCCATTCCGTTATGGACAAACCCGAGCCTGTAAGTCTTGTAATACCGCCCACAACCACCATTACAAAAATCAGAAAACAGCCGGTGAATAACCATACAGCCACCTTCCTGCGTGATGGTTTATGTATTTGTTCAGGAATAAGCACGCAACACTCCTTAATCGTACTTGGGTCTGATAAACCATCTGTCGTTGATGGTTAAGCCCAGGGAGAATTTAATATACTTTTCACGAATCAGATCGTGGCTCAGGGTTCCTCTTTCACCACCTTCGATGGAAAGTTGAAGCATGGTGCCAACCCTGGGGAAAGGAAGTCCAAGACCTGCTGTTACACCCATTTCTCCCAGTTGTTTCTGATTGAGTGTAAGAAAGGTTTGTCCGTAATAAAACCCCAGCCGGTACTGAATGTATTTTGGATAAGACTTAAACGCCCTGTCGTTTGGCAGCAACTGTGCTCCGGCGGATACTCTCCAGCTATCTGCAAGTCCACCATGCGCACCAAAAGCTGAATAGCCGGACCATTTTTGAAATGTCAGGTCTGACCCAAACAACCATTTGGTGCCTTTTTTAAATGCAAATCCTGCCCCGAAATTAAAAGGCAGTTCCACTCTTCCCTTCTCCCCTTCGGTATTGACCGTGGTATCTTTATAGGTTTGCACGCCGCTTGTCAGCTCCCAGTAATTGTACGCAAGCACCGAACGATTGGCATGCAGGTTGGCTGAGGGGGAAAACCGGAAACCCCAGGTAAGATTCCATTCGCTTTTCTGCCGGCGCAGGATTACACTTTTTTTCAGGGTAGAAATTTCTTCAAGTGCGGCCTTCAATGAATCGAGCCTGCCTGCATTGGATACGGGATCATGGACGGTCAGGGCAGAATCCGTATTCCCCGAAGGAACGGACCGGGCAGCCTCACGCTTCAGAATGGCAAGGGAATCACGGCACTGCTTTTCTCTTTTTACAAGCATTTTAAGGGAATCGGATGGTGCAATTTTCAGACTGTCAAAATGCAATTGCGCACCCAGGTCAAAGTAGAACCAGCCAACAGAAGTCTCGTTTCCAAGGAAGGTGTTAAAATAATTCTGATCTGAAAACAGTATCCTCCGGTCCTGGTGGATCACACCAAATAAATAGGATGCAGTAGCGCCAAGGTTCAGGAATTTACCGGCTTTTGCGGCAGTGGTAATAAAAAACTGGTTGAGGCCTCCGGAACCCTGGTAGGTTCTGGTTTCATGCCCTCCAAGGTCATTGAGGGTGTCCTGTTTTATTGAATATCCCGTATTGCTATACGGCATCAGTCCAAATCCCGTACTCCATTTTCGCAATTTCAACGGGAAGGCAAAGGCAAAATAATTGAATGCAACCGTGTTTTCCTGTTGTTCCTGTAACGTGGTTGAGAGCCGGGTAAAATTACCCTTAATACCGGCCTCATATGTAGTAAAGACGATTCCTGAATTACCGGCAGGATTTCCAGGATTCAGGGTGTTCAAATCATTCAGGCCATAACTGATCCCACCCATTCCAAGGTTTTTGGAGAAACCGGAAAACTGAAGATCACCAATTCCAAACCTGGAATAAGGGGAACTGGAAAGGTTCTGGGCATTCAGAAAGAAAAAGTTTCCTGTGAATACCAGGAGGAGGGCAATAAAAAACCTTTTACTAACCGGCATTATACTTTAAAATTTCGTGGAGTCCAATATTTACCAAATCGGAGGCGGCAAAGATGGGTAAATTTAATTGTCCTGCAAAACGAAGGGCATCTCCGCCTGTCATTACCACACGAAGCGGTTTATAGCGTTTTCTGTATAAACGGATAAATCCTTCCATTTCCAGCAATATGCCTGTCTGGACGCCGGTATTGATGGCGTCTCGGGTGGATTGTCCGATAAAGTCCGTCAATGCATCTGCCTTTACAAGCGGCAATTGGTCTGTGAACTGATGCAGGGCTTTGAATCGCATATCCATTCCCGGAGAGATACTGCCGCCAGAGTAATCTCCTCTCCTGGAAATAAAATCATATTTGATACAGGTCCCGGCATCAATGACAAGGATGTCAATTCCCGGAAACAACTTTCTTGCTCCAATAACGGATGCAAGCCTGTCCCGGCCAAGAGTTGACGGTGACTTATATTTATTTTTAACCGGAATTGCAGTGGATTGATTAAAGATTACAATACGTGTGGATGCCGCAAGATAATTTGTAAGGGTTCTGGGTACCGCCTTTACCGAGGAGAGGATCGTTTTACTGACCTTATAGGACTTAATCATCATACGGGCATCAGCTACCCGGAACTCTTTGAATACTTTTCTGAGTTTCAACATGTCGTTTTCAAACAGGACGACTTTTGTGTTTGAATTGCCGATATCAATTGTCATATCCATGGCAGCGGGGCTTGTTGCCTGCAAGATAAAATTTTCGAAGGGGAATTCCATATTGGAAAGGGAGTACATTCACCATTCCGGTATATCCCGGCGTTCTTTCTTATATTTTTTCAACCTTCTGAGGAATGTTTTGGGGTGTTATCACATATTTTCAATCATCATCCAACCGAAGAACGGGGTATCCCGGCAGGAATAAAAAATAAACAGGAATACATTTCTCAAAAATCCGTTACATCATTCAAAGACGCAATTCCCGCTGAGTCCCGGGCCACTACGGGTTCCAGGAATTGCACCCTGAATTGCCGGGTGGCGGCAACATCACAGTCCATTAAAAAACCCCGCGGTACCTTGGCGGGGAGGTTTATGGCAGAAATCCAGGACGTATCAGGTCATGGGGTAATTAAGGACTGGCAGGGGTCTGACTGGATTCCGCAAGGCAAGATTTTGCCCGGAGAAGAATCCGGGTTGCTTCAGAAAAGGAACCACAAATATTGGATCCCATCAGGAGCAACGACCATAGCGGTAATATTTTGAAGGACTGAATTTTTTCCTACTTTTGCGCACGTTTCAACTACCAAGCGGTGATGTAGCTCAGTTGGTAGAGCAAAGGACTGAAAATCCTTGTGTCAGTGGTTCGATTCCACTCATCACCACCATAAATTAGGATTCATTTTGAGCACAAAACCTGAAAATAAGGCTTTTAAATTTCAGAAGGTTTTACTTGTTGATGATAACGACATTGACAATTTTATCAATGAGCGAATGATAACGACAAGTCATTTTTCACAATCTGTCATTGTCAAGAATTCTGCAGAATCCGCACTTCAGTTTCTTCGTGAGAATGTTTCCAACGGGGACAAACTTCCGCAGGTAATCTTTCTTGATCTGAACATGCCTGCTATGGATGGATTCGGGTTTCTTGCGGAATACGAAAAACTGCCTGCAACCCTAACCGGAGTCTGTAAGGTGATTGTACTTTCTTCGTCTATAAGTCCTGAGGACATTAACCGGGCTTCCACGAATCCATTCGTGGTGAAATATGTGAATAAGCCTCTTAGTGAGAAGTACCTGGACGCTATTAACTTCTAAGTAAAACCTCCCTACCCTGATGGCTGGGAAATATACAGGCTGCATTCCCTACTAATACGCTGTCCGAAACAGTCGGGGATATAACCGGCTCCATTCCGGGGATGGTAATGGCCCGCCGGCACCTTAAAATGGAGGAACCCGGTGATTTGGATCAACGGGTTCCGGAACTATTGGCAGGCAAGAAGAATCAGTCTTTTATCGGGTTTGCCATACGGCGGATCATATTCTCATCAAGTTTTATATACCACAGCATCCGACGGGAACCTGCATCGGCCTTTTTAAATTGTTCGTAAATTTCAGTCAGTTTCCTGACTTTTTTACGGAATTCCTCCGGTTTAATAGCCGTCTTCACCATTTTAATAAAGATCGTTACCTGATCATATCCTGCTTCATCCTCATTGATCTGTCTTTTCACACTCTGAAGCAATTGGTTGCAGAGCCCGTCCTCACCGAGGAAGCAATATTGCAACGCCTGGAAGAGTTTGTACTCCACATCGGTGAAGAGGAATTTTTTCAATGAGGTTTCATTCCTCAGGTTATTAATGGTCTTTGCAGCAGCGGAATAGTCCCCTTCATAAAACTTGCATATTGCCTGAAACCTGCGTAAAGAAATGCAAGGATAGGGTTCATTAATGTTTACATCAAAATTGGATTCGAGTTCCTGGTTCAGGTCAGTCAGTTCTGAAATGTTATTGTTATCCATGTATCGTTCCACTTTAGACTGCAGGAACCGGGTAACATAGAAACTGAACACCGGTTTGAATGCGGTTTCAGGTACATCTTTATTAATCCTTTTATAATAATGGTCCGCCCTGACCTGGTTACCGGTTTTCTGGTAATATTCAAAATAAATGTAATCAACCATAAATCGGATACTCTGATAGAATGTATCGAGTTCGTATTTTTCAAAAAGCTTGTTGATCTGCTGCAGGATACTGTCCACCTCAAGTTCAAGTGCCTGGAGGCTTTCAGTACGCGAAGTAAAAATGCAGAGATAATAGAGTCTTACGATATTATAAAGTACAAACAGCCGGTGTCCCTGATACAATTCCGAGATATTTGTCAGCTCACGCAGGGTTGCCTGCACCGCCTCTTTATCGTTTTCCTCGCGGGTCAGAAGATAATTGCCTGCGCGTTTTACAAAATCATAAAACAGATCCTCCGCTTTGACTACAGCCAGCGAATAGGCAACATGGCGGTTGTATTCCTTTTCATAATAATCAAAATCCTGATTATACATACTGAGGCGTGCCAGGGCTTTATACACAACAATCAATTCGTTGGATAAATCATATTCAATCAATTGTTTTTCAAGGTTCTTTAATGCACGGATGGCCACATCCCGGTCGTTTCCGAAAACCATTGCAGGAACCAACGCCACTTTATCCTTCAAAACACTAATCGGATTCTTCACATTTTTTGACAGGTACTGGGCAATACGTTCGTTCAGCCGGGATTTCAGCGTATAATATGTACTCGGGTTTACAGCCAGCAAGTCCATCATCTGACTTTCATCGTACTGATTATTCCGGGCAGCTTCCAGTACCAGGTAGGGTTTGTTATTTTTCCTGCCGGCAACTGCTGAAAGTAATTCCTGATATTCCTGTTCGCTGAGTTTTTTAATGGTTTTGTTTAGTGTATCCATAATATGTATAAAGGATTTGTATATCTGATTTCCGAGATAGTATAACGCTGTTTCAAATGTTTGGATACAGTGCAGGAGAATTTTTAGAGGAATAAAATTCTGCTCCCTGACAGATTTATTACAGGGTAAAAAGTCAAAAAAATTGAAGAAAATGGATTTCCGTCCTCTTTAAGGGGACTTGAATATTAGAAATGGACACATTTTCATCAAATCTTACAGATGTAAGGTGACACCTGTATTCCAAAAACCGCAGGGGGTGATGTATGTATATATTGTTCAAAGCATTAAACCCAAAAAAATGAAAAATTCTACATCAGCCAAAACCCATACAGGTTTTTCCATTTCAGGCGCAGTGCGTACGATGCAGGACAAAGCAACGTCGAACCGATTCTTTTTCTACACCCTGGAACTGGTAATACTGTACGTCCTGGTGTTTGCAGCCGTCAGTGCATTCGCTCAGGAACCAGCCAAAGCCGGCAATCAGCCGGGAAAGCTTGAATTCGTAAAAGAAAGTGTTGTTTACAATTCGGGAAAGGTGTACATCAACTGGGTGGCCCAGGCCAATTCAGACGATTGTATATATGTAATCGAACGCTCTGCTGATGGACAGGAATACGAACCTGTCGGACTGAAAGAGGGTATCGGATCACCTCTTGAGCTTTTGTATAGTTGGGTGGATTCGAAACCCGTAACAGGCACTGCACATTACAGGATAAAACAAATCAATAACGAAGGAACACTGGTGGCACAGGCAGATCCTAAATCTGTCGTCTCTCCGGAAAGTAGTCCGCTCTTTATGGATAAGAGCAGCAGGATGGTTCAGGTTAAGTAACCCTGAACCTTTCCTTACCTCAGGTTACGGGAGAAGGTAAGGGGATTTGAATGCCTCGTCCAATCAATCATTCATGGGAATCCATACGCAATATTTCGGTAGATATTTCAGACAGTTTGTAATACTGGCTGTGGGTTTTCTGTCATCCGGGACCCCGACTGTTGTTGCACAGCCAATCGCCGCATTCTCAGCAAGCCAAACTACCGGATGTTCTCCCCTGAGTGTACAGTTTTCCAACGCATCCACCGGCGCAGTATCCTATTATTGGGATCTGGGTAACGGTAACACTTCTTCGCTTGCAAATCCGACCAATCTCTATACACTACCGGGATCCTATACCATCCGGCTGATTGTGTTTGATGCGCTTGGTAATACCGACACACTTGTAAAAACCAATTACATTACCGTTACGGGAAAGCCCGTATCAGATTTTACTGCCGCAAATACCAGTTCCTGCCTTGATAACAATTCATTTTCATTCACCAACAACTCAACAGGGGCAGTCAGTTATCTCTGGGACTTCGGTGATGGAAACACGTCCGGTTCCGTCAATCCGGTTCATTCATATACCCTTTCCGGCACCTTTACCGTTACTTTGATTGCGACAAACGCCTTTGGTTGCCAGGATATAAAAATAAGGAACCAGTACATCACCATATTCCCGAAACCCGACGCGGCTATTCAGGCTAATATTACCAATAGTTGTGATCCCTCGACCGTATTCCAGTTCAGTAATAACGGTCAGAACATTGTGTCATGGCAATGGGCATTTGGTGACGGAGGCAGTTCTACCCAGCAGAATCCGTCGCACTCCTATTCAGGGCCTGGTACTTACTTTGTTAACCTGATGGTTACAAACAATTATGGATGCAGGGACACAGCCGATCAGCCTGAAGAAATCCGGGTGGGTGTGGCAGGATGGGCAGATTTTTCCTATTCTGCAGACACTGGTTGTGCGCCATTCCAGGTAAATTTTACAAACACCATTGCAAATGTGGCATCCGTATCCTGGGATTTTGGTGACGGGGGGACCTCCACACTGCCTGCGCCTTCGCATACTTACAATAACCCCGGCGTGTACACGGTTTCCATGTCTGTGACAACAACCACCGGTTGTTCTGACATTGTAGTAAAAAACAATCTGATCGTCGTGGGTGCTAAACCATCCGTGAGCCTAAGCTATGTAAATGGTTCGGGTTGCGGGCCGTTGACAGTTCAGTTTATAAATACCTCATCCAATTTTGTTTCATGCCTCTGGCTTTTCGGTGACGGATCAAGTTCCACACAAACAAACCCGGCACATACTTATACCAACAGTGGGACCTTCAGTGTAACACTAAAATGCTGGGGGCCTACCGGCTGTACCAAAAGTATTGTGTACCGCGACATTATTGCCGTTACAAGAACAGAGGCAATGTTTTCTGCCACTCCCAGGATAGGCTGTCCGCCGTTGGATGTAACCTTTGCAGCGATATCTCCAGGTTCGGGGCTGACATATTTGTGGGATTTCGGAGACGGTACCACCTCCACAAGCCAGAACCCCCAACATACCTATAACACATCCGGTAATTTTGATGTAACCCTTATAGTCACAGATTCGCTCGGGTGCAGGGATACCCTTGTAAAACAATCGTATATACGGACTGTAAATCCCGTTGCCAATTATATTCCACCGCCAACCACCTCAGGTTGTGCACCTCTGACAGCACAGTTTACAGATGCAACCATAGGTGCAGTATCATGGCTATGGAACTTCGGAGACGGAACAACCTCTGCCCTTCAGAATCCTGTTCATACCTATACTACACCGGGATTTTACACGGTGTCACTTACCACGACTACTGCCGGAGGCGGGTGTACACAAACCATCAACACCTTCAGCACATTTGATGTCCATGGAGGCTACGCCGGATTCACACACACCAATACGCCATGCCCGCCGTATGAAGCGACCTTTCAGGATACTTCACTGAATGCCGTGAGCTGGCTTTGGGACTTCGGAGATGGCACAACTTCCACTCTTCAAAATCCTTCCCACACCTACACTTCCCCCGGCTACCACAGTGTCTCCCTCACAATAACCACTGCTGACGGTTGTACTTATACCACAATGCAGAGTAACAGCGTGTATTTCCCGCCGTTTGGTGCGAATTTTTTTGGTCTTCCGCTGGACACGGTTTTCCCCATGCCCGTTCAGTTTCATGC
>JADZBN010000137.1 GCA_020852075.1 Bacteroidia bacterium
AGGATTTCAAAAGAGAACTCCGTTAAGCCCGGATTGACGGAGAGCGCTACTATCTGTTGCGCAGGGGAGTCCTGTATTCGGAACTTCAGAAGATAAAATCCTTTCCCCTGTTCAGACTGGGCCGGAACAAGAGCGGTTTGATCGTTGAACAGGAAAGCCGCCGCGAACTTTCCTTTGACCAGCTGGCTGCAAGAACACTTGGTACCGTACGTGATGTCCGGCCTGTGGGAATTGAAGCTTCCTTTAATTCAGACCTCAGCGGAGTTTCGGGAAAACGACTCGTGCAAAAAATTGCAGGAGGTGTTACTATCCCTGTCAGGGACGAAAATCAGGTTGAGCCGAAGGATGGGAATGATATCGTAACCACTATTGACATAAATATCCAGGATGTGGCTGAAAACAGCCTCGAATTCCATCTCAGGGAACATAATGCACATCATGGATGTGCCATCCTGATGGAAGTGGCTACCGGTGAAATCAAAGCAATTGCTAATCTGACCAGGGATGCAAATGGCAATTATGATGAAACCTACAATTATGCCATTGGAGAGGCTACCGAACCCGGATCAACCTTCAAGGCAGCATCATTGCTTGCTGCATTCGATGACGGATTACTGACACCTGATGACAGCATTTTCGTCGGGAATGGAACCAGGAGATATGCAGACCAGATCATGAAGGATTCCCATGCCCCGCCTTCCAGCAGGCTGACAGTGCAACACGCATTTGAAATATCTTCTAATGTGGGGATTTCCGCAGCTATTGTTCAGGCATATCAGAAAAATCCAGACAGATTTATTGCAAAGCTGCGGTCCTTTGGCTTGAATGATAAGCTGTCATTGCAGATTGAAGGAGAAGGTGATCCCCGGATTAAAAGCCCAATGGATAAGGACTGGTCCCGCGTCTCCCTGCCCTGGATTTCCATTGGATATGAGTCCAGGGTAACACCCCTGCAAACGCTGACATTTTATAATGCCATTGCCAATGATGGAAGGGAAATGCGCCCCAGGATTGTCCGGGAAATCAGAAGCCACGGAAAGGTTATCAGGAGTTTTCCTCCCGAAGTTATGAGGGATACACTCGCCTCACCACAGGCCATACACGAGTTGAAACAACTTTTGGAGGGAGTGGTTCTTCATGGAACGGGTTCTCATTTGAAAGATTCTCCGTATCCGATTGCCGGAAAAACAGGAACTGCCATCATGTATAATGGCAGGAGTGGCTACAAAATTGATGACCGTAAATACCAGGCCTCTTTTGTCGGATACTTCCCGGCCGACAATCCCAGGTACTCCTGTATTGTGGTTGTGTACGGACCTTCCAATGATGCGTATTACGGCGGAGCCGTTGCAGGCCCCGTATTTAAGGAGATCGCTGACAAGGTATATGCCAATCACCTGGAATTGCATGACCGGCCTTTCAATCCTGATACTTCACTCAATGTCATTCCCCTGGTCAAGGCAGGACTTGGATCCGAAACCAGGGAAGTGGTTGAAGCATTGGGATTACCATTAAACAGCAAAAACTCCGATGCAACCTGGGTAACCCAGGTAACATCCGATGATGAAATTGTCCTTGGCGAAAGAAATGTAAACGGAGCCCTGATACCGAACGTAACCGGTATGGGAATCAGTGATGCCCTGTTTCTTCTGGAGAACAAAGGCCTGGAGGTAAAAGTATCGGGAAGAGGAATTGTGAGGAGCCAGACTCCCGCAGCAGGAAATACTTTCCAACGTGGGCAAACCGTAACCATTGAGCTGAACTGATGCAGTTGCTGAAAGACATATTGTATAAAACGGGAATCGTGGATGTGTCCGGATCTACCGACACGGGAATCACAGACGTCTGCTTCGACAGCAGGAAAGTCAGGGAAGGCAGCCTGTTTGTTGCGGTACGCGGAACCAACGCTGATGGGCATTCATATATAGAGCAGGTGGTGGAAAAAGGTGCGGTTGCTGTGGTTTGTGAAATGTTGCCCGGGGAACTGAAAAACGGAGTAACCTATGTGAGAGTAAACGATAGTGCAGCCGCTTTGGGACAGATTGCATCTAATTTTTACGGTAATCCTTCTGAAAAACTCAAGCTGGTCGGAATTACCGGTACCAACGGTAAAACCACAACAGTTACACTGTTGTTTAATCTGTTTAGAGCATTTGATTACGGTTGTGGAATGGTGTCAACGGTAAAGAATCAAATCAACAAACAGGTAATACCAGCCACCCATACCACCCCGGATCCCATTCAGATTCAATCCCTGCTTGCCGCCATGGCAGATGAGGGGTGCACCCATGCATTCATGGAAGTCAGTTCTCATGCCGTTATCCAGAAAAGGATCAGCGGATTGCATTTTTCAGGTGGCATATTTACCAACATCACCCATGATCACCTGGATTACCACAAAACGTTTGAAGAATACCTGAAAGCGAAAAAATTATTTTTTGACCAGTTGCCGTCGGAGGCCTTTGCGCTGGTAAACCTTGACGATAAAAACGCAGGGATCATGATTCAGAATACAAAGGCGCGGAAGTACACCTATGGACTTACATCCATGAGCGACTACAAATGCCGGCTGATTGAAAACCGGTTTTCAGGCCTGTTGCTCAATATGGACGGACAAGAGGTATTGTGCAGACTTGTCGGAAGTTTTAATGCCTACAATCTTACTGCGGCGTATGCTGCGGCAGTACTGCTGGGGGAACAAAAAATAAATGTACTCACGGCCCTGAGCAGCCTTTCTCCTGTCGAAGGCAGGTTTGATTATATCACCTCTCCGAAAAAAGTAATAGGCGTCGTGGATTATGCGCATACACCGGACGCTTTGCAAAATGTACTGAGTACAATCCATGATGTAATCGCGGGAAAGGGCAGGGTAATCACCATTGTGGGTTGCGGAGGGGACCGCGATGCCGCGAAACGGCCTGTAATGGCGCGGATTGCATGTGACCTGAGTGACCGGGTGATACTTACGAGTGACAATCCGCGTTCCGAAGACCCCGAAGTAATAATTCATCAGATGGAGGAGGGCATTGGTTCGGGAGAAGGGAAAAAAACCCTGTCTATTGTTGACAGGAAGGAAGCCATTAAAACGGCAGTATCCATCGCCCAACCCGGTGACATCATCCTGCTGGCGGGGAAGGGACATGAAAAATACCAGGAAATCAAGGGCGTTCGAAAACCTTTTGATGATAAAAAAATTCTCCAGGACCTGTTTAACCTGATGAACGGATAATGCTCTATTATTTTTTCAAATATCTGAAGTCAGACCTTGATATTCCGGGCACCGGAGTGTTCCAGTACATTTCCTTCCGGGCTGCTCTTGCCATTATTACTTCACTGATAATTTCCCTGTTGCTGGGTAAGTCTATAATCCATCTGCTCAGAAGAAAACAGGTTGGAGAAACGGTGCGGAACCTGGGCCTTACCGGGCAACAGGAAAAACAGGGTACTCCCACCATGGGAGGTTTGATTATCCTGGCGGCAATTCTCATTCCTACACTGCTTTTTGCGCGACTTGGGAATGTATATGTAATCATAATGATTGTCACAACCGTTTGGCTGGGGATCATCGGCTTCATTGATGATTACATAAAAGTTTTCAAGAAGGATAAATCCGGCCTGGCCGGCCGATTCAAAATACTCGGTCAGGTGGGGCTGGGGCTGATTATAGGATTAACGCTCTATTTCAATCCCTATGTTGTTGTGAAAGAAAGATCCGCAAATGTTCAGATCATGGTCCAGCGGCAGACTTCCAATGTGATTGAGGACATCCGGCAGCATGAAAATGTTTTGTATTCTCCAAAGGAAATCAGATCAACGGCAACTACCATCCCTTTTATTAAAAATCATGAGTTTGATTATTCAAGATTGATTGCATGGACGGGAAAAGATTACAAAAAGTGGGCATGGCTGATTTTTGTTCCTGTTGTCATTCTGATCATCACCGCTGTTTCCAATGGTGCAAATATCACTGACGGAATTGACGGACTTGCAACGGGAACATCTGCAATTGTCGGAACGACACTTGGAATACTTGCCTACGTTTCAGGGAATACGGTCTTCGCGAATTACCTGAACATTATGTACATCCCGAACTCCGGGGAGCTGGTTGTTTTCATTGCCGCATTTGTGGGAGCCTGTGTCGGTTTCCTGTGGTACAATGCCTATCCGGCACAGGTATTCATGGGTGATACGGGAAGCCTTGCGTTGGGAGGAATCATTGCAACATTCGCCATTGCCATACGGAAGGAACTCCTGATACCCGTGCTGTGCGGAATATTTCTTGTTGAAAATCTTTCCGTTGTGATTCAGGTCAGTTATTTCAAATACACCCGGAAAAAATATGGTGAGGGCAGGCGGATATTCAAAATGTCTCCACTTCATCACCATTATCAAAAACTTGGATATCATGAAAGTAAAATCGTTTCCAGGTTCTGGATTGTGGGAATCATGCTTGCAGTCTTTACTCTGGTTACACTCAAACTACGCTGATGCAGGGAAGCAGGAAAAATAATGGTGTTGTAACGGGAGGATCCGGTGAAAAGCTGGTCATTCTCGGTGCCGGAGAAAGCGGTACCGGTGCGGCATTGCTGGGCCTGAAGAAGGGCTGGAACGTCTTTGTGTCCGATTCGGGAAAAATCCGGGAAGAATACAGAAGATTTCTGAAGGCGCATGAAATCCCTTTTGAAGAGGGTACGCATTCCTCTGAAATCATTCTTTCTGCGGGTCTGATCATCAAAAGCCCCGGGATTCCCGATTCGTCGGAGATAATCAGGTCAGCAAAACAAAAGGGCATTCCTGTTATCAGTGAAATTGAATTTGCAGGCCGTTATACAAAAGCAAAGATGATCGGCATCACCGGTACCAACGGTAAGACCACCACAACATTATTGACGTATCACATTCTTAAAAAGGCCGGCCTGAATGTGGGCCTGGCAGGAAATGTCGGGAAAAGTTTTGCCCTTCAGGTTGCCGGTCAGGATCATGATTACTATGTACTGGAACTAAGCAGTTTCCAGCTTGATGGCATGAGGGATTTCAGATGCAATGTTGCCATTCTTACAAATATTACGCCCGATCACCTTGACAGGTATGAGTACGATGTAAAAAAATATGTGCTGTCAAAATTCCGGATTACACGGAACCAGACACCAGAAGATGTATTCATTTATTGCGCAGATGATCCGCTTACAGTGGAGAACCTTTCTGAAATTCAGGGGAAACCAATGCAGTATTCATTTTCAATAAAAAAAAAACCTGATAAAGGAGCCTGGCTCGAAGATAAAACCATTCATATAAACATCAACCAACATCCAATGACTATGCTTATTCACGAACTCTCCCTGCAGGGGAAACACAACATTTACAATTCAATGGCTGCCGGAATCGCAGCGCGTGTACTGGAAATCCGAAAAGAAACCGTGAGGGACAGCCTTTCGGATTTCAGAAATATTGAACACAGGCTGGAATTTGTTTCAAACGTAAATGGAATTGAATTCGTAAACGATTCCAAGGCAACCAATGTGAATTCCACATGGTATGCTCTGGAGAGCTTTAACAAACCTGTTATCCTGATCCTCGGTGGTGTGGATAAGGGGAATGACTATTCCATGCTTGAAGAACTCGTTAAAGAAAAGGTGAAGGCCATTGTATGTCTTGGGAAGGACAACAAAAAAATCCTGAAAGCGTTTAAAGGAATGGTGGCTGAAATTGTGGAAACATCCTCGGCACAGGATGCGGTGGAAGCATCGTACAAAATCGGGAAGAAGGGAGATGTGGTACTCCTGTCGCCGGCGTGCGCAAGTTTCGACCTGTTTGAAAATTATGAAGATCGAGGACGGCAGTTTAAAATGGCTGTTAAAAAGCTCTGACATTATATACTTCTGACTGATGCACGCTACCTGGCTGGACAAATACTTCAAAGGCGACCGCCATATCTGGATAATTGTTTTCCTGCTGTCCCTTTTTTCCCTGCTGGCCGTTTACAGCAGTACCGGAATGCTGGCATATAAATACCAGGAAGGCAATACGGAATTTTACCTTATCAAGCACCTGTTGATTCTTCTGTTCGGGATTGTGCTGATGTATCTGGCACATAAGCTAAAATACACCTACTATTCTAAAATATCAGCTATCGCACTGGTGATTACCATACCCCTCCTGGTATTTACACTGATGAGCGGGACAAGCCTGAATGAAGCCAGCCGATGGCTCACACTGCCTGGAATTAACATTACATTTCAGACATCAGACTTTGCGAAACTCGCCCTGATCATGTTTGTTGCGAGAATTCTTTCAAAAAATCAGGAACAGGTAATTGAATGGAAGCCTCTGTTATTGCGGATAATGGTACCGGTAGGTGTCGTATGCGGGCTAATTCTCCCTGCCAATTTCTCAACTTCTGCCGTGTTGTTTTTGTCCTGTTGTTTCCTGATGTTTATCGGTAGGGTAAAAATCAAATTCATAGCTTCCATAATCGGAATCGGAATAGCAGGCTTTGCCGTTTTTATTCTGGTTGCACTTGCGGTGGGAAATTCAGGGAGGATTGATACCTGGAAAGCCAGGGTTGAAAGGTTTGTAAATTCAGAAAATGAAGATTCATATCAGACGGATCAGGCAAAAATTGCCATAGCAAAAGGCGGAATACTCGGGGTTTTCCCGGGAAACAGTACCCAGAAAAATTTTCTTCCCCATCCCTATTCGGATTTTATATATGCAATTATCATCGAAGAATATGGGTTACTTGGAGGAGCATTGATTCTTTTCCTTTACCTGCTGCTCTTCTTCCGCGTAATCCGGTTTATCAAACACAGCCCGCGGGCTTTTGGAACCCTGTTGGCGGTCGGATGTACGTTCAGCCTGGTTTTCCAGGCAATAATTAATATGGCTGTTGCAGTAAACCTTTTTCCGGTAACCGGACAGCCCCTGCCTCTGGTAAGCATGGGTGGATCTTCTATCTGGTTCACCAGTATCGCGGTTGGGATTGTCCTTAGTGTAAGCCGTCAGGTGGAAAAGGAAATCAGGGAGGGAGGACATGAACTTGCGGCAGCCTGAGATCAGGGTCATCATAAGCGGTGGCGGTACGGGTGGGCATATATTTCCGGCGATAGCCATTGCAAATGCAATATTGGAAATAAATAACGGGAACAAAATACTCTTTGTGGGGGCTACAGGAAGAATGGAAATGGAAAAAGTGCCGGCAGCCGGTTACGAAATAGAAGGATTACCGATAAGCGGTATCCGGCGCAGCTTCTCCGTTTCCAACCTGATGCTACCATTCCGGTTGTTCAGAAGCCTGATGAAAGCAAGAAGACTGATAAAAAGATTCAACCCGGATATTGCCGTGGGTGTGGGAGGTTATGCAAGCGGCCCGCTTTTGTTTGCAGCCACCTCCATGGGTATTCCAGCCCTGATTCAGGAGCAAAACTCATTTGCAGGGCTGACCAATAAGTGGCTTTCACGAAGAGTGAAGGTGATTTGCGTGGCCTATGAAGGCATGGAAAAATATTTCCCAAAGGAGAAAATTTTACTGACTGGAAATCCGGTGAGAAAAGACCTGCAGGATCCGGAGAAGAAAAGGCCGGAGGGGATGAAATTTTTCCGGTTGAACGGGGAGAAAAAAACCGTCCTGATTATCGGTGGAAGCCTCGGTGCAGGAACCATAAATCGCTGTATTCAGCAGGCATTGGGCGAAATGGTTCTTCAGGGTCTTCAGGTTATCTGGCAGACGGGTAAAGGATTTTATCACGAAGCGGTCAAAACTGCTGAAGGATTCGATGAGAAAGGAGTTAGGGTGTTTGATTTCATTAACAATATGGATTATGCCTATGCAGTGGCAGATCTCGTTGTGTCAAGAGCCGGAGCCAGTTCGGTGTCGGAACTTCAATTAGCAGGGAAGCCCTGTATCCTGGTTCCGAGCCCCAACGTTGCTGAAGACCATCAGACCCGAAATGCCGAAGCCCTTTCACAACGGGATGCAGCCGTTCTGGTTCATGACCGGGAAGCTCACGTTAAACTTGCCGGAGAACTGATGCTGCTGATAAATGATGCGCCACGAATGAGAATTCTGGCTGAAAATATCCGGAAGATGGCGCTTCCGGGAGCAGCTGAAAAAATTGCACGGGAGGTGTACAGACTTGCAGGAGTAAAACATCAGGGAGGGTGAGAATGGAAGGAATTGAATCAGGCAGGATCAGGAAAGTGTACCTGATAGGAATAGGCGGGATAGGAATGTCTGCCCTGGCAAGATACTTTCAGATCCAGGGAATGGAAGTTGCCGGTTATGACAAGACCCCGACCCGTCTCACGGATGCATTGTCGGAGGAAGGAATAACAGTGGTTTTTGATGATAACGAAGGTGCCATACCGGAGGCATTTTCGGAATCCTCCGCAACGACACACACGATGGTGATTTATACACCTGCAATACCCGCTGCGAATCCTCAGATCAACTTCTTCCGGAACGCAGGTTTTCAGGTTAAAAAGAGATCAACTGTATTGGGAGAGATTACAAAATCCTGTTTCACTATTGCCGTTGCCGGCACCCACGGTAAAACTACCACCTCAAGCATGATTGCATACCTGCTGCGTGAGTCAGGTATTGAATGCTCTGCATTCCTGGGTGGAATCAGTGTGAATTACAATTCCAATCTGCTGACGGGTGGATTCCATAACGGGAAAAAAGTGATGGTGGTGGAAGCGGACGAATACGACAGGTCCTTCCTGACACTGTACCCTGATATCAGTGTGATAACATCCATGGATGCCGATCATCTGGATATTTACGGTAATAAGGAATACATGGATGAATCCTACCGTTTGTTTGCCATGCAACTGAAGCCCGGGGGTATGTTGATTTGCAGGAAAGGGCTTCCATTGAATACTTCGGGCATGCATAAGGAGTATTCCGCCAGCGGGGACGCAGACTATTCAGCGACCGGCATTAAAATCCTGGATCACAAATATCATTTCAATTGGAAGAACAGCCGGAATGAGATAAGAGGTCTGATAGCAGGTATCCCCGGACTTCACAATGTGGAGAACGCCGTTGCCGCTATTGCAGTAGCCAGGAAGATGGGCGCAGGCGAGGAGGCAATCCGGAAAGCCGTTGAAGGTTACCGGGGTGTCCACCGTCGTTTTGAATACAGGATCAACCGGCCTGGTTGTGTGTATATTGATGATTATGCACACCATCCCGAAGAAATCAGGGCATGTATTGAATCGGTTAAGGCCCTTTACCCCGGAGGAAAAATTACCGGGATATTCCAGCCACACCTTTACACCAGAACCCGGGATTTTGCTGATGGCTTTGCCA
>JADZBN010000138.1 GCA_020852075.1 Bacteroidia bacterium
CGAACAACTCGCTGTGATCCCTTTGTACATGCCTTCCCCAAGTGCCGCCTCAAGACGTGAAGAACATTTCACAAGATAGGATTGCGGCAAAATACCCAAATTGGGATAATGGTTTCGGAATGCATTAACGATTTCCTCTTCTTCCTTGTCATTTTGAAATTTGTAAAAATTCAAGAGCCCGTCAAGTCCGAGGCCAAATTGTGAAAAAACAAAGCCATCTACCGGAATATCCTCCTGCAAGGAACCTGAGGTGCCAATCCGGATTAGGTTTAGCCTGGTCAGTTCCTTTTTTATCATCCGGGTTTCCAGATCAATATTGACCAAAGCATCAAGTTCGTTATATACAATGTCAATATTATCAGTTCCGATTCCGGTAGATATAACACTGATTCTTTTCCCTTTATATTTTCCGGTATGTGTTACAAATTCACGTTTTTGCTTTTTTATTTCAATCGAATCAAAATAACGCGAAACCATCTCAACACGATCGGGATCACCTACATTTATGATAGTACCCGAGATTTCCCGGGGATGAAGATTGAGATGATATACACTTCCATCCGGATTGAGAATAAGTTCAGATTCTGGTATTTTGTTCATGTGAGGGATTCCGTTAAATTTGCTCACAATAATAAATATATTTTTTTCTATGGCGAGTTTGAAAAACCGCATCCTGGTGCCAATAGATTTTTCAGACCAATCTATCATTGCCCTTGGACAGTCTCATAACCTTGCACGATTAACCAAAGCTGACATTACCCTGATTTATGTCATTGAGGATCATTATGAATTGCCATTCTTCAGCAAGAAGGATGACAAATCCTTAGAAAAAAAGGTGCATAATGAACTGGAGAAACTTGCCAGGGAGACATCGAAGAAGTTTGGCATTCAGGTGAATAACCTGGTCGCTCATGGACGCGTGTATGAAGAAGTACAAAAGGCGGCCAAAAAGCTAAAATGTTCTTTTATTATCATGGGAACAAACGGCCGGATCGGGTTTAAAAAACGTTTTATCGGCTCCAATGCCCTGCGTGTTGTCCGGGAATCACCGTGCCCGGTCATAACCATCAAAGGGAAAAAACACCGGCAGGGATGCAGACAAATCGTGCTGCCGCTTGACCTGAGCAAGGAAACGAAGGAAAAGGTTCAAAATGCCATTGAAATAGCACAATTGTTCAATTCCACCATTCACGTTGTTTCGGTGCTGACCACGGATGATGAATTCATTGTGAATAAATTAAACCGCCAACTCAACCAGGTGCATGATTATATCCGGAAACACGATGTAAATTGTACTGCGGAAATGTTACAGGGTGATGATGTGGCCGAAGAAGTTATTGCCTATGCCGGTAAAATTAATGCAGATCTGATTATGATTATGACCCAGCAGGAAATGAACTGGACTGATATCATGTTTGTCAGTTCCTCTGCGTTGGAAATAATCAATGGATCCGAAATACCTGTGCTCTCGATTCGCCCCAGGGAGAGGAAGTCTGTCACACTGTCTGTCTTTGAATATTGAACAATCACACACCTACCCATGAGCAAGAAATTCGAGATCAACAAAATCCTGATTCCGTTTGATTTTTCTGAAACGGCAGAACTGGCACTGGAACATGCCGTTTTCATGGCTAAACTTCATAAGGCAGACCTTATTCTTTTGCATGTGATCGAATCCTATTCATTTACTTCAGCCATTAGCCAGGCATTCAGCAAATCTCAAACCGAATTTGAATCAAAGGTAGAGTCCTCTGCGAACGAACGCCTTCAGCAACTTTCCGACAAACTTCATCACGACAGCGGTATGGGTGTGAATTACAGAACAGAGGTGGGGAAAATCTATAAAAAAATTATATCCGTGGCGGATGAAATGAATGCCGATATTATCATCATGGGAACCCACGGAGTCAGCGGATTCCAGGAATTCCTTGTCGGCAGCAATACCTACAGGGTAGTAATGGGCGCTTCCTGTCCGGTCATTTCAGTACAGACACATTCACGAAAAATCGGGTTCAAGGACATTGTCCTGCCCATTGATAATTCCCACTCCTCCAGGCAAAAGGTCAAACATGCCGTTGAAATTGCCCGCCATTACAACTCGGTTATTCATATAGCAGGCATTATGACCATGTCCGATGTGGATTTGCAACGCAGGTTTGAGGTGAAAATCCACCAGGTTCAGGATTACCTGGATCAGCATGAAGTACCCCATTCCACCAAAATTTTCAAGGGAGATAATACCGCCTCCATAACACTGGACTTTTCCAATTCAGTGAATGCCGACCTTATTATTATTATGACCGATCAGGAAAGCACCGGAATATTCCTGGGTAATTATGCCCAGCAGATCATAAACCATTCAAAGGTTCCGGTAATGAGTATCCGTCCGGTGGAAAGCGAAGGCGATAAGATTTCCCTCGGTTATTAATGAGCTGAAGGAACCACAGGCGCATTAGCCCTGCCTGCTGCCAAATACCTTTTTCAGCAATGCCGTTACCCTTGCCGCCGGATTCCGGCGGATATTGGATTCTTCCTGGCCGACCAGAATAAATAATCCGTGCAATGCCCTGTCATTTATATATGATTCAATATCGGGATTGAGTTTATTCACAAAAGGAATATTATTATAGGCAGTTATCAGTGGGCTCCAGTACCGTGTAACACTGACTTTCTGTACTGCATCATGAATAACCGGTTTAAACTGTACCGTCAGTCCGGCACTTGTTTTCTGACGAAGGTAAGAGGTGGCTGCCGTATCTGAACCATTCAGGATATTGATACCATCGGTGATGGTCATGTTTTTTATCGCATTCAGAAAAACCGGTGCGGCTTTTGCAGCCGCTTCTTCTGCAGCACGGTTCATGGTAAGAATAAATTCATCCACCTGCTTTCCCATCCCAATGGACCGGAGTTTACTTTCCATGGCGGCAGCTTCGGGAGGAAACACAATTTTTATCAGGGAGTTTTTGAAATACCCATCCGGTTTTGACGCCTTCGATCCTGCATTCCGGCTGCCTGTATTCAGGGCTTCTTTCAGTCCATCTGTGATTTCCTGGCTTGTCAGTGGTTTGCCCGTATTCACCGTTTCTTCAATATCCTTGCCGATTTTATGAAAGTCCACCTGGGAACAGGATATAAAGGGCAGGGTAATCAGGAAACCCGTCAGAATCTTTACGATTTTCATTTCTCAGTTTTGGTGTAAGTTTAACAAATATGCTGCCAAAACCTGCTTTTACGAATTACTTCGGTGATTCCTCGCCGCTACCGGCAGTTTCCCGGAATCCTGATTCGAATGGACTGCAACAACGCTGCTTCCAAAAACTTCTCATACGCTCCCTCTCTTCAGGACTCATTTTTTCGAATCGTTCTTTCCATGCTTTCCATCTGTTTTGCCTCCACATGTGCCCCCCTTTATGAAATCCTTTAAAAAGAATTTTTGACAGCAGGAGCAATCCTGCAGATTGCCAGAAAGTAATCACGGGACCGCTAAACAATACGGGAATCAGCCAGTTCCAGAGTACCATCACGATCGCCGAAAGGGCTGCAAATCCGGCCAGAAATACTACTGCAATTCTAAAAAACCATTTACTTTTCATTTCTTTTCCTCCAGTTAAATATTTATTCCGTTTTACGGTTACATCAGTTCATCGTAAATATCCCGTAACCTTTTTCTCAGCGATAGTACGGCATACCGTTTTCTTGATAACAGGGTATTCAGTGATACTCCCGATGCCACAGCCATTTCCTGGAAACTCATTCCCTCAATTTCATGGTTGAGGAATACCTCCCGCTGGTCGGGTGGAAGTTCATTCAAAGCTCCTTCAAGGGCCTCCCAGAGCAATGACTGATCAAATTCACTGTCAGGACTCTGTTCCGTACCTTTTAACAGATCTTCCAGGAACAGGTGCTCATCGTCATCATTCCCCCTGACTACCATCTGATCTCCCAGCCTCTCGGGTTTTTTCTTCCGGTAACTGTCCGTGATCTTATTTCTCGCTACCCGGAACAACCATGCTGCTATTTTTTCAATAGGCTGCATGAGCCTGTAGGCTTCCGTCAGCTCGTACATTACATCCTGAAATATATCATCGGCATCTTCAGGTTCACGAACACGATTCCTGATAAAGAGGTGAAGCTTTTTGCCGTTCTCCTCGACGATTGTCCGGATGGAAGCATTTTGAGCTTCAGTCATGTGCATGAATGGGGGTTGGTACTCCATCGTCCCTGATGTGGACGATCCTGAAAGGTGGATATTGTATCCGCTTCCAAATATCATGAATAACCCGGAATTAATAATTAATGAAGGATTCACATGTTGAAAAACACCCATCTTGTATCTTCGCCTGGAATTTTAATTAAATTCATTGAAATCATGATACAGGCAGAGATTATTACCATCGGGGAAGAATTGCTCATCGGACAGGTAGTTGACACCAACAGCCCATGGATGGGACAAAAACTGAATGAAATCGGGATCCGGATATGTCATAAAACGTCCGTGGGTGATATTCGTGAAGATATTCTTCATGCCCTGTCGTCCGCATGTGAACGGGCGGAACTGATCCTTATTACCGGAGGTCTTGGCCCAACGAGGGACGATATCACAAAAAAGGTGCTGTGTGAATTTCTGGATGATACATTACGGCTTGATGAAGTGTCCCTGAAGAATGTTGAAAGGCTCTTCCGGCTTCGCGGTACCGGAGTCACTGAATT
This sequence comes from Bacteroidia bacterium, assembly GCA_020852075.1. Classification (GTDB taxonomy): domain Bacteria; phylum Bacteroidota; class Bacteroidia; order AKYH767-A; family 2013-40CM-41-45; genus JADZBN01. The sequence continues at coordinate 4,714 of JADZBN010000138.1, forward strand.
AAACCACAAGCAGGCCGAAATCCCTTCCCGTTGCAGGGCAATTGAAAATACCATTGGTACAGCGCCCGGTATGTGGATGGAAGAAAAGGGGAAACTCATTATTTCCATGCCGGGAGTGCCCGCGGAAATGAAACTCATGATGTCGGAAAAAATCTTTCCGGCTTTAAAAAAACGCTACAATCTGCCTTCCCTGCTTCACCGTACCGTTCTCACTCAGGGCATAGGGGAATCGGCACTCGCTGACCTGATTGACGGATGGGAGGTAGCGCTGCCGGATTATATAAAACTGGCCTATCTTCCCGCATCCGGAATGGTACGGCTAAGGCTTTCGGGATTTTCGGAACAGGAAGATGAGTTGCGGAAAGAAATGGATGCGCAAATTGAAGCCCTCAAAGTCATCGCTGGCAACTATGTTTTCGGATATGAAAACGATACCCTTGAATCTGTTGTCGGCAGTTTACTGCGGAAAAACCATGCTACCCTGTCCACCGCCGAAAGCTGCACCGGCGGATATATTGCCCACCGGATTACCTCGGTACCGGGTAGTTCAGACTATTATCTGGGATCGGTTGTCGCCTATGCCAACCAGATCAAGGAATCTATCCTGGCTGTTGACCAGTCAGTACTATTGACCAAAGGTGCCGTCAGTGAGGTAGTGGTCAGGAAAATGGCGGAAATGGCAAGGGAAAAACTGGGTTCCGACTACGCGATTGCTACCACTGGCATTGCAGGCCCCTCTGGAGCTACTGCAGAAAAACCAGTCGGCTATGTCTGGATTGCAGTATCAGGTCCACAGGGGACTATTGTCAAAAACCTGATGTTGGGAACCGGCAGGGAACGGGTGATCCGGGAAACCTGCCTATACGCCCTTAATCTGTTGAGAAAATACATTTTAGGGGTGGAACGGCAACCGGCACGTTCCTGATTCTATGGAATCTTGGGTCATTTCAGAGGAAATTTGAATAATTACCTTGATAAAACAAAACAAACGAGTATCTTTGCCGCCTCATAAAATTGGCATGCCATGGCACGTATTTGTGATTTGACAGGAAAAAGAGCAATTACCGGAAACAGCGTTTCCTTTTCCAATAAGAGAACCAAGAGAAAGTTCAATCCGAACCTCCATGTTAAAAAATTCTATGTACCCGAACTGGGTGAGTGGATCTCTTTAAAAGTGAGCACCTCGGCTCTTCGTACCATTGATAAAATAGGTATCAGTGCAGCGATAGAAAAAGCGATCAAAAAGGGGAAAATATAAACCTGCGCCCCCAAATGAAAAATGTATACGCCGGTTTATTCCGGCTTTTTTTTTGACCTGTTTAACCCGTAATTTTATAGAATGTCATTCCGCCATCTTTCACAGACAGCCATCACGCTGTTTCTGTGCCTGAGTTTTCTTTACCCCTGTTTGGTACGGGGCGAAATCCCTGATTTGCCCCCTTCTTTTTTTTCGGGAAGAAGGGAGGCACTCCGCAAACTCATGCCGGAAAATTCACTGGCAGTGCTGTTCACGGCCCCTGAGAGAACACGAAGTAACGACACAAAATATCCGTATCATCAGGCGCCTGACTTTTATTACTTCACGGGATTTTCTGAACCCAATGCCGTACTTGTAATCCGCAAAAACTCCGCATCAGCGGCGGTTTCCGGTGCCGGAGATATACTTTTCATTCCTCCGCCTGGAGATCCTGAAGAAAAATGGACCGGTAAAAGAATTTCCGCCCATGAAGCCTCGCTTGCATCCGGCATTCAAACCGTACTGACAACACCGGATTTTCTTACTATGGACTTTCACTGGAAAAATGCCGGCAAGGTTCTGTACCTGAAATTTCCCGAAGGAATGGAACAAACCCGCAGGGATACACTCGAACTGGCAGATCTGGTGGAACACTTCAAAAATTCATCCGGGTACCCCGCGACAAACGGAGACGATTACTTCCTGGGAAAATTCCTGAAAATATTACGTGAACGAAAAGAGCCTGAAGAACTGGCTTTACTAAAAGAGTCTGTCAGGATTTCTTCTGACGCCCATCTGGAAATGATGCGCGACCTCATTCCGGGCATGAAGGAATACCAGGTACAGGCCGCAGGAGAATTTGTATTCAAAAACGAAGGTGCCGCAGCACCCGGTTACAACAGCATTTGTGGCAGTGGACCTAATTCGTGTATCCTGCATTATGAAAAAAATTCAAGGACCGCCCTGGATGGTGATCTGATTTTGCTGGATATGGGCGCAGAATTCCGGGGATACTCGGCTGATATAACCCGTACTCTCCCTGTGAACGGCCTGTTTACCAAAGATCAGGCGATCCTGTATGACCTGGTGTTGAATGCACAAAAAGCAGGTATCAAAGCATGCAGGGCCGGTAATTCATTCCGTGATCCGCATAACGCAGCGTTTGAGGTTATCCGGAAGGGATTGCTGGAACTAGGAATCCTGACTGCCGGTGAAGATGCAGGGCGCTACTTTCCCCATGGAACTTCCCAGTACCTTGGTTTGGATGTACATGACGCCGGTACCTATGGCAGTCTTCAGCCCAATTCCGTGATTACTGTCGAGCCGGGCATATATATCCCGCAAAACAGCCCCTGTGATCCCCGGTGGTGGAATATAGGTATCCGGATCGAAGACGATATTCTGATTACTGCAGGGGAGCCTGTAAATCTGTCCGCCTCACTACCGTCGGACCGGAGTTCCATAGAAAAAATAATGGAAGAAAATGGTACCAGTTTACATCAGGATTGAAATTAGAGAAATAACAGAGCTTTTTGGGAATTCTAAGGTTATTTTGTATATTTGCAACCCTTAAAAACAGGGCAAAATCTCCTAATACATCAGACAATGGCCAAGAAAGGAAATCGGATCCAGGTAATCCTGGAATGTACGGAACACAAAACCAGTGGTCTGCCCGGTACTTCCCGGTACATCACCACCAAGAATAAAAAGAATACCCCGGATCGTATTGAACTCAAAAAATACAATCCGATCATGAAAAAAATGACCCTTCACAAGGAGATTAAATAAATTCATCAGGATCATTGACCGATAACCATAAATTTTATTCAACATGGCAAAGAAAGTAGTGGCTGCACTCAAATCAGGAAAAGGAAAAGAATTCTCCAAGGTAATTAAGATGGTGAAGAATCCTGAAACCGGAGCGTACCAGTTTAAGTCCGAAGTGGTCCATAACGATCACATCAAGGATTTTCTGAAATCCAGATAACCTCCGGAACGAAAAGTTTCATGGGCTTCTTTCTTTCAGGAGGAAGCTCTTTTCATTTGTATCCTTTACCTGACAAGAACAAAGCCGGAACACTTTCCGGATCAAATCCAATGGGACTTTTTAGTTTTTTTTCCAAAGAAAAAAAGGAGAGCCTCGACAAGGGGCTTGAAAAAACCAAAACAAGTATCTTCTCCAGGCTGACCAAAGCCATTGTGGGAAAATCCAGCGTAGACGCTGAAGTTCTTGATAACCTGGAGGAAGTTCTGATTGCATCCGATGTCGGGGTTAATACGACCCTGAAAATTATTAAACGCATTGAGGAACGCGTGTCAAGGGATAAATATGTCGGGACAGATGAGTTAAACCGGATATTGAAAGAAGAAATTGCTGCCTTATTAAGCGCTGCTCCCGAGGCAAAACCTCACAATGACATTACCCTTCCGGCTAAACCTTATGTAATCATGGTCGTCGGGGTAAATGGTGTTGGCAAAACAACCACGATTGGAAAACTGGCGCATCTGTTTCATTCCGCAGGAAAAAGTGTGATTCTTGGGGCGGCGGATACATTCCGAGCGGCAGCTGTTGACCAACTCGACATCTGGAGCAAACGGGTAGGAGTGCCCATCATTAAACAGGCCATGGGATCGGATCCGGCTTCCGTAGCCTTTGATACCGTTCAATCCGCTGTTTCCCAGCATGCGGATGTGGTGATCATTGATACAGCAGGCAGGTTGCACAATAAGGTCAACCTCATGAACGAACTTTCAAAAATAAGAAGAGTGATGCAGAAGGTAATTTCTGATGCACCACACGAGGTTCTTCTGGTCCTTGATGCATCTACCGGGCAGAATGCTATCGAACAGGCCCGGCAGTTTACAAAATCCACGGAGGTAACCGCCCTGGCACTTACCAAACTCGACGGTACCGCAAAAGGCGGTGTGGTAATAGGAATTTCAGATGAACTCAATATACCGGTAAGATACATCGGTGTCGGTGAAAAGATGGAAGACCTGCAGCTTTTTGATACAGAAGAATTTGTTGATTCACTGTTCAGTTAAATGATGAATCCGTACTGATGAGAACCCGTACTACCAAAAAAAACAGGATCAATGTCGTTACACTCGGATGTTCGAAAAATATTTTTGACAGTGAAGTACTGATGGGCCAGTTGAAGGCTTCAAAATTTGATGTAAGCCATGAATCTACGGATGATGAGGCATCGGTAGTGATAATCAACACCTGTGGTTTTATTGATAATGCCAAACAGGAGAGTATTGACACCATACTTGAATATGCACGGGCAAAAGAAGATGGAAAAATCAATAGGCTCATTGTTACAGGTTGCCTGAGCGAAAGGTATAAACCCGATTTGCGGAAAGAAATCCCGCAGGTGGACGAGTTTTTTGGAACCCGGGATCTTCCCCGGCTTCTCAAATCACTGGGTGCGGATTACCGCCATGAGCTGGTAGGGGAGAGGCTGCTGACGACACCTCAGCATTATGCCTATCTGAAAATTTCGGAAGGCTGCGACCGGCCATGTTCATTTTGTGCCATTCCCCTGATGCGCGGTAAACACTCATCGGTACCCGTTGAACGGCTGGTACAACATGCAGAGAAATTAGCAGCTTCGGGGACTAAGGAACTCATATTGATTGCCCAGGATCTCACCTTTTACGGTCTTGATATTTACAGAAAGCGTGAATTGTCCACGCTGCTGAAACACCTTGCAGCGGTGGATGGAATTGAATGGATCCGCCTTCATTATGCTTTCCCATCGGGATTTCCCATGGATGTCCTGGATGTCATGAATGAACATAAAAAAATATGCAGGTACATAGATATGCCCCTGCAACATATCAGTGACAGAATCCTGAAAAGTATGAAGAGGGGCATTACACGCGACCAAACGATCCGGCTTGTGGATCGTATCCGTGAGAAGGTGCCCGGAATTACCTTCCGTACCACCCTGATTGCGGGATATCCTGGAGAAACAGAACAGGAATTCCTGGAACTGAAAGAATGGGTCAGCAACTCCCGGTTTGACAGGCTCGGAATATTTGCCTATTCACACGAGGAAAATACCCATGCCTATTCCCTGGAGGACAATATACCTGCCGCCTTAAAAAAGACCAGGATGGAGGAGATTATGAAAGTACAGCAGGGTATTTCAGAGGAATTGAACCGGAACAAAACCGGTACTGTTTGCCGGATTTTAGTGGACCGTAAAGAAGGAAACTACTACGTTGGAAGGTCAGAAGCCGATTCACCCGAAGTGGATAATGAAATCCTGATCCCTGCCGAAAACCATTATTTCCGGATCGGTGACTTTGCACAGGTAAAAATTACCGGATATTCAGAATTCGACCTGTATGCCGCTCCCGTGGAATCATTATAAAACATAGGGGTCAATAAAACAGGGGCTGCGGATTATTTCTTCTGTACTTCCGTCTGGGTAAACCACTTTTACCCTGACCTTATTTCCCTTCTGGTAGTTTTTTATTACAACAGATTTTTTGTCCTCTGACAATCTTCCCTGTATGGGTAGAAAATTTTTATCATACATGATGTGTTTTATTTCCATGGCAGGACGATCAAGATGAATTTGAAATTCAGGAACAGGGGTACTCCTGGTACTGTCCGTCTGGGCAAATAGAAAGCCCCCCAAGAAAAGAAACAAGAATAGCAGAAACGATTTCTTTGCGTTAAGGATCATTTTCATTAACATTAACATAAAGATAAGGATTTGGCAGAAAACAGGAAAGGCAGCCGGATGACTGCCTTTCTTTCAATTCATGAGTTCCCTGTCAATGCTGCACGATAAACCTGCCTTTATATGGTGAGGCATTCTCGGTCACAATATCATAAAAATAAACCCCGTTCGGGAGTTCTGAAACATCCACGCTATTCCCGGTTGTTCCGGTTAGATGGTTTTCCAATACAAGATGTCCGGTCACATCATACATTCTGATATGGGCGTTCCGGTTGCCTGCAATTCCGCTGAAGGAAATCACATTTGAAACCGGGTTAGGATAACTGGCCACGGTGCTCCTGACCGAATTATCCGGGGTTCCGAGAAGCACTGAGGCCGTGAGATATTCAGAATAATCTGTGTTGATCCCCAGGCTGTCCGCATTTATCCCCAGGATGTAGGATGCAAGCTGACCGTGCTGAAAAAACCGATACATCGTTTTCTGTACGGCACTCATATCTACAGTTACCCATCCGCCGGCACCCGGATCAACCAGGATGGTATCATAGGTAATCTGAGTGACCTTTAGCCTTAAAACATCAGGATAACTTCCATTGGGCAGGATTACCGTGCCATATCCGTCAGCAATAAAATTGGTTGTAAAGTTTACTATATACCTGTACAGGAAGGTGCCCAGAGTATTGGTAATGGTAGTGTCAAGGACCATCCTTGCTACATTGGATCGTGTATCATTGTACGTGAAAGGTACAGGCGCAAAGAGCATGCCCTGACCCTGGAGTATCATATTCACGCCGGGTGAGATGGCACCGTTGAAATAAAATCCTGTGGGTTCGGAAGTAAAATAGGAATAGGTTGCTTCGCTTAAATTCACCGCGGCAAGATTGGCACCCGGAAACTGAAATGCAAATGGAGTGGAAGAAGCCGGAATAAATCCC
>JADZBN010000139.1 GCA_020852075.1 Bacteroidia bacterium
TCAGAGGTCGTAAATTACAGGTAAATTATTGACATTCAGTATTTAAAAAGGTTAACCCAGCCTTACGGGGCTGGGTTTTCTTATTCAACCTTACGGGGTTGAATCGAATCAATCAATCTTACGGGATTGGTGAAGATTTAACCTATGAAGCTGTAATCTGGTGAATTTAACGGAATGATGGCCTCCGGGATATGCTACATCTGACAGAATCGTCCCGGATGTAAGGCGTTCTAAGAATTTCCTTCTTTTCAACACGAAATGAAGCTGAAATCACGGTTCATTACCTAAAAACAACTAAAATTTTTAGTTTAGGTAATGTAAGGCTAACCAATAAATATCAGGTATTTACATAAAAATATTGATGTTTGCCCAAGCTGAATGCATTTTGCCCATGGTTCTTTCAGTGGATACTACCGGACCATGGGACAAATCAGAAAAATATATCTAATACTGGCATTTTCAGGCCTCGGATCAGGCCTGTTTGCAGCGGCTCCTCCCCTTTTGGAATGGCAGAAATGCCTGGGTGGCAGCGGCCAGGATATGCCTGTAAAGGTGGTTCATTCGCAGTATGGGTATTACCTGATATTGGGTAGTACCGGTTCGGTTAATGGTGATGTAACCTTTAATCACGGCTCCAACGACATCTGGCTGACCTGTCTCGATACAAACGGTGTGCTGCTCTGGCAAAAATCCTTCGGTGGCTCAAGCATGGATGTCGGCACCGGCCTGGCGGAACTCAGCAACGGCGACCTGATGATAGGAGGCTACACCGCCTCATCCGACGGAGACATTTCTTCCAGCCATGGGAATTTCGACGCCTGGTTGATCCGGACGGATGCCTCGGGCAACCTGCAATGGGAGAAAACTTATGGCGGCAGTCAGGTTGATCTCTGTTATTCCATGATTCATACGATGGACGGCGGCGTGTTGATGGGTGGAGGCTCCTATTCCAATGACGGAGATGTATCCGGCAATCATGGAGATCAGGATTTCTGGCTGATTAAAACTGATGCGTCAGGAAATGTAATGTGGCAGCGATCGCTGGGTGGCACAGGCCTGGATGTATGCCAGTCGTTGGCAGAAAATTCCTCCGGCGAACTGGTGGCTGCAGGAAGCACGACTTCTTCCGATGGAGATGTGAGTTTTAACCATGGCATGAATGATTTTTGGGTGGTGAAACTGGATAGCAACGGAACCGTTCTGTGGAAGAAATGTTACGGCGGCAGTAATAACGAATCTGCCCTAAGCATCAGTACCTCCTCCAATGGCTACCTGGTCGGAGGATACAGCAGTTCGTCTGACGGCGACCTGAACGGTAACCAGGGTTACAACGACTACTGGATCTTGCGGATTGATGAAAACGGCACCCTGTTGTATCAGAAAAATTTCGGTGGCTCAGGATCTGATATCAGTTATACTTCCGTACCGGTACCCAGTGGAGGCTTCATCCTCTGCGGTGGCTCAACTTCCGGCGACGGAGATATTTCCTCAACCCATGGAATGGAGGATGTCTGGCTTGTCAAAACGGATTCGCTGCTGAATATTGAATGGACAAAAACCTATGGCGGTTCCAATAACGACCGTCCTTCCTGCATCCTTCCGTGCTATGATGGCGGATTCCTCGTCTCAGGCTATTCTTACAGCAACGACGGAGATGTCAGCGGAAACCACGGAACGGCGGATTTCTGGATTCTGAGGCTGAGTTGTAAAGTTCCGCAGGCATTTTTCAGTACAACAGGTACTACCTATTGTTCGGGATCAAATACTCAATTTCAAAACCAGAGCGTGCAATCTGCAGCATATACCTGGACCGTTAACGGGGTCGTATTTTCACATGATGTAAATCCTACCTTTCAGTTTCCTGCAGCAGGTTCCTACCTGGTTAGCCTGACAAGCGAAACCTGCTATGATTCTTCCCAGACAGTACTTTCCCTGACTGCAAATTCATTTACCCAGCCGGTCATTTCCTCCACGGATTCCGTCTTATGCGGAAATGATTCCGTTACCCTTACAGCAGGTCCCGGAAATACTTTTCTGTGGACGAATGGAGAGACCACCATGCAAATTACCGTTTCTCAACCGGGAACGTATGGGGTCACTGTGACACAGGGAGGTTGTACCGGTACAGCGCTGCCGATAAACCTCACCCATCATTCCATACCCGATGCAGGGCTGGGGAACGACACTACTATATGTGCCGGAACCAGCATGTACCTGCAGGCGGTCAATGGCATGGGCAGTTATACATGGCAGGACGGCAGTCATTTGAACTATTTTCTCGTTTCGCAGCCGGGGTATTATTCTGTCATGGTAACAGCATATGGTTGTTCTTCGACCGACTCGGTTTTGGTGGATACGGTTACATGCACACCTCCACAGGCAGGATTCACTTGTACCAGTCAGGGTGTATGTGCCGGAGGTTCCGTGAATTTTACGGATGCTTCAGTTGCTGCAACAGGCTGGCAATGGTCCTTCCCGGGTGGCACTCCCTCATCTTCCACTGTTCCAAATCCGGTGATTTCATATTCAGCTCCCGGGCAATACAGCGTATTGCTCACTGTCACAAATGCAACCGGAAGCCAGAATCTGATGCGGTATAATTTCATCACCGTAAATGCCAATCCTGCCCAGCCTGTAATTACTGTTACCGGCAATCAGTTGTTGTCCAGTCTGGCCGAAAGTTACCAGTGGATCTGTAATACCGCTTCAATCCAGGGAGCAGCACAACAAAATTATACGGCCACCCAGGATGGATATTACCAGGTGACCATCAGTGATGCAAACGGATGTACAGCAACCTCCGATTCCGTACACGTACTGATTATGACCGCGGGACGCGAAACAACCGTTTTACGACCCATGGCATATCCAAATCCTTCTCACGGGAAGGTGACTGTAAGGTACACCTGCAATTCCCCTGGAGCCGGCAAGATCATTCTTACAGACCTGAACGGGAGAATTCTTGAAATCATGAATACAGAGGTCAGCCTGGGTGCTAATGAAAATTCCCTCGACCTAAGTGCGATCCCCTCAGGAGTATATCAGGCTGAAATCATTACTGCAGAAAGTATATATCATATAAATATTCAGAAACAATAACCCTAAAAAACAAATTACAATGGCTTACGCAATTATCACCATTTATCTTATCGGCCTTTATTTTCTTGTAACAGGAAGTGTAAAGAAGAAAAACTAAAGACACGGTATCAGGTATCCTTCATTACCATTGCCTGGTGGTTGCTGCCCGAAAAGTATCAGCGATTACCGCTGATAATACCTCCAAGCAGACCGCCTAATCCGCGGGATTCTTCCTTTCTGCCACCCCAACGGGATGCTGCAACAATCCTGTCCGCCAGTCTGGAAAAAGGCAGGCTTTGCAGGTACACCAGACCGGGCCCTTTCAGGCTTGCATAGAACAGGCCTTCACCTCCGAAGAGTACATTATTGAATCCGCCGATAAACTGAATGTCGTAGGTAACGGTGGTTTCAAAGGCAACCAGGCAACCGGTATCAACCCTAAGGGTTTCATCCGGATTCAGGTGTTTTTCAATAATAGTTCCACCGGCATGAACAAAGGCTCTTCCATCCCCCGAAAGGCGCTGAAGAATAAACCCTTCACCGCCAAACAATCCGGCTCCGATTTTTTTGGTAAATTCCACATTGATGTCAATTCCTTCGGCTGAACATAAATAACCGTCACGTTGACATAAAAAAGTACCGCCAAATTCCCGGAGATCCAATGGAATAATTTTTCCCGGATAAGGCGCCGCAAACAGTACCCTGCTTTTTTTGTTGCCATTGTTCAGAAAGGAGGTGATGAAAAAATTTTCACCTGCTAAAACCCGTTTCAGGCCGGAAAAAATTCCACCGGAGGTGCCTGTCTGCATTTCAATGCCCTCTTCCATATACAACATGGCTCCCACTTCAGCCCTTACGGCTTCATGGGGATCCAGCTCAATTTCTACAGCCTGCAGGTCATCACCCAGGATTTTGAAATCAACGTCGTGTGCCATCGGTCAGGGATTCAACTATTCAGCAGAGTGCCTTCGGCTGCCTTAAGAATTTCAAAAGCTTTTTCCCTGCTGGAGGATTCAGCATATGTTCTCAGAACCGGTTCAGTTCCGGATGCACGAATTAACAACCATTCCTTATTTTCATCGTCAAAGAAGTATTTGTATCCGTCCAGATCTTCTACCCTTTTCACCTTATATTTTCCGAATGTGGTGTACGCACCTTTCCGGGTGTTTTCTACAATCCGCCTTTTCACTTCCTCCTTCAGATGAAGGTCATTCCTTTCAAAAGAAAATTCTCCTACAATTTCGTAAACTTCTTTGATCAGATCGGGAAGTGATTTCCCGCTCTTTGCCATAAATTCCCAAATCACAAGTCCCATCCAGATTCCGTCTCTTTCGGGAATATGGCCTTTAATAGCTATACCGCCGCTCTCCTCTCCTCCCAGCAGGACATCCTCCTTCAGCATAATTTCACAGATATACTTGAATCCGATCTTAACGGTTTCGAGCGGAAGATTGTAATGGCGGCAAAGTTTCTCCACTTTTGGTGTTGTGCTGAAGGCCGTACATACCTTTCCTCTCATCCCTTTGTATTTTACCAGATAATGTATCAGTAACAGGATAATATGGTGGGAATCCACGAAGTTCCCCTTGTTATCATACATTCCGATTCTGTCCGCATCGCCGTCAGTAACCAGCCCGCAGTCAATCGTACCGGAAGCACTGATCAGTTTCCGGAATTCGGTAAGATTCTTATCAATGGGTTCAGGCGCCTGACCATGAAAACCGGGATTATGATCACAATGAAGGAATGTAATTCCCGGAAATAATTTTTTCATCACATTTTGTCCGGATCCATACATCGCATCATAAGCAAGTTTCAGGGAGGAATTTCTTATGGCCTGCAGGTCAAAGTTATTTTCCACATGAGCAATGTATTCTGCTTCCAGTCCGGTAATCCTGAGCAGGTCCTTTGACAAAAGATCATCCGTTGTAATCTTTCTGAAGTTTTCAGCCGGGGTATCCGGTATCATGTCTTCAATTTCCTGAACATGACCTGGAGTCAGCGGTCCTCCGTATCCCCCTTTTAATTTGAATCCATTGTAAGAAGGAGGATTATGAGAAGCAGTAATGATGATACCCAGGTCGGCCTTGTGTTTTAATGCACCCAGGGAAATCATCGGTGTTGAAACAAATCCCCGCGCCAGTAATACCCTGATCCCGTAGGATCCCAACACCAGCGAGACCGTTTCGGCAAATAAATCTCCGGCAAACCGGCAGTAGTGTCCGACAACCACAACAGGTGATGATTTCTTACTGAGTAACCAGCGTGCCGTGGCATCGCTAACCCTTGCAA
>JADZBN010000140.1 GCA_020852075.1 Bacteroidia bacterium
ATCAGTTATCATGATGCCATTGAACTGACCTATTACGGAGCCTCAGTAATTCATCCCAAGACCATTAAACCTCTTGAAAATCTGAGAATTCCACTGCGGGTTTGTTCCTTCAAATCACCTCAGGATAAAGGTACCCTGATTGGTGATTTTCCTGCAACCAAACCGCTTGTCCCCTGTTTTATCTTCAAAACAAACCAGATACTAATTTCTGTATCGGCAAGGGATTTCTCTTTTATCGCGGAAGAAAGCCTGTCCAGGATTTTTGGCATTTTAGCCAGGCGGAATGTGAAGGTCAATCTGATGCAGAATTCAGCAATCAGCTTTTCAATCTGTGCCGATAATGATCCTCTTAAAATTCCCGGCTTGATTGCTGATCTGCAACTGCAATTTCAGGTACTCTATAATGATTCCCTCAGGCTGGTAACCATCAGGAATTATTTCAATTCAACAATTGACCAAATGACCAGAGGGAGAACAATTCTTTTAGAGCAGAGAACGAGACATACTGCACAACTCATCATGAAGGAAAACGGATAGCGGTCTTTTTCATGTTTCATTTAGAAAGGAAATAATTTTTTCATAAAGTATTCTGGAAATTTTCTCATGGGATTCAACGGTCCATCCGGCAATATGCGGGGTAAGAACGGCATTGGAACATTCCAGCAGGTACTGCCAGGCATCAGGTACTTTTCCCGTTCCGGTTCCGAATGATTCAAACGAAATATCTTCGTATTCTGAAACATCAAGACAAACACCGGTCACTTTGCCGGTTTTCATGGCATCCACAAGGTCTTCTGTATGTACACATTTTCCACGTGAGGTATTAACTATCACCACGGGCTTTCTGAAATTGGACAGGAAATTCCTGTTTACCATGTATTCTGTATGCTGTGTAAGCGGAACGTGTAAACTCAGGATATCCGCTTCCCTGAATATTTTATCAAGGCCGGCTTCTGCAGCTATTCCTGAACTGAATCCGGTCTTGTATTTATCATAGGCAAGTATGCGGCAGTCAAATCCGGAAAGTTTTCTTGCTAAAGCATGGCCGGTATTTCCAAATCCTATGATACCTGCTGTTTTCCCCATTAGCTCATGGCCCCGGTTTCCTTCACGAATCCATTTCCCCGCCCTGACTTCCATCCCGGATCTGCACAGGTTATTGAACAGGGACAGGATCATACCCACAGCATGTTCTCCAACGGCATCCCTGTTTCCTTCCGGTGCATTTATGCAAGTGATCTTTTTCTGTCTTGCATATACTGTATCAATATTTTCCATTCCGGCACCTGCGCGTGCGATGAATGTAAGATCCGGGGCCGCATCCAGAAAATTCCTGTCTATCCGAAAGCGGCTGCGGATTACGATTCCTCCTATCCCTTGCAGATGCGCGGCAGCATACTCATGGCTCCATGAATACCCTTCAATACAGTTATGCCCTTTATCAAACAGGGAATTCATCAGAAACGAATGAACGGAATCAAGAAAAAGTATATTCATACATTCAGAGCCGGGTTCTCCGGATAACCGGTACAAATATAATGTATTGCCATTTCAGATTTTGAAATCATCATCCAGCAGGTTTGCCAGCTCAACAAACTGACTCCAACTGAGTGCTTCCGCTCTGAGATTCATGTAGGGAAGGTTTTCCAGCCGGTCTTTTGTCCACACTGCAGACAGGGCATTCTTCAGCGTCTTTCTCCGCTGGCTGAATCCCGTCCTGACCACAAGTCTGAATTTTCTTTCATTACACCCCAGGTTGAAATCTTCTTTACGGATAAAATGCAACACTCCCGATTTGACGTTGGGAGGAGGTGTAAAGTCCTCCTCATTTAATGTGAAAAGGTATTCCACATTATAGAAGGCCTGCATAAACACACTCAGTATCCCATACTCCCTGCTACAGGGCGGGGAGGCAATCCGTTCTGCCACTTCCTTCTGGAACATTCCCACCACCTCAGGAACCAGGTTTCTGTAATCAAGGATACGGAAAAGAATCTGGGAGGAAATGTTATAAGGGAAGTTACCAATTACACCAAAAGGGCCATCAAAAAGTTCGGCGATATTTTTCAGAAGAAAATCTCCCTGAATGATATCCTCCCGGTGATCCGGGAAATGTTCCATCAGATACTGAACGGATTCCTGATCTACCTCTATGAGGCGGGTATGGAATTTATTATTTCCGAATAAATGAACAGAAAGAATCCCCATTCCGGGGCCTACCTCCAGAATATTCCGGTATCCGGTGTGCATCATCAGCGAACCGGTAATTTTCCCGGCAATTTCCGGGTCCTTCAGAAAATGCTGACCAAGATATTTCTTTGCGGTTACCTTTTTCATTCGTACAAAACAGGATCAAAAATAGTTTTTACCGGGGATTTCCGGTCAGAATCCGTAATCCCCGTATCCCGGAGTAAATTCATCAGGAGAAATTTCAGGATTAAATAAAAAGTTTCGTAGCTCATATTTTTCAAAAAGCCCGGTATTGTCATAAATACATTGTACCAGAGGTAGCCAGGTAGCCCTGTCCACCCAAAACTCAATCCGGCGATTGTAAAAGTTGGGAACTTTAATGATCTGACCGGGATGGATGTCATCATACTCTTTCACCGAAGGATTCAGGCTGAGCAGGCTGTAATCGCTCACATGCAGCTTGTTCCCAATGGAGGTTAGATTTTCATTCTGACTCACCGTGTACAGGATATAATCAAAGTCGGTGAAATCAAAGTTTACAACTATACATGATCTGCCTTCCCAACTGACAGTATCCTTAATACTCAGATAACTGAAGAACCTGTCGCCGTAAAATGCCATATAATAATCAATCATAGACACGAGATAGTCAAATCCGATTTCATGGATAGTATGGTGTGTATCCTTACGTACCAGTGGATGATAGGCAGAAAATTTCAAATTGATATAGGGAAAGCCATTCGGGTTGATAAGCATTTTTTGACCCAGCAGATCAGGATTCCAAAGCACCTCCAGGCCTGATGACGGATATCTGCTGAACAGATACAATTTCCGCGGATGTGTCTTTAGTTTGACATAGAATTCACTTTCGTGAAGTTTTCCGTCCGGCATTCGTTCCGTAGATCTTAACTGAAATTTTGCTGTTTCCAGGCTGTTGCACGCTTCGATCATTTTATTAAAAACGATCCTTTCAGGAGGTGTAAAGGAGCGGGATTTACCGGGGATTCCCGAGGATAATGCCAGCACGAGGATAAACGGGAAGGTTGCCTGGCGCATGGCCCCGAAAAACCGGTACATTCTATTTGAATATTCAGGAAACCGTTTCAAGAAGGGTACGAAAAGAAACAAAACGATCCTTGAATTTATTAAGTGCTTCTCCGCGGAGCCTCGCAGCATGTTCCCGTTCATATTGCCGGAACATTTCCATATTCGTGCAATAATACTGTACTGAATAGGTAAATCCGCCGGATTCCTCTTCTCCCAGCACTCTGAGCATCCTGCTTTCCGTGAACAATCCTGTTTTCATCACATCCGGAATATGAAAATTTTTCATCCAGTCCAGCCATTCAAGGTGTACCCCTTCATCAACATTTATGGTAACATTGTAGATAATCATATCTTTTCAGTTGGGCAGATCGCCACGCAATGTCCTGAATCTCTTTCTCGCCTCAACAACAAAAAGACTTCCGGGATATTTGGTGAGTACTTCCTGATAAAGTTCCATTGCTTTGCCGGGGTCTCCCATTTTCTTCTCATGCAGCTCAGCCCTGTGAAACAATGCATCGTCAGCAAGGACATCTTCTCCATAATGTTCTACAATCTGATTATAGAGCGAATCCTCAGCCTTCCAGTTTCTTTTTACATCCATAATCCGGGCTTCCTTATACCAGGCATCGTCCGTAAGCGAATGACCGGGGAATTTTTTCAGCAGCGTGTCAAGTACCTGCAATGCCTCATCATTTTTATTCCGGAAGCTCAGCAAATCAGCCTTTGCATACAGCATTAATGCGTCACTTGTTGAATCCATGTCCAGATTATCCGAAATCAGAAGAGACAGAGCCAGTGCATCATTTGCTATCAACTGGGTGGTAGCAGATTTCAGCACATCCAACTGGGCCTGTGCCCATTCAAAATCTCCCCGGAAATAATCCAGCCTTGCACTCCTGAACTTTGCTTCCTGTCCGAGGGGATCGTTGTTAAAGTCTTTATCCACCTGTGCATACAGTAAATCGGAATCCCAAACATTTCCGGTGAACAGCAGAATATCTCCCAGCTCCAGTTTGCAATCTGCCTGAACCTGCCTGCTGATTCCCGGAAAGCTTATTGCGTCCTGAAGGTCCTGAATTGCAGTATCCGGTTCATCCAGGTAAAACGCCCTCAGGTGAGCAAGTCCTCTCACCA
The DNA here is from genome assembly GCA_020852075.1 of Bacteroidia bacterium. Lineage (GTDB taxonomy): Bacteria > Bacteroidota > Bacteroidia > AKYH767-A > 2013-40CM-41-45 > JADZBN01. The sequence continues at coordinate 4,372 of JADZBN010000140.1, forward strand.
TTCCTGCAGTCCGTGCGTTCCGTCCTAACTCGTTTAGGGTTACATTGTAATCCTTTTCAAGCTGAAGCAGGTCGGTACGGGAATAGGTATTTGATTCCGTTACTTTCTTATTATATGTATTCAGTAATTCGATCCTTGCAGGAACATAATTGATGTTATCCTTCCCTTTATCTATCACATATTGATAACACTTTATGGCAGCATCATAATCAAGGTTTGCGGCAGCCAGACCGCCGAGGGAGACCATACGCCCGCCATCTTCCTTCAGCCTTTTATCGAGTGCCCTGGCCTGTATATATGCAGATTCAAAATCCTTTTGCTGAACAAAAAGCCATATCAGCATTTCGGAAAAGAAAGTTTGTTCCGGATTTTTTTGAATCCGTCTCAGCAACGATGTCCGTAAAAGGTCGTTTCTTGTATTATCGGGATCAAAGCCCACACGCGCCTGCAAAATATTCAGAACATTCTGCTGAACCATGGGATTGTCCGCAACTGCATCAAGATATTCATCAATCATTTTGCCATATTCTCCTTTTTGAAAATAAACTTCTGCCATTTCGAAGAAAAATGAGTACTGGCCACGCAGCAATTTTCGTCCTGCCTCATACACAAGCATCGCATTGTCCCAATCCTGTCTCATGAGATACGCATTAGCCAGGGTGATCACCTGGCCCTGGTCACCTTTTAGTGCCTTCAGGGCTTTTTCACTCTCACTCTTTGCCCTGGAAGCAAGCCCCTGGGTAGAATACAGGTAGGATAAATCCGCCAGGTATGAAAGGTTATCCTGCATTTTTTTACTGACTTTCCTGTTTATCTTCTCTGCTTCATCAAAATTTTTCATGGCAATAAGACAGCGAAAATAATTCGGGTAGGTTCCGAAGGGATCCCTGTCGAACAGCTTGTCATACAGTTCGGCGGCTTTTTCGTATTCGGCATTGCTCAGGTACTGATCAGCAAGTTGCCGGTCAGGCCCGGTTTGACCGGATACCTGCAGGTTCGAAACAAGGAGAAAGAAACCAAGCAGCCAGAGTAGCCTGAACGTTGCGGTTTTACGTGCTATTATGAGGTGATACACTTTAATGGGTATTAATCAGGGAATTTTATTAAAACTGCAATAGCTCTGAATAGCATCCGGAATTGCAATGCCATCCGCACCCTGATTGTTTTCCAGTAATGCCGCAACAATCCTGGGAAGGGCTAAGGCACTTCCGTTGAGGGTATGTGCCAATTGTGGCTTATCATTGATATTGCGGAAACGAAGTTTCATTCTGTTTGCCTGGAAGGTCTCGAAATTGGAGACTGAACTAACTTCCAGCCATTTTTTCTGCGCTGCGGAATATACTTCAAAGTCATAAGTAAGGGCTGAGGCAAAACTCATATCACCACCACAGAGCCTGAGTATGCGAAAAGGTAATTGCAATGAACGCAATAACCCGGAAACATGGGCTACCATTTCGTCCAATGCTGTATAGGATTTTTCGGGATGCTGAACCTGAACAATTTCGACCTTATCAAACTGGTGAAGCCGGTTCAGCCCCCTTACGTCTTTTCCGTAAGAGCCTGCTTCACGGCGGAAGCAGGGTGTATATGCGCACATCTTCACCGGCAACTCTTCAGCCTTAACGATGACATCACGTAAAATATTGGTGACAGGCACCTCAGCCGTCGGTATCAGGTAAAATTCGTCCAACGGTACATGATACATTTGTGCGTCCTTATCAGGCAGTTGCCCGGTGCCATAGCCTGAATCCCTGTTGACCAGAATCGGTGGCTGAATTTCACGGTAACCCGCGGCCGTTGCTTTGTCCAGAAAATAATTGATAAGCCCCCGTTGCAATCTTGCCCCCTTGCCTTTATACACGGGAAAGCCTGCGCCGGTAAGCTTTACACCCAGTTCGAAGTCTATCAGGTCATACCTGGAAGCAAGCTCCCAATGAGGTAATGCTTCTTTTCCCATTTCAGGAAGTACACCTTCCTGGTGTACGACTTCATTCTCTTCCGGCGACTTTCCCCTGGGTACTGTTGCGGATGGAAGATTGGGAAGTTTTACCAACTCATCCTGCAGGCTACTCTCCAGTTCACTTAGCCGGTCATGCAAGTGCTGACTGGTTTGCTTGAGTGCCGTACTTTTATTTTTAAGGTCATCACCTTCTGCCTTTTTGCCTGCCTTGAACAACTCTCCAACCTGTTTCGCTATGGTATTCTGCTGACTGAGTAGCTGGTCTAGTTCATTCTGGGCCTTTCTTCTGTTTTCATCCAATGAGAGTATTTTTTTAACGGCATCCTTAGCGTCAAAATTTTTCACTGACAGGCGTTCAATGATAAAATCGGGATTTTCCCTGAGGGAACTGATCTGAAGCATAAGCGAGAAGATTACGTCAAAAATAGGCTTTTTTACTGTAATCCCTGCAGGTGGATCAGATTATGAGTAGTCCCGCTTACCTTCATAATTTGATCCCGTGAAGATTGAATTTCCGGAGAACATGCGTTGTGCCTGACACATGATTCCCGGCCTCATGATTTCAACCCGTTGCCGAAAATATTTTTCTGTTGTTGCGTGAAGAAAAATTAAAAAAGCAATACCCAATCTCAATTCCATAACCTGGATTCATAAATACAGATCAGTTCCCCTTCCTCCAACCGGATTTATATCCTTTTTCCAGGTATTTCAGGCGCTTGTCACCACGGGTATATTGTAACACCTGGTTTTTCCATTCCCCAGTGGGATTGATCTTTCTGTCCCTGATTCCCAGGCGCGTTCCCAGCCTGAGAAGTTCATCCTTATATTTTGATGCAGACCAGTTTCTGGATACAAGTTCTCTGAATAAAGACAGGGAATTGTCGTATTGTTCATTTCCGTTCATCCGGTCCTCAAGGAAGACAAGAAAATAATTGTTGCATCTCTTAATCGCAAATTCTGTAATACTATCATGGCTCAGGCCAAATCTTTCCAGGCTGAACTGACCGAAATACGTTCCACCTTCCATGTATTTTCTCACTGCGTCCTCCTTCCGGCCTGTAGTCTGCATGTTCAATACCTGAAGCAGTAACTTCTGGTACACTACTGCGGGCAGGATGCTGTCACGAACAGCCATAAGTGGATCAATCTGAAGCGAACAATCCGGATGATTCTGTTGCAATTGTTCAGCACTGAGGGCCAGTTCATCCACCCGGAGATAATCGTGTGTGGCAAGGTTGGCCTTTACATTTTTATTTATGTCGTTCAGTTCCTGCCGCACGTTTTCACATTGCCTGAATCCTATTTTTTGCCGCACCTGTATGAATAATTGTGCGATTTCCGGATCGTCTGAAAGGGAATACCTGTTTATCATTTCGTCCGCATCCGACAAAAAGTCACCTGCAGCCCTAAGGTCATTTGAGTCGGCCTTTTGAATCGCATTTCTGCAGGCAGACAATATCATGGGTTTAGCGGCGGCCTCCGCAAGAGAATCAAATCCCTCAGCTTTTACCAGGTTAAACTCAGACTGCATGTTGACAGCCCTGTCAAGAACATTCAGTGCACCTCTGAAATTGTCTGCATTAATCATTTCTTTCGCGTCGCCAAGCAATGCATAGTAGCGTTCCTGTTTCACTGCTTTCATCATCTGTTCCGCATCGGATCCGGAAGCAATGTCATCCTTGTGTTCCTGCCTGAAATTCATCGCCTTCCGGATCAGGGCTTCGGTTCTGTCAAGGTCGTTCGAAGCAAAAGCCTTCCTTGCCTGTTCGAGGTAATCCTGGTAAATGGCATTACCCGTATTCCTGAACATTTCTTTCAACCGGTCATCACAACTAAGGCCTTCCACCTCCCGGCAGAAATGCTTTGCCCGGTTGAGGTATTCCAGGGATTGATCGTAGCGTGCTGCGCGTAACTCATCTCCGGCCTTGTCAAGGAAACGGTTGTATATTTTTTCCCCCAGCACAATGCTTAGTTTTCTGGTATCCGGATCCGGATCCATGTGATTCAGGATTGCGGCGATCCCGTCGGAGGCCTCTCTCAGGCTTCCCTCTTCGAGATCCATATCAGCCAACTGGTATGCCGCAGGTGCAAATCCGGGATTTGAAGTCAGGGATTGCCGGAATGCCTCCCTCGCCTGATTGGTTCTTTGCTGTGACCTGAGTCTGAGTCCATTATTATAATGATAGATATATATTCTTGCGAGTGCATCATGGTATATCTCCTGTTTTGATGCAAGCTCGGTTTTTAGCCGGGCCGTTCTTTCTGTGAAATGAATGGGATCAAATGATGCGAGTCCGAGTTTCCCGGGAAAATTCTTTTCCTCCATGTTCCTGAGTGAATTATCCACCAGTTGCAGGGTAGCATTGCCTGCTTCCAGTCCGGAAAAGTCTGCCGTATTTACAGATTCCAGCAGGGCAGATTCGCGGGTCAGGATGACATCTGAAGCATAATAGCCGTTCACGGTATTTATCCTTTCTTCAACCCGTTGTTTTGCCTGTTTTGAAAGCAGGAAACTGATTTCTGAAAACTCAAGGTGAAAATTCCTGTCCGTGTTATCATTAAAATAATTTACAGATTCACCGGAGCTGTTCCCGTTGATATTCACATCATCTTTAAATTTATTGATCTTACTCACGGTGCCTATATCTGAAACACTCACCGTATATCGAATCTCATTGGGAAACAGTATGTCGCTGAAGTCAAAACCCCTGTAACTCAGATCGCCGTTCAATTCAAGGTCTGTATGCTGAACCCGGACAGAAATTTTTTCTGAATTTTCTCTGATGATTTTTTCATGCCGTTGATACTTCAGGGAAAATTGGACATAGGTCCCCGGCCGGCCTCCTCTTGCCTGGGAGATAAATCCCAGAAGGTTGTTCAGATCCGGATCTCCAGAAGTGCTGTAACGGAAATCGTACACGCCATCTGTACGGTTGTCATACAACAAGCGGCTCTGGGAGTATAGTGACCCGGATAGAATGAGTAACAGGAAAATAATTCGTGTTGTTCGAAATGTCATTCCGCAATGGTATTCGCTGTAACATCCGGATTCCCGGACATCAACGGTTGGTTTTTATTACCCGGTTCTTCAAGACCCAGGCAGATCCAGGGTACAAAGGAACAAAAAGGTCTCGAAACACAGGCAGTTACAGTTGGCACAGTGGGATTTTGCCAAATCGGAGGTATATTAGTACAACTTATTTACGGCGATATGGCAACCATAAACAAATCCACACTGACTTTTTTGAAATCCCTCAGGAAGAACAACAATCGCGACTGGTTTGAAAAACATAAAGAAGGCTACCTGGAGGCAAAAACCAATATGGAATATTTTATTGATGATGTAATTAAAAATATCAGCCGGTTTGACAAACGGTATGCGAACATGAAGGGAAAGGACTGTATGTTCAGAATTTACCGCGACGTAAGATTTTCAAAGGACAAAAGGCCCTATAAGGTGAATATGGGTGCAAGTATTAATAAGGATGGAAGAAAATCCGACGGGCCGGGGTATTATTTACATATTGAACCGGGTGAATCCTTTTTTGCAGGCGGAATATGGATGCCTGATGGTGACAATCTGAAAAAAATCCGGCAGGAAATAGATTACAACGGGAAAATCCTGAATAAAATACTGGCGAATCCGGCATTTAAAAAATACTTTGGAGGCCTTGCAGACGAGTACAAACTAAAAACCCGGCCAAAAGGTTATTCCGGAGATCACCCGGATATTGAATTATTAAAGCACACTTCTTTCATCGCAGGACATTCATACGATGAAAGAAGTGTACTTGCAAAAAACTTTTCAGTGGAAGTGGCAAAGGCAGCCAGCATCATGCTTCCTTTCCTGGCTTTTCTTGATGAAGCGCTTTACTGACCAGCTCCTGAAATGAAAACTTTCTTATTCAGAATACCATCAGGTGTTATTACGCGGAGTATATACATTCCCTGAGAAATACCCTTCACATTCAGGTCAACGGATGAGGCGGCGGGGGCTATGTCATTGCGTTCCATAATAGTTTTTCCTGAAAGGTTTGCCAATTCCAGTTTCTCTGCACCACCCCTGATTCCCAAAAGGGAGATATGCATCAGATCCCATGAAGGATTCGGGAACACAATAAGTGATGGGGCAGATGCTGTATTCGAAATTCCAACGTTTCCACTGAGAGATACTTCATCCACATCAAACCACGAACCGATATTGCCGCCTGTGACTCCGGTAGTATCAACGATGGAAAATAATATCGTCGCGGATGCCGCGGGGTTTCCGAAATTTATTACCGGTATTGTGTACAGCGTGTAGGAATTGGTGTTTTGGGTTATTTGCGCCTCTGCTGTTGCACATCCTGTCTGTGTATTATCATAGAATACTACAGACACGGTAAGGACATCCGTTCCCACTAATCCTGCCTTATACCAGAAAGAAATATTTCCATAAGTCTGTGTAACGGGGAACCCATATCCGGTTCCCATATCACTTAACAACCAGGGAGCATACGGCGCACCGGAAAAACTTACCACTTCGCCCCTTGCGGCGGAATCACCCGCGTATGCATCGCTGGTGGATATCAGGTTATCTATAAGTCCCGATATCCTGCTGCTTGACCAGGAATCGGGATGTCCATCGGTCCATGTTTCAAAGCCTGGATTGGGAACAGGGTTCTGAGCATAGGTCAATGTAGCAGATGCAAACAAGAAGACTAACAGTAAATTTTTTTTCATGAGTTTTTCGTTTTAATGGATTCAACAACAATTACAGGCTTCAAAATACAAATAATTATCAGTATCCATTTTCTATGATGATCTTCCGTGTCAGGACATCCGTACCTGTCATGGCGCGGATCATATAGATACCTCTGGCAAGATCCTCAACATTCAGCCTGAGAGAAGGGTATCCCATCCCGGTATTATTCCGGGACTTTACGATTTTTCCTGACACATCAAGAATTTCTGTCCTGAGAATTTCACCCTGATTTGCCGGGACCGAGATCAGGATCTCATCACTTGCCGGATTGGGAAATACTGTCAGCCTGGTTTCCTGATTTGATTCCGGAATTGCCACAGCATTCGTAAGCGTTATATCATCTGCCTCAAACCAGGAACCGATACTCCCCGAACCATTGCCTAAAGAATCATCAATCGTAAACAGGATTCTTCCCCATGCAGGAGATGTAAGATTGCCGGTAATGGGCACATTCACCAGGGTATAGGTATTGGTACTTTGATTTAAAAACGTACCGCCGTAAGCACAAAGGGCGCCACTGCTGTCATTAAAATACATACCGATATTCAGTATATCGTTACCCGTAAGGCCTGCTTTATACCAAAATGTCATATTGGAATAATTTTGCGTCACAAGAAATCCGGAATCCACCGAACTTTGTGCGAATGGTGCAACAGGATCGCCAAAAAAATTGACCACCTCACCCCGAATCGCCCAGTTTCCGCTGTGCGCATCGGAGACCTGCGAAATATTCGAAACATAAGGAGGCGAATTAGAGGTAGCCCAGTTGACCGGGTTGCCTGTCATCCATGTTTCAAAATCAGGATTGGGAACCGGATTTTGCGCGGATACGGAAACTGATATAAGGAGGAAAAGGATAGGTAAAAATTTCAGCATGGGGGTGGATTTAACAGGCAAGTTACTGAATTGTCATTTTCGCAGGTCAGTACCTGAAATATATTTTTTCCACCGTATTCCCCCGGGTCGCATGGGCAGAGGGATTCAGCAGGATCTTCAAGGTGACTTAGTACCCATTTCCTTACATACAATGGATGTCTTGTATCATCCCTCCCTAAGGAAGGACACGGATGGTTATGGATTAAAACCGCATTAAATTTTCAAAAACCCATGATTATGGGTTCTTTTCTTTAATTAAACAAATTCATTTACGGTAAAAAATTATACCTCTTATATCTGCCGAAAGGTGCTTTCCAGATCCCGGGTACATAAAAAAACAGCGATGCTAACACCGCTGTTTTACAATATGCTATAAGAACCCGATCAGGCCTCCCCCTGAACCGGAAGTACGGATACGTAACTCCTGTCGTTGGATTTCTTTTTGAAAATTACCGTGCCGTCAATCAGGGCAAACAGAGTATGGTCTTTTCCCAATCCAACATTATCGCCCGGAAAATGTTTGGTACCGCGCTGACGTACAATAATATTACCTGCAACCACCTTCTGGCCACCGTACATTTTAATCCCGAGGCGTTTGCTATGTGATTCGCGGCCGTTTTTCGAACTACCGACTCCTTTTTTGTGTGCCATGATTCTTAACCGTTAGGTATTGGTGAATGACTATGCTTTGATGTTTTCAATCTGAATCTGGGTAAAGTCCTGGCGATGGCCATTTTGCTTCTGATACCCTTTACGACGCTTCTTTTTAAAGATAATTACTTTATCACCCCTCAGGTGATTCAGGATTTTCGCAGATACACTGGCACCTTTGATTACCGGAGTACCCACCTTTACCTTACCATGATCGTCTACGAGAGACACATCGTTGAATTCCAGTGTTTTACCAGTATCCCCTTCCAGGCGGTGCACATACACCTTCTGGTCTTTCTGCACCTTGAACTGCTGTCCTGCGATGGTTACAATTGCATACATTTTCGTAAAAATTAGCGTTTTTTGCTCGTCCCCCGGTTTTCAGGGGACGCAAAGGTAGGTAAAAAACTGATTTGTGGAAATAATTTTTTCTTAAAAAGACGTGAAAGCCCCAGATATCCGCAAGGTAAACTTATCCATTCCTGGTAGCAATTTTCCCTGATTTTATCCGTGCATAAAGGAATAAGAAATCGTGCCGGGACCATACAATTCATGACGGGTTGTATTCTCTCATCGTGGTTCTGAATGCGATGACCATACGAAATAAAGATGCAATTATGTATGCGTTAACAGCATCTTTCAGGCACGATACAACCAATGCAAGATCATGATTTGCCGTTGAATGTTTTCACACCGGATCACTTAGAAAACCGCAACAGCCGCCGGCTTTGGTAACATTTGCCTGACGGTTCATCCCCGGGGATTTTCCCAGTTGATCCGGAATTTGCTTATCCCTTTCCTTAGTACCTTTGCAGGGTGACCCGCTTTTTCTTTTTTTTTATTCTGGTTTTTACCGCCTGCCAACATCCCACTACTGAAATGAACTCCCATCCCTTTACCAATCATCTGATTCACGAAAGCTCTCCCTACCTCTTGCAGCATGCTCACAATCCGGTGAACTGGTACCCCTGGTCGGATGAAGCCTGGGAAAAAGCCCGAAAAGAAAATAAGCCCGTACTGATATCTATCGGATACTCGTCCTGTCACTGGTGCCACGTGATGGAGCGTGAAAGCTTTGAAAACACATATACGGCACAACTGATGAATGCACACTTTATCTGCATTAAAGTGGACCGTGAAGAACGCCCCGATGTGGATGACGTGTATATGTCTGCTGTGCAGTTAATGTCCGGTACCGGTGGCTGGCCATTGAATTGTTTTACCCTTCCCGACGGAAGACCCATTTACGGAGGGACCTATTTTCCGAATGAAACGTGGAACACTGTGTTGATGCAATTAGCGGATTTTTACAGGGATCAGCCAGAAAAAGCGCGTTCCTACGCAGACGAACTGATGAAGGGTATGCATACCCTGGAGCCTGTTCATATTAAAAATGAAAATACCACATTCCACAGGAATCTGGTTAAAGAAATGATCCATAACTGGAAAACACTTTTTGACAAGAAAGAAGGCGGCTCAAACCGTTCACCGAAATTTCCCATGCCTGACAATTATGAATTTCTCCTGCAATACGGCTTGCTTTCAGGTGACAGCGAAGTTTTAGATCATGTAAAACTGACCCTGAATAAGATGGCGCTGGGGGGTATCTTCGATCAGGTTGGAGGCGGGTTTTCGAGGTATTCTGTGGATTCGCAATGGAAGGTTCCTCATTTTGAAAAAATGCTATACGACAACGCGCAGTTGGTTTCTCTTTACTCCATGGGTTATAAGTCATTTAAGGATCCGGTCTATAAGGAAGTGATCGAAAAAACCATATCCTGGCTGAAGCGTGAGATGCGTTCACCGGAAGGCGCTTACTACTCTGCACTGGATGCCGATTCAGAAGGAAAGGAAGGAAAATACTACGTCTGGCAAAAGGAGGAGATTCAGAAATTAATTTCCGGAACACTCAACGGGAAGGGATTCGGCGTTTTTGCCGACTACTATACTATCAATTCAGCAGGCCTTTGGGAAAACGGGAATTATATTTTACTGCGTAAACGAAGTGATAAGGAAGTTGCAGAATCCCACAATATGGCTGTTGAGGATCTGAAAGCTTTCATTTCAACTGCCGATAAGGTTCTGCTGGAAGCACGTAATAAACGGATTCCACCCGGGCTGGACGATAAAATTATTACCTCCTGGAACGGAATGATGATACAGGGATTGTGTCATGCGTATTCGGCAACAGGAAGAAAGGAATACCTTAACGATGCCATTCGTTGCGCCAATTTTCTGATAAAAAATTTACACCGGAGCGATGGAGGATTATACCATGTTTATAAAAGCGGTAAGGCCTCCATCAACGGATACCTTGATGATTACGCCTTCCTTTCGGCGGGATGTATTGCACTTTATACCGTCACATTTGATGAGCAGTGGCTGATGGAGGCAAGGGCACTTTGCAACTATGCCCTCAGGCATTTTTCAGATCCGGGCAATCCCCTGCCATGGTTTACCTCCGACCTCGACCCTCCATTGATAATCCGTAAAAAGGAACGTACGGATGATGTCATTCCTTCCTCATGTGCAATAATGGCCAACGTGTTGTTTAAACTAGGGACATACTTTGATGATACAACCCGTTCATCTCTTGCTTCCCAAATGCTGAAACAGGTACTGGACGATATGCCGCGATACGCACCGGGATATTCCAGTTGGGGTCAGTTGTTGCTTCATTATACTTTTCCTTTTCGTGAGGTGGTGTTTGCAGGTACCGAAGCCCTTACCAGGTTAAACAAATTCACCCTGGACTTTTATCCAAATATTCTCCTGGCCGGAAACGGTCGTCCCGGAAGTAATGTACCTCTTCTTGAAAGCCGTTGGGTTGAAGGAAAGACACTCATTTATGTTTGTGAGAACCGTGCCTGTAAACTTCCTGTTGAAGATATACAGGATGCAGTGGATCTGTTGAAGGAGGCAAGATGATTCTATGAATGCTTTTCTTTTTCTTGTAAATTCTCCGATATCCCTTTTTTGAGATGCGTCCGGGATATTTCAGCAACAGCTTACCATCTCCCATCCTGTTTCAAAATCCGGCATTCTTCCGGTTACCTGTTATCCGGTTGTTTCATGGCATTATAAACAGCGTGCCTGATTAAAAATATTTATTCAGTGGTATCCGTGTCCTTGTTTTTTTTATTATTTATGCGTTTTAGCATTTTTCAATTTATGTCCGAAACTAAAAGAACTTCTTTTCTACGGCAATTTTATCCTGTGGCTGTAGGATATTGCTGCATCTTGTTCGGTATTCTGGTGATTCTTATGTGGTCAATTCTCCTGGTTGCCGGTGAAACCGATGGTGGACAGACAGAAATCATGATTCATCTGGTTTCCGAATTCCTAATGGCCGGAATTTCCATAACTGCAGGAATCCTGCTGCTCCAACGGGTTCGCGCAGGCAGGCACCTGGCTTTTATGGCACTGGGAATGCTGGTTTATTCCGAACTCAATACCATAGGTTACTACGCGGATATAGGACAATGGAATTTTGTATTCCTGTTTTCTGTCCTGATTCTGATCAGCCTGTTTGCTATATCCGTGCTGATATATACCATTAGAAAATGACACGCATAGTTTTTATTCTGATTCTTTTTTCACATGGACTGATTCACAGTCTTGGTATTCTTCAGGCATTTGGGCTCACTCCCCCGAAAAGGCTGTCCCATCCGATTTCAGGATTTCAGGGGATATTCTGGCTGCTTACCCTCCTTATGTTTTTCCTTACACTCATTGCCTACATTTTTCACCGGGAATACTGGTGGGCACTTGCCTTTACTTCTGTGATTTTCTCCCAGGCCCTCATCTTCATCCACTGGAAGGACGCAAAAGCAGGCACTCTGGCGAACATCCTGATTCTTGCCGGAGCCATTACATCGTACGGGAAATGGCAATTCCACAGAAAGTATTACAGCGATGTGAAATACAATCTTGAAAATAATATTTCGGGGCCAGACAGAAATCTCACAGAAAATGATCTTGAAGGACTACCCTGTAAGGTACAGAAATATATCAGGTATTCGGGATCGGTGGGCAAACCCATGGTAAATTATTTTATGGTTACTTTCTCAGGAAAGATGCGGCAGGATGAATCCACCGACTGGATGCCGTTCACATCCGAACAATATAATTTTTTTAACAGTCCCGTCAGGTTGTTTTTTATGAATGCTGAAATGAACCACCTGAATGTACGGGGTTATCACAGGTACATGAACAGTTCTGCAAGTATGGACATCCGGATGTTATCGCTTTTCCGGATCCGGTATCAGTCAGGGCATGAAATGGATACATCCGAAACGGTCACTTTCTTCAATGACATGTGTTGCCTGGCACCCGCAACCCTTGTGGATAAAAGAATAAAATGGCTGGAATCGGACAGCAACAGGGTGAGGGCCTCGTTTACCGCAAATGGCATTACGATCTTTGCCTGGCTTGTATTCAACGACACGGGACAACTCGTGAATTTTATTTCAGCAGACAGATCCGCAACTGATAAGGACAACAGGATGAATAAATATCCCTGGTCCACTCCCCTTCAGAAGTATAAAAATTTTCACGGATACAATCTGCCCGGTTATGCAGAAGCCATCTATACCTATCCATCGGGAGATTTTTGTTACGGAAATTTCGAAATAACAGGTATTGAATACAATCCTGTTGTAAAATGATTCTGGAATTACTGTACGGATACTTTCAGCCTGTCGCCTTCTTTTCCATCCAGCCAGAAATAATAAAGGCCCGGACTCAGTGCGGAAATATCCAGAATCGTTTCATTCTTTCCCGGAGCAAGAACCCATTCCGAAACGGAAACAATCCTTCCCGAAATATCAATTCCCCTGAGAACCCCGATATCACGGTTTTCACTGTACACCGAAAACCGGATACTTCCGCTTGCAGGATTTGGCGAGGCTGATATGGGGTGATTGGTATTTTCTTCCGGAAAGCTCTTTTTCCTGAGACTCAGCATAAGCACTTCAACAGGATCCGAGGTTGAAAAACAATTCGGGCCGTTAAAAACGGTAACCGTGAATACACCCGGAAATGAGACCGGAACAGACTGAGTGGTATCACCCGTTGACCATGAATATTTCCAGGCACTGTCCGATCTGAGAATTAGAGTATCGCCCGGATTAATGACATTGCTTCCCGTGTAGGTAATGACCGGAACCGGTGGCGGGATACAGAAATAACTGCTGACGATATAAGGATCCGAAGTGGCGGTACAGCCGTTGTGTGCCATGGCAGTCACACGGTAGGAGCCTGCAGTATAAACCGTAATAGTCCGGGTGGTTTCACCCGTGGACCACTCATACCCATTGGCAAAGGAAGAACGCAGCGCAACCGCAGGATTGAAGGGATTCAGGGAATTTACTCCCATGGCCACGATGACTGGTTTGGGTGGTACGGGCAGCGTGGTGATTGCAACAGGGTTTGAAACCGAGAAACAATTCGGGGCCGCGTAGGTCCGGACTGAAAAGGTTCCCGCGTTGTTTACAACAATGGAGCGCGTTGTCGCCCCGTTGGACCACAGGTAGCCTGGCGCCGGGCTGCTGGTAAGCATTACCTGCGATCCCTGGCATACATCCAGGGGGCCTGTAGCACTGACCGAGGGTATAACCGGCGGTGGCACTACAATAACCTGGGCAGAAGGAGCATGTTGCATACATCCGTTCGTTACGGTGGTCACGGAGA
>JADZBN010000141.1 GCA_020852075.1 Bacteroidia bacterium
AACAGACACCGAAAGAAGACTGGCTTTCTTATGTTGTAACCGCTAAAGCAAAATCCAAAATAAAGGCAGCCCTTAAGGAAGAAAAAAAGAAAATTGCCGAAGACGGGAAGGAAATACTTACACGGAAATTTCGTCACCTGAAAATTAATTTTACGAACGAAAATATCAATGAACTGCTCGCTTATTACAAAATTCCCAGCAGTATGGAACTTTTTTACCGTATTGCAAAAGAAATTGTGGACGTTTCCGACCTGAAAGAATTCGTTAAGGAACGGGGAACCATCAAAGCCAGGGCACCCCAGCGCATAGAACCACAGTCCCTGGAGCATCTTGTAAAAACGGTGAGAGGCAGTTCCAGTGAAATGCTTGTAATTGGTGAAAACCTGGATAAGATAGATTACAAACTTTCTCCCTGCTGCAATCCGATACCGGGCGATGATGTTTTTGGTTTTATTACCGTCGGCGAAGGAATCAAAATTCACCGCATCAGTTGCCCGAATGCCATTCAGCTGATGTCAAATTATGCATACAGGATTGTAAAGGCAAAATGGACCAATCAGCATGAGATCGCATTCCTCGCCGGTCTCCGGCTCACAGGCATAGATGATGTGGGTGTAGTGAATAAAATTTCCAAGGTTATTTCCAGTGAACTGAAAGTAAATATGCGAAGCATTTCCATAGATTCAAATGACGGAATTTTTGAAGGAACCATTATGCTCTTCGTCCACGATACCCACCATCTGGAAAAACTGATTAAAAAACTCAAAGAGATAAACGGAATCCTTTCCGTAAACCGCATAGACGACCGGAATTAAGAATCAATGAAAACAGATCTTGAAATGAATACCACCGACACAACGAAAACCGTACGCAGGGTTCTTACCGATTACCTGGAAAAGCACGGGCACAGGAAAACTACGGAACGGTATGCCATATTGGATGAAATCTACGGATTGAACGAACATTTCGACGTGGATTCACTTTTTCTGATGATGAAGCAAAAAGGGTACAGCGTAAGCCGAGCCACCATTTACAATACCATTGAAATATTACTCGACGCAGAACTGGTTACCCGGCACCAGTTTGGCAAGAACCTGGCAAGGTTTGAAAAATCCTATTCATATAAACAGCACGACCACCTGATCTGCCAGGACTGCGAGAATGTATTTGAGTTTTGCGATCCAAGAATTCAGCAAATCCAGAGCATGATGGGCGATATCCTCAATTTTGACGTTACCCACCACTCGCTGAACCTTTTCGGGAAATGCCGGGAACTTCATGAAACGGGAAATTGCAGCAGGAAAAAATAAGTTTATTGAAATGGCCGCCAGTGGCGGCTTTCGGGGTATATGCCATTTCCAGGACCCGTTGGCGGTAACTGTTGAAAAAACCGTTCAAATCAGGTGGTGATAAGGGATGAAAACGTAAGAAAACACGTATCTTCACCGCATGGACTTTACCTATAACATAACCAACAAAGGCAACTATGCCATTGTTGAGATGAAGGGCAATCTGATTGATAAAAACCAGGCAACCCCCCTGCTGGATGAAATCCAGGAGATGATCCACAAAGGGATTAACAGTTTTGTGATCTCCATGGAGAATTTCCGGTACCTGAACAGTAACGGATTGAATGTTCTTGTAAATATCCTTACCAAGAGCCGGAAAAACGGAGGTGATACTACAATATGCTGCATCAGTGACAAAATCAAAGAACTCCTGATCATCACCAAACTGAATACGGTATTCACCATTACAGAGGACCTTCCCAGTGCCATCAGCCAGTTTCAGAACTAATCTCTTCCACCCGAATTTTTCACATTCCGGAAATACCCCTGAAGGACTTCTTTTTTCATGGATTTCCTGATTGGAACCCGTATTACCGGATAATGGATGTTATGTATCTTCACGATTCCTGTTACACACATGCCAGTTGACGTATTGCTCGGCCTCCAGTGGGGCGATGAAGGAAAAGGGAAAATAGTAGACGTACTTACCCCCGAATATTCTGTGGTAGCCCGTTTTCAGGGTGGACCTAATGCCGGGCATACCCTGGAATTTGAAGGGCGGAAACATGTATTACATACCATCCCTTCAGGTATCTTCCGGGAAGGAATTGTAAATATTGTCGGTAATGGAGTAGTCATTGATCCTGTAACTCTCCAAAAAGAAATGTCGGCCCTTGTATCGAGAAATGTGGATGTGAACAAGGGACTTGACATCTCCCGCAAAGCTCATATAATAATCCCCACACACCGAATGCTCGATGCAGCATCGGAAGCCCAGAAAGGGAAAGAAAAAATCGGAAGCACCCTCCGTGGTATCGGACCGACTTATATGGATAAGACAGGAAGAAACGGACTCCGGGTTGGTGACCTTGAGGCAAGAGACTTCCGTGAACGGTATGAGAAACTGCGCAACAAGCACCTGGAATTGCTGAAGCAAATGGAATCCCCGGCAGATCCCCGGGAAGATGAAGTTGCTTTTTTCGATGCCGTAAATGAAATGCGTAAACTGAATTTTGTGGATAGCGAACACCTGGTGAACCGCCAGATTCAGGAAAAGAAAAAAATCCTTGCGGAAGGCGCGCAGGGCTCCCTGCTCGATATAGATTTCGGTTCGTATCCATTTGTTACTTCCAGTAACACCATTACTGCCAGTGCCTGTACAGGCCTGGGTGTTGCACCCCGGCACATTGGAAGGGTGTACGGCATATTCAAAGCCTATTGTACAAGGGTTGGCAGCGGACCCTTCCCTACTGAACTGGAAAATGAAACCGGTGAAGCCATCCGTAAGGCAGGTAATGAATTCGGAGCAACCACCGGACGCCCACGCCGCTGCGGCTGGCTGGATCTACCTGCATTGAAATATGCCATCATGATCAATGGCGTTACCGACCTGATCATGACCAAACCCGATGTGCTGAGCGGATTTGAAACCATCCGGGTTTGTACCCATTACCATACAGAAGGAAATGTAATTGATTTTATGCCCTTCGATATGGTTCACCGTTCCATTGAACCGGTCTATGAAGATATCCCCGGCTGGCACCAGGCCCTGACAGGTGTAATTTCCGAAAGTGAATTCCCAAAAGCATTTTCTGACTATATCGCCTATGTTGAAAGGGCAACGGCAGTACCAATAAGTATAGTTTCAGTCGGACCTGACAGGAAACAAACCATTCGGCGGACCGGAAAGATTATGCAGGCAGTCTGATAGTATTTTTTTATCCATCCTTTTTCAGATAGAATAATCTTTAATGTTGATTTGTTTTAAAAATCAATAAGGCCGGTTTCCAGGGAAAGTAGTCTCCTTTAATAACCTTCATTTAAGGGTTGCAGACTCAGCAGAATATGCACTTTTTGCAGTATGCTCCGTATGGCCCTCCTTGTTCTATTGTCAGCAACATCCCTTGAACCCGCCTGTTCATGGGGCTTTTATGGTCATCGAAAGATCAACTATATGGCCTGCTTTACGCTTCCGCCTGAAATGTTCGGATTTTATAAAAAGCACATTGCCTACATTACGGATCATGCAGTGGACGCTGACAAAAGACGGTACTCCGACAAAGCAGAAGCGCCCAGGCATTACATAGATATTGACCATTACGGAGAACGTGCCATTGATTCCATTCCGAAACACTGGACAGACGCGGTTTCCAGATACACCGAAGATTCCTTAAACGCGTATGGTATCGTCCCCTGGTACATCCCCCTGATGATGCGCAGGTTGACAGAAGCCTTCCGGGAAAAAAATATTTCCAGGATCCTTTATTATTCCGCCAATCTCGGACATTACATTGCCGATGCACATGTGCCGCTGCACTGCACGGAAAACTACAATGGACAAATGACAGGTCAGCATGGTATTCACGCGTTCTGGGAATCCAGGTTACCGGAACTGTTCGGTGAAGGTTACGACTGCCTTACCGGAAGATCCCTGTACATTACCGATATACAGTACACCTGTTGGTTATTCATCCGTGAAAGTTCCACGGCTACGGATTCTGTGCTTAGTATGGAAAGAGCCTTGAATGAAAGTTTCCCTTCAGACCGTAAGTATGTTTTTGAATCCAGAGGTAATACCGTGACTAAGACTTACAGCCGGGAATATGCCGCTGCCTATAACCGGCTACTCGATGGACAGGTAGAACGTCGTATGCTGTCAGCTATACTATCTGTTGGATCTTTCTGGTACACAGCCTGGATTAATGCGGGCAGTCCCGATCTTGACCCTGATGATTCTGTAACAGACCCGGTTCCGAGAAAATCAGATGTGGTGATACAGGATTTCATGAATCATGAGTAAAATACCGCCCTGGTATTTCACCGTTATTCGGGAAAACCTTTTTATACATCAGACTGAATTATGTCTTACTGAGTACCGGATAGAGCCTTACGAAATATAAAAAAACATGAAGGAAACGCCACAAAATCCAAATTGTAAAACATTAAACTATACAAGTGATATACGGCATGGAAATATATCCACGGTTACCCTTCGATTCAGGAATTGACCGTCAAACTCCTACCCCTACCTCCATCCGGACGAGAGCTCCGTCTTTCAATACGGGTATCACTCTTGTCTGATCCGGAGTAAGACAATATTTAATGTCCTTTTTCAGATTGAGCCTGGCCAGTCGTTCCTTGTGCGAACTGTAATTTAAAAACTTAATGGGATCCTGTTTGGCCATCCGGTACAGGTATTTGAGAGCAAGGCAGGCATCTCCAAACCGGAAGGGTTCATATTCTGACAATGCTTCTGTTACTGCTCCGGCAAACAAGGCATCTTCAAGATTGAATTTATTTTTCCATCCACTGCACAGGAGCAGAATACTTCTCTTTTCACTAAGCAGCCAGTCACACAACGCCGTAATATTCAGAAACGATCCGATGACCACCTTATACGCGTCCTTTGCAGCTTCAATTGCCTGGGTGCCGTTGGTAGTGGTAATTGCAATGGTTTGACCCCTGACAATGTCACCCATATAGGAATGGGGAGAATTTCCGAAATCAAATCCATCAACCTGAACAGCATTTCGCTCGGCACCTGCCAGAAATCCCTTTTCTTTGTAATGACGTGCCTCTTCAATGGTTGCAACCGGAATAATTTTCTCCGCTCCGTACTCAAAAGCTGTGCATATTGCTGATGTAGCTCTGAATATATCAATGATCACCACAATACTTTCGCTGTCGCGGTACACCGGATACAGGTAAGGCGAAAAACAGGCATCCACTTGTACCTTATCGTTATCTGTCATGAGGCGTTCGCATTAATAATAATCGGAATATGGAAACGATTTTTATCAGGAAAAAACCCTGATGTATCACGAATGAAAAAATGGCATTTTTACCACCACTGCCTTCAGGTTCTTATCCCTCACTGAAATAAATATTTCTGATCCTGTTTTTGCAAATGCTGTTTCCAGATAGGCCATGCCGATGGCTTTTTGCAATGAAGGGGATTGTGTCCCCGAAGTTACCTTGCCGATATATTTCCCGCCCGAATCTTTGATATCATATCCATGTCGCGGAATTCCCTTATCCAGCATTTCAAATCCGGCAAGTTTTCTGGTAACTCCATGGTCTTTCTGATCTTTAAGTGCTTTGCTGTTTGTAAATTCTTTGGTGAACTTCGTAATCCATCCCAGGCCGGCTTCGATGGGAGAGGTATTGTCATCTATATCGTTTCCGTATAAGCAAAATCCCATTTCCAGCCGAAGGGTATCCCTGGCGCCAAGGCCGATTGGTTTGATTCCAAATTTTTTCCCTGATGCGAAAATCGCATCCCATATTTTTTGTGCTGCATGATTTTCCATATATACTTCAAAGCCGCCGGCACCTGTGTAACCGGTAGCAGAAACAAGTACATTGTCCACACCGGCAAATTTCCCTTTTCCGAATGAGTAATATTCCATATTCCGCAGATCCATTTCCGTCAGAGGTTGCAGCACCTCCACAGCCAAGGGTCCCTGGACGGCCAACAGGGAAGTTTTTTCGGAAATATTATGCATTTCCACATTCCCGGTATTATAACGCTTTAGCCAGTTCCAGTCCTTTTCAATATTGGACGCATTCACGACAAGCATATAGGTTTTCACATCAATACGGTACACAAGCAAATCGTCCACTATGCCACCTGTTTCATTGGGAAGACAGGAATATTGCACTTTGCCGTCAAATAATTTCGAGGCGTCATTACTGGTTACCCGCTGAATGAGGTCAAGGGCCTGATCCCCTTTAAGGATAAATTCACCCATATGGGATACATCAAAAACCCCCACACCCTTTCGAACCGTCTCATGTTCTGCATTAATCCCTTCATAGGAAACAGGCATCAGGTATCCGGCAAACGGGACCATTTTTGCACCCAGGCGGATATGAGTATCCGTGAGTGCGATAGATTTTAATGCAGTGTCTGTGCTTGTTTCCATTTCAATACCATGTATTTTTTGAAGTGGTGCTGATACATAGCAACATTCAAACGATTTCTATAAGTATCTGTTTATCAATAAATTAATGATATAAATTTGTTTTCAGGATAACAAATGTAAAAATTCTGCCTCATTTCTGCTGCGGCTTTGTGAGTATCCGGATAAAATTTTCCCGGTTAGAACGAAGTGAGTACCGGTCCACGATGGTTTGTCTGGTGTTGGCACCAAGTTTTATTAAAAAAGACTGATCGGTGATCAGCTTTTTCAAAGCGTCTTTCCACTGTTGCGGATTCCGGCAAATGAGGCCATTGAACCCGTCCTGAACAATTTCACTATTGACTCCAATTGCAGAAACTACTGCGGGTATTCCAAGAGCCATATACTGCAACGCTTTAAATCCACACTTCCCTTTCGACCAGACATCATCAGGTAATGGCATCAGCCCGACGTTGAAATGAAGGAGGTCTTCAATTTCCGCCTGCTTGGTCCACCGGATAAACTTCAGGGAATCCAGTTGGAATTTCGGTGCTACATCACAGATCACATGAAATTCAAATACATGATCTTTTTCCAGTTCTCTGAGTACAGGTACCAATTCATCCAGATACTGAATTGTGGAATGAGAACCTGTCCAGCCGATAACAAAGGTTTTATTGCTGTGCTTGGCGATGCTGTTGTGATGTTCATCAGTATCAATGGTTGTGGGATTTATAAACACCCGGTCATTGTATCTGGAAGCGAATCCGGCAAGAAATCCGTTACCAACCGAAACACAGGAAGCCCAGCGGCTAATCCTGGCCGGGTTACCGAAGCACTTCAGGAGCATAGTCAGGCGGTTATTACTTTCGGAGGCGTTGGGAATCCAGATGGCATCATCAAAATCATATACCATGAATTTTCTGAATACCCGGGCAATCATCCATTCAAGAAAGGGAGGCCCGAAGGGGAGTGCTTCCCGGTGAATGAAAACCGTATCATATTTCCATAATGTGAAAAGGACCCCTACCCTGCGTGCCATTCCACGGATAAGTCCGGACACCTTGCCGGTCAAATGGCCCGGCCTATACAGGATCTTCCAAACTGCCCTGTCAAAGAAGGGTGAAACATGAAAGCCAATACCACGAATCCGGAGCTCTGTAAAATATTGTTCAAACCTGAAACGCTGGCTGGGCGCTTCACCCGGAGGATACGGAGCGATAAACAACACTTTCATGAATCAATTCATTCTGAAAACCGAAAACTTCAGGCCTGGGCAAATATAGACCTCTTTCCGCTTATTTTCTTGAATAAGAACCGGTAGAATTCAATTCTGGCAATCACATGGGACGGTACAACCACCCGCCCGGTCCGTTTGCAATTCCTTTCCTTCAAGGAGTTTTTTCCCATACCTTTGAAACTTATCCTGTCAGGATATGATATTCAGCGAAAAAAATACCCCCAGATGGATTATTTTTCTGATTGACATTACCATTTGTCTGGGTTCTCTTTTGTTGGCATACCTGGTACGATTTAATTTCAGGATCCCTGAAATTGAAATGGAACGGTGGATGTTTGCCATTCCCGCACTTATCATTGTTCGCGCGGGTAGTTTTCTAATTTCCCGCATTTACCAGGGCATCATCCGGTACACCAGTACCCGCGATGCGCTCCGGGTTTTCTACACGGTAACGACCGGATCTGCAACACTTGCTGTATCCAATGTTATTTCCTACCAGTTCATCGGTATCTACCTGGTACCCTTCTCCATTATTATCATTGATTATTTCACCACCGTATTTTCCCTGACAGCATTCAGAATCCTGGTGAAAACTGTTTATATGGAAATTAAGAATCCGAGCAGGGATAAAAAATCAGTAATTATCTATGGTGCAGGAGAATCTGGTGTGATCACCAAGCGTACACTCGACCGGGATGCAGGGAGCCGGTATAAGGTAATCGCGTTTACAGATGACGATATCTCGAAAAACGGGAAAACCCTGGAGGGTATCAGAATTTATAATGCCGGGAGTGACCTTGAGGATCTCCTCCGTTCAAACCATGTAGCTCACCTTATACTCAGTATTCAAAACATTTCTCCGCTGCGCAAACAGCATATCGTTGACAAATGCCTGGCCTTTGACGTAAATGTATTGCATGTGCCACCGGTTAGCAACTGGATCAACGGTGAACTGAGTTTCCGTCAGATCCGGAATATAAAGATTGAGGACCTGCTGGAAAGAGCACCGATTCGCCTTGACATGGACACCTTGCGTGAACAACTGCAGGGAAAGACCGTGCTTATCACCGGCGCTGCCGGATCCATTGGTAGTGAAATTGTACGGCAGGTATTGCCATTCACACCTCAATATGTCATTGCCCTGGATCAGGCAGAATCTCCCCTGTACGAACTGGAATTGGAAATTCGCGAAAAGTTCGGTTTCACACATTTCGAAACCGTGGTGGGTGACATCCGCCAGCAGGATAGGATGAAAAGGGTTTTTGACGCCTTCCGGCCTCAGGTTGTATTTCACGCGGCAGCTTATAAGCATGTACCGGTGATGGAACAAAATCCCTCAGAAGCCATTCTGACAAACGTACAAGGTACAAGAATCCTTGCGGATTTGTCCAATGCTTACGGTGTAGAAAAGTTTGTAATGGTAAGTACCGATAAAGCCGTAAATCCCACCAGTGTTATGGGCGCCACCAAACGCATAGCAGAAATATACTGTCAGGCGCTTAATAAAAATTCAACTACCCGGTTTGTAACTACCCGGTTCGGCAATGTACTCGATTCAAACGGTTCGGTAATACCCAGGTTCAAAAAACAAATTGAAGAAGGCGGACCGGTCACCGTTACACATCCTGACGTAACCCGGTATTTTATGACGATTCCTGAAGCCTGCCAGTTGGTGCTGGAAGCTGGGGCCATTGGTAAAGGTGGAGAAATTTTCATCTTCGACATGGGACAAAGCATACGGATTACGGATCTGGCTATGAAAATGATCCGGCTTTCAGGCCTGATTCCGGGAAAGGACATTCAGATTGTGTACACAGGCCTGCGTCCGGGAGAAAAGATTTTTGAAGAATTACTGACGGAATCAGAAACTTCCCTTCCCACCTATCATGAAAAAATTCTCGTTGCAAAAGTGCGGGAATATGATTTCAAGAGCATTGAAAAAGACATTGACCAGTTAATCAGCTTATTCCGGGCACAGGACAATCCTTCCATTGTACGTAAAATGAAGAATATCGTCCCCGAATTCGTAAGTTGCAACTCAGAGTATGAAAAGCTTGATGTGGAAGAAGTAAAAAAAGTTCCACATGGATAAGTATAAAACATGGAATCTCGGATGAATGCGTTACACAGAAACACCGGTAATATTTCAATGCAACAACCGTCCAGGCAGATAATAAAACAAAATCCGGAGAGTATGATTGCTCAATTCCCATTGCCATTAAGAAAATTGAATAAAAGTACCGGCAGATTCATCACTGGCGTATGTTTAACCAGTTTATAATTTTCAGACTCATCTACCAGATATGCCCTTTAAACATAAAATCAAAATCAACGTCCGCTTTTCCGACGTGGATGCTTTTCAACATGTTAATAACGCGCGGTACCTTACATATTTTGAGGAGGCCAGGGTGGATTATTTTGACCGGATTGTAGGATGGAATTACGACAGCTCCAAATGCGGAATAATACTGGCCAAAGCTGAAATTGATTACATCCAGCCTGCTCATTTCAAGGATGATCTTTTTGTGGAAACACGCTGTTCAAGAATCGGTACGAAGAGTTTTGACCTGGAATACAGGATGACAAGAAATTATGAAGGCAAGGAAATCCTGCTTTCAGACGGATGCACTGTGATGGTTGCATTTGATTATACATCCAGGAAATCCATTCCAGTTCCTGAGATATGGAAAAAAGCAATACTTGATTTTGAAGGGGATGGTGTACTAATACAATAGATACCCTGCCTCCGCCTCATCCGTGGATGGTCTGATACGACCCGTATTTTTGGATTACACCCGATTCGAATTCAAGGAATTCATTCCATCGTTTATCAACGTCTTCGCTGCCCGCATACCTTCGGGCAAAACCTATGAACAGTGTGTAATGCTGCGCCTCACTGATCATTAGTTCATGATAAAATGTACGCAGGTCAGGGTCGGATATGTTTTCCGACAAGATTCTGAACCTCTCACAACTTCTGGCTTCTATCAATGCGGCAAATAACAGCCGGTCCACCATCACAATATTTCTTGCATGACCCTTCCGGATGAAATCATAAATCTCGTTTACATATTCATCCCGTCGTTCAAAACCCAAAACCAAACCACGTTCCACGATTTTCTTATGTACCATCCTGAAGTGTTCGAGTTCCTCCCGGGCAAGTTCCAGCATCGCATCCACCAGGTCCGGATATTCAGGAAATTTAATTATCAGGTTGATAGCATTGGTGGCAGCCTTTTGTTCACAGTATGCATGGTCAGTAAGAATTTCGCTTATATCTTTATCAACAATACCGACCCACCGCGGATCTGTGGGCAATTTAAGTCCTAGCATACCTAATGTGTTAAAAATCAGGGAAACGAAGATAGAACAAAATTTGTAAGGTTAAAGTTCAATTCAAAATAATTTCAATACAAAGAAAGTAACAAAGGGAAGGCTACCTTTGTACTAAGGAATACGAATGGAGGCTATTGTTGCATACGGCAATCATCTGAGCGTAAAGATCACCAGGGAATACAGGCAACTGGTGAATATCTCTATTGCTGCCGGAAAATTCATCCTCATTCATCCTCATTACGACCTCATCCGCGAAGCAATGCGACTGAATATGTTCGAAGACATTAAGCTCGAGGATTTTGAGGTTCACAACTGGCAGTTCGAATTGGGTGAAACCATACAGTATGAACCTGAAGAAGTTTTGTTTTTTTATGCACTTCTCGAATTGAGTTGCCGAATATTCCTGTGTGAGATTGGTGATGACCTGAAAAAAATGGCAATCGAGAGCGGCGAAACCAATTCTGATGAATTTATCCGTGTACGGAGTACTTACCTGAGGCAGGCAGAAGCATTTCTTGCAAAAATCCGCAATATATATGGTGGACGAAAAGATTTTCTTGAACTTATTTCCAAGGTAGAACAATTGAATTTACTCGCCTGATTCCGCTTTTATACAGGGAAAGTACAGCTTTCCCCGGAAGGTATTGACCGGATTCATTCTTCATCAGTACCGGGAAGATCTTCATAGAGTATATCCTTTTTAGCAGCACTGCTGTCAGGCTTGATTACCATATCCCTGGCTATTCCCTTCAGATCTACATCCGGAACCAGGTTGTCGTAGTCATCCTGTGTGATTAAATTTTTCCGAAGCATAAAACCCGCAACAAGCCGGTAATAATCCGCCAAATAAGGTTTCAGGTGGCCGGTACTGTCAAAAGATGAACGAAACCACTTCGGTTTCGGTAACAGGGATGAGAGAAAAATGGATTCAGACAGGGTCAGACCGGATGGTTTTTTTGAAAAATAGAATTCTGAG
The DNA here is from genome assembly GCA_020852075.1 of Bacteroidia bacterium. Classification (GTDB taxonomy): domain Bacteria; phylum Bacteroidota; class Bacteroidia; order AKYH767-A; family 2013-40CM-41-45; genus JADZBN01. The sequence goes on from JADZBN010000141.1 coordinate 11,962, forward strand.
GCTTCACCGATGCCATATATATTGGGACCCAGTTCAATGATGTTAAAATAAACTTCCAGCATCCGTTCTTTGCTGCACATCCTTCCGGATTCAATAAGCCATACTATAATCGCCTCCTCTGCTTTCCTCGCTATGGTCTTCCTGCGACTCAGGAAAACATTTTTTACCAATTGCATACTGATGGTGCTGCCGCCTCTGATAAATTTACCCGCTTTAAAATTTGTTGCAATGGAATGTGCAAACGCCTCCTCATTGAAGCCCTGATGGTAATAAAAACTACCATCTTCAGAAGTAAGGACAGCATTTTTGAAGAACGGGGAAATCTGATCAATGGGTGTAAACGAGGGGTTTTCGGGTCCGACCTCGAACGATCTGATATAAACATTATTTTCATATATGGGCTGAAGGAATTCACCGTTCAGTTTATTGATATTAATTTTCCCCGAATCTCTCAGCCTGAATTTAATTTTTTGCATGGAACTGTTAAACCGGACACTGTCAGGATATGCGGCATCAAGGTATAAGGAAAGACGGTATTGCAACGATCCATCAGCACGTATATCCCTTACCTCATCAAACATCCCCGCAGGAAGGGATACAAAAAAATCATTCGCAGGCATGGTATCGGTGTGAAACCTAAGAGTATATGCTGAGGATGTATCCTCAGAAATCCGGATGAACGGATGAATCCGGATCCTGTTGAGCACAGTCAGGGAACTGCTGTCCAGGGATATGGATGATTGACCAACCGTTACAGAATAATCAAATGTCAGATGGTCAATTTTTACAACATCGTCTGAGATCTTTTTCTGAAGAAGTGAAAAACCATCCAGAGAAAAGTGTCCTTTGACATTCAGTAGTCCGTGGCTGAATTTTCGTGAATCCAACGCCAGATGCAGTGTATCAAAACTACATATTGCATTCAGGATATTTCCCAGGAGCGGAAGTGCCTGCCGGGATGGCGACATTGGGTATATCAACACATCAAAGGTTTCATGTCGCTGGGAAAACACCCCCTGGCATTTCCAGCGGAGATCGCTTTTTTCATCCACCAGTTCGCCCGAAAGGGAATCAAGTCGTGATTCAAATCGGGGGATGATCAGGGTTTCACGCACTGTATCCTTCCAAACAATGAGCCGGAGATTTTCAAGCAGCGCCTGCTGCGGTGCCAGATTAAAGGTTTGCCGTAACAGGTGATCCACAAATCCTGAATAATTCTTCTCCCTTGAATTCACAGACGATTCCGGTTTTACGTTTTTATTGGAATTTCTGTCCTTCCTTAATAGCCAACTGTAATTGCATACACTGTCAATACAACTGATCTTAAGGGTTGCCCCTGTACAAAATACAGATTGCAGCTTCAGCGTTCCAATTATCAAATTCAGTACAGATACTCCTGCATTCAGGCTGTCAAGGTGTAACAGTGTGTCGCCGGATTCAGGAACGATCGTCAATCCACTCAGGTAAACGGAGGAAAATCCCGAAAATCCGGACGAGACCACATTCATATTTAATCCATAATCCTCCCGAATCCTGGTCTCTGCCTTTTGGATAACTCTTTCAAATATCAGGTCGCGGAATATAAAAAAAGAAATAAGTACTAAAATGCATAGTACCAGAATGACCCATCCTGTCCGGTGAAGACCTTTAGTGTTCATGTCAGAAGGAAACTAAATTCGGAATTCTTTGCTTACCATTCAAGAGGATGTCATACACATACATTCGTTGATAATTATATCATTTCCCCTGGAATCATTCTGACGATGTTCCTAATTTGCAGGATATGCAATTCCGGGTAATCAATAGCAATATCGCCGGACGGAACATCCTTCTGGTATTATTCAGTTTTTCATTAATGAGTGCCTGCGGTGATGCTTCCGGGCAACCCGGTGCTATCGGCAGCCCTGAAAATCAGTCGAGATTACAGTTCCTTTTTGATAAGTCAGGATCGCTGGTTGCAAACCATATGAACCGGCTGGGACTGGAACAGCTTAAATCGTATGACAATCTGTTTGATACGTTGTTTCAAAAAGAGGTAAGGGATTCGCTGGAAATTATCGAAAAAAATTACCTGACGTCTTCATCAGGAAAGAAATCCAGCCTGGCTGGTTCGGCAGATAAGATTAAAGAACTGACAGCAGAAAGAAACAAAAAGGCTGAATCCTATGACAAACTGTTAAAAAGGGCAGCGATTGCATTTTCAGCCTGGCTGATCATTGTAATAGTCCTGATGCAGCTAAGAAGACGTGCCTTGCGGGCATTTCAAAAACGTCTTGAGAATTCAACAATAAAGCTTAACGCCCTGAAATCACGATTTTCTTCCGGAGAAAAATTGATTCAGGTATCAGGGAAAATCAACGGGTCCCTTGGCAGGGTGTCAGAAGCAGCGGGAATATTTCATTCGCAAATACAATCCCTTGCAAATGAACTGCCGGCAGGTCATTCCTCCAATGACTTGGTTAAAGATCTGGTTTTACTTTCGGAGGGAATTGCAAGAACATCCGGAAAACAGGTTTCGGTGAATCAGGCCATTTTATCTCAAAAAGAGGAACCGGGACAGGACAAAAAAGAAACCGATATAAATCAACTGTGCGAACAATATGCGGATCTCGCAATACAGGGAATGATTGAATCCGATGAAAGTTTCGATTGCCAGGTTACAAGGGATCTGGAAAAAAAAATACCACGGATTAAAACAATCCCTGAGGCCATTGGAAGCCTGCTGCTGAATATCCTTCTCAATTCCCTGCAGTCAGTAAAAGCAAAGGTAAATGAAGGAAAACCAGGTTATAAAGCCAGGGTCAGTATCAGTACAAGGATATTACCCAACTTCCTGCAAATACGGATCAAGGATAACGGAACGGGAATGAGTAATCAGGTTTTGTCGAATATGGAAACTGAGTTCTTTTCAACCCGGCCTCCGGAAGAAGGTGCAGGACTTGGGGCAACAGTTTCCAAAAACATCATTACCGAAATTCAAAAGGGTGATATCCTGGTGGAAAGTCATGAGGGTGATGGTACGGATGTGTATCTAAAATTCTTTGTAAAAAGATGAAAAAAAATTACCTCCTTCTCATCATACTATTTGCAGGCCTTATACCGGTTGTTGCCTCGGAACCTGTGAATCTGGAAGACATAAACCGTGAAGCCAGGGCACTTTTTATAAAACCGGAAAAACTGGATATGCTGATGATTCAGCTTCGTACCATTCAAAAAGACGTACCATCGGGACAGGAGCAATTGCTCATGAATACTTATAAGATCATCGCTGACCAGTATTCTGCCAATAACCATTATGGCCAGGCATATTCGGTTTACCTGTCCTACCTGGATTACAAAAAATCCTGGTTTGTGAAAGTCAGGAAAAATTCCCTGGACAGCCTGCAGGCATCTGTGGCATTAAGAAAACAGCAGGATGAAATGGAGATTATGAACCAGAATAACCAGGTTGAACAACTGTCCGTTGACATTGATCAATTGTCCAATAAACATGGGCGGTTCCGAAAGTTTTTTTCCTTTGGCATCCTGGCGTTGTCTGTCCTTTTTGCTTCGCTTTTGGTTAAATCAGGTTTAACGATGAATACGATCAGGGTACGGTTGAAGGAAGACCGGGAAAAAATGAAATCCATGCAGCGTATCTCTGTTCTGGGATGGTTTGTTTCAGGTTGTATCCATTCATTCAGAACCAGGATGGAGGGAATAATCAGGAGTTCATCTGATATTGTCAGAAAATTGAAAGAGCAAAATATCTCCAGGCCAGCTATTGAAAAATGTGCTGTGGACCTGAAAAAAGAAGCTGAGGAAGTAACATCCTCACTGAGTTCAACCTGATATGACCCCCGGTTTGTGATCATGGATACACGCGTTGTTTGCATAGGTTTGGCACTGGTTGACCTTACTTTTAAAACCCATACCAGCCCCCGGTTGCGCACCTCCAATCCATCCATCATGTTTCGTACAGCAGGTGGGGTAACGCGCAATATTGCACATCACCTTTCCCTTCTGAACATCCCTGTTCAATTCATTACCGTATTCGGAAATGATCATGACGGAGAATGGCTGAACAGAGAATGCAGAAAAGCGGGAATTCAAACCGTATTATCCATTACCGGAGATCAGCCTTCCGGTATCTATTGCTCTTTGATTGACCCTGCCGGTGACCTCATTATCGGTGCGGTCAGCAACCCACCCGGTAATATTCCCGACAGTCAATTACTCGAGGCAAGGAAAGAATCCCTGTCCTCTGCTACATGCATAGTATCTGACTGTAATCTCAGTACCGACACCCTGACATGGCTGACCGAATTCTGTGATTCAGAAAATATTCCGTTATTTATTGAAACCGTCTCTTCATTGAAAGCAAAGAATCTGAACGACGTTTTACCCGGAAACATTTTTCTCATTAAGCCCAACAGGGATGAACTGGAAGTATTTGGTTCAGAAAATGATTCCTATTACAGTACAGAAGAAAGAATTCCATGGTTGCATAACAAGGGAGTGAAAAATGTATGGCTCAGCCTTGGAGAAAAAGGATCATTATTCTCCGATGGCCGGGAAACCTTTTTAACTCCGGCGCCAGTTGTCCATCTTACCGATACAACAGGCGCAGGAGATGCCGCGATGTCAGGCTGGATATGGGCCTGGCTTCAGGGGAAAAACCCCAGGGAATGCGTCAGATACGGGCATGCACTGGCCGGAGCAGTCATGGAAGTTTCCGGGGCTGTTCGGAAAGATTTGCGAATACCATTGCTTAAAGAATATTACCAGAAAATAAAGTAACCATGTATCCGCTGGTTTTCAGTACAGAGGTAAGCAAGGCGTTACGGGATCGCAGTCCGTTGGTGGCTCTGGAATCCACTATTATTGCTCATGGTATGCCCTGGCCGCAAAATACTGAAACGGCGCTTCAGGTGGAATCCATTATCCGGGAGAAAGGTTGTGTTCCGGCGACCATTTCTGTGCTGAAAGGAAAACTTTGTGTCGGTCTGGAGCGGGATCAACTTATGTACCTGGGCAGTTCAAAGGATATTATGAAGTTAAGTATCCGTGACCTTCCATTTGACATATCAGAAAAGAAAAACGGGGCAACAACAGTGGCTGCTACCATGCGCATTGCTTCTATGGCCGGCATCAGGATTTTTGTTACCGGTGGTACCGGTGGAGTACACCGCGATGCATCCCGAACGATGGACATTTCAGCAGACCTTGCAGAAATGTCCCTCACAAGTGTTGCCGTCATTTCAGCAGGTATCAAATCTGTACTTGATATAGGACATACGCTGGAATACCTCGAAACAGCCGGAGTTCCGGTCGTAACCGTAGGCCAGGATGAACTCCCGGGGTTCTATTCCACCCGATCCGGCTTCAGGAGCCCATACAGGCTTGACAGTCCCGTTGATATAGCCCGTCTGCTGAAAACAAAATGGGAAATGGGGCTGCAGGGGTCTGTATTGGTGGCTAATCCGGTTCCGGAAAATCAGGAAATACCCTTTTCTCAAATGGAACAATATATCGAAAGCGCACTCAGGGCTGCATCCTCAGAAAATATACATGGCAAAGCGTTAACCCCTTTTCTTCTGAAAGAGATCGCAAAGGCTACATCAGGCAAAAGTCTTGAAGCGAATATTGCATTGGTAAAAAACAATGCAGGTACGGGTGCGGTTATTGCAAACGAACTGGCAAAGTTACAATAGACGTCAGTCAAAATCGGTGATAGTTTTGCGGATGATGGACACACAATCCATCAATTGTTCTTCCGTGATGATCAATGGCGGAGCAAAACGGATGATGTCATTGTGAGTGGGTTTTGCCAGCAAACCATTTTCCTTCAGTGCCAGGCAAACATCCCATGCATCGGTGCCGTTACCCGGTTCGATGACGATAGCACAAAACAAACCCAGCCCGCGAACCAGCCGGATCCTGCTATGCCGGATGTTTCGGAGTTCTTTCAGAAGGATTCTCCCAAGCCTTTCGGAGTTTTCACACAAATTTTCTTCTTTTATTACCCTGAGGGAAGCAATGCCCACCGCTGCAGCCAGTGGATTTCCGCCATAGGTTGATCCGTGCTGCCCGGGTTCTATGCAAAGCATAATGGCATCATCCGCAAGGACAGCGCTGATGGGGAGTAATCCTCCTGAAAGGGCTTTCCCCAGAATCAGGATATCGGGCCGGACTCCTTCATAGTCACAGGCCAGTAGCTTGCCTGTCCTGCCAAGCCCCGATTGTATTTCATCAGCGACAAATAATACATTATTTTCCCTGCAAAGATCCGCGCATTCCTTCAGGTACCCCACATCCGGAACCACCACTCCTGCTTCACCCTGAACCGGTTCTACAAGGAAAGCTGCCACATTCTTTTCCTGGAGTGCTTCCTTCAAAGCGAGTACATTATTGAATGGGATTTTTACAAAACCTGGCGTGAATGGTCCGAATTTTCCGTATGAATCAGGATCTGTTGAAGCAGAAATCACGGTGATGGTCCTTCCATGAAAATT
>JADZBN010000142.1 GCA_020852075.1 Bacteroidia bacterium
AAAGAAAGAAGACGGCCAGGTTGGGAATTACGGCAAGGCTGATCACATGAGTTAGTACGTGCATTTCAGCAAACATACCCAGGACACCGCGCATGTTTTTATCGGGATGCTGCAATAATACATACAACTGAAAGGTAAGTGCCGGTGTAAGGATTCCGGCCAGTAAACCGGGAATCAGCCGGTTTATCTTTTTTTTCAAAAGGCCCCTCCTTTCATCAACCCGGGTTCAAGGAAATAACAAATTATTGCAGCAATCAAGGTTACCAGCAACACTCCTTTACCTGTTTTTTCCCTGTTCCATTTCAACATCAGAAAACGAAAGAGCAGCACATTCGCACCGATAGTGAATAAGTGTATGCGGGGCGGAAGCAGGATATAGGGATTTTCAAAATACCGTATCAGTAAATACCTGATTCCGGTAAACAGGACAAAGAAGCCCAACAGGCATATTATGCCTATCAGTGTCCCCGTCCAGAGGGTATCATGAATCCTGGGTGTCCAGTTCATAATTCAATTCATTTAAGAAAGGGATAGCATGATGTGCTGTGAAATCAAATTGTACAGGAACTACGGACACAAAGCCATTGGCAAGCGCCCATTCATCGGTATCCTCTCCCTTATCCTGATTGATAAATTTTCCGGTAAGCCAATAATACTTTCTTTTATTCGGGTCCAGCCTTTCATCAAATTCTTCCACCCATTTCGCCATAGCCTGCCTGCAGATTTTTATTCCTCTGATGTCCATGAGGGAAAGGTCGGGGATGTTCACATTGAGCAGGGTCCCCTGCGGCAGGCCATGCCGGAGAATATTGGAAGTGATTTTATGGGCAATCGTTTTAGAAGCGGTGAAGTTCGCCTCAAGGGAATAATTCAGTAATGAAAAACCCACGGAGGGAATACCTTCAATGGCACCTTCCATCGCTGCCGACATGGTTCCTGAATAAATGACGTTGATGGATGAATTGCTGCCGTGGTTGATGCCTGAAACACAAAGATCCGGTTTACGGCGGAGAATTTTATCAATAGCGATTTTAACACAATCCACCGGGGTACCACTGCACTGATACCACATGTGGTCGCCGTGTACATCTACCGGGTCAAGCCGGAGCGGATTATGAACGGTGATGGCATGCCCCATGCCCGACTGTGGGCTGTCGGGTGCCACCACGGTAATATCACCAAGGTCTTTCACGGCCTCCACCAGGGCATGCAATCCCGGGGCGGTGATACCATCATCGTTTGTAACAAGGATAACAGGCTTTTCTTTTCCGGCCATACTGGTATGAATGTATTTATCTCAGGGCGAAGGTAGAAAAATCAGGTCATCCGGGATGGTACCAAATACCCTTCCCTGGCTAATGAAATAAAAAAGCCTGCAGTACATTGCAGGCTTTTATCAACAAACTCAAACAATCCAGAGATCTTTATGAGATGGCAATCTGACGGGTTGGCTTTTTCTTTGCATCCTCTTTTTTGGGAAGCGAAAGACTTAATACCCCGTTATTGTATCCTGCCGAGATATTATCAGCGGCAACATGGTCTGGCATGGTGAAACTACGGGTGAATGAAGTATAGGAAAACTCTTTCCGTGTGAAGCGGTCATTGCTGTCCTTTTTTTCATTTTTCTTTTCGGCGCTGATCGTGAGGACTCCGTTTTCAACCTCAACGTGGAAATCGGATTTTTCCATTCCCGGAGCGGCAAGTTCAACCTTGTACTGATCGGGAGTTTCGCTGATATTCACCGCCGGCATGGATTTGAAAGCGTCTCTGGGCATGACTTCATCATTGAAGAAGTCAGAGAAGAAATCAGAAAACATGGAAGGACCTACAAAGCGGGTCATCGCGCCTGGGTTTTTGAATTTTACGAGTGTCATGGCTTTTATTTTTTTAATTGGACACTCCCCGATTCTCAATATCTGTACCAGTGCCTGATTTACCCAAATTCCGGCAACATTACCGGAATTCCGTCATAAAATGTGAAAAACACCTGTCGTTTTGGCATTTACAGTAAAAAATATATGTCGTTTTGACAAAAACAGGTAGGTAGTCCCTTTATTTATGAAATGTATCCCGTGCTATTTTCAACTCCTGGTCAAAGAGGGTTTGGGTAATATTATTTTCATTCTTAAAATAATACACGCCGCCCCAGTTGTAAACGATCTTTTGATAATTGTTGGCTTCCCCTTTCAGTTTCACCACAGTCCGGAATATTGTTCTGTTTTTTTCTTCAATCTTTTCATCCGTAATACCTTCCTGGTAATCAGAATTCCGGATCTTCGGAACCGCCGCCTGAGGTTCTTCCTTAGGTTTGTTTACACTGCCTGAAGATTCGGAAGCCTTACTCAATAATTGTTTTTTGGCTTCAATTTCTGCCATAGCCCTGGCACGACGCTCCTCTTCATCTTTTTTCTCCTTTTCTTTTCTCGCAGCGGTAATTGAATCCTGCACAACTTTTTCCCTGGCCTGTTGCGCGAGTAATTCCTGCTCCGCTTTCTGCTTTGCCTCTGCTTCTGCGCGGGCTTTATCGGCTGCTTCCTGTTTCAGACGTTCTGTTTCCACCGACGTCAGGGAATCCTGAATTTGTTTTTCTCTTAGAATTGCCAACTGGCGCGCCTGTTCTTCTTCCTTTTTTTTCCGCTGCTCGTCTTCCCTGGCTTTTTGTTCGGCCAGAACCTGTAACCTGGCTGCTTCATTTGCCGCGCTAATACTATCCTGGCGGGCTTTTTCCCGTTCTGCTGTTTCTGCCTCAGCCCTCGCTCTGGCATCCGCCTGGGCTTTTGCAATACTGTCGGCTACTGCCTTATCCTTCGCCTGTTTTTCCTTTTCCACTGCCAGCAGGGAATCCCTTTTAGCCTTCTCCCTTGATTTGGCCTCTGCTACCGCCGTAGCAATGGAATCCGCCACGGCTTTTTGTCTTGCCTTAGCAGCAGCCTCCGACTGTTTAATCGAGTCCAGCCGTGCCTGTTCAGCAACCTTTGCTTCTGCTTCAGCCTTTAGTTTGGCACGTTCTGCCTCTGCTTCCGCACGAACGAGAGAATCCTTTCTGGCTTTTTCTTTTGCCTGAAGTTCGGCCTCTGCACGGGAAATACTGTCCTGCCGGGCCTTTTCTGCTGCAAGGGCTGCAGCCTCTGCTTTTGAACGTGCCTCCGCTTCGGTTCTGACCTTTGCAATACTGTCTTCACGGGCCCTGGCCAATTCTGCTCTCGCTGTGGAATCCTGTATTGCTTTTTCACGTGCGGCGGCCTGAAGCCTGAGGCGCTCCTGTTCTGCATTTGCGTGGTTGATTGAATCCTGCCGGCTCTTTTCACGGGCTTCCGCTTCAGCCCTGAGTCGTTCCTCCACCCGTGCAAGGCTGTCCCGAACCTGTTTTTCGCGTTCCTGTTTCAACAACATCGCAGCAGCCACTGCCTGGGCCTTGTCCAGAGAATCTTTTCTTGCCTGTTCTCTGGCTCTGAGCAAACTATCCTCCTGCGCCTTTTGTGCAAGCATTTTGCTTTCTCTTTCTTTTGCCAGTGCCAGGGAGTCATTCCATATTTTATTTAATGAATCGAGCCTTGCCCGGTCCTGCTGCTTTTTCAGGTCATCCGCATCCTTCCGTGCCTGATCCTGCTCCATTTTTACCTGCTTGCTGTAATTTTCATCATAGGTAAAATCTTCATACGTCGGGTTATATGAGAATTTTGCCACCGGCTTGTTCATGGATTTATTCTGGCTGACACCGGCGACGTCCTGGAACATATCAACGTTAAATTCTGTCTGAAAAATAATGTCGCTCTGATCGGCTGGCACTTTCGTATTAAACTGAAACATTTTGGAAACAAGCCCTGATTGCACAAACGTCACGGTATATTCCTTCTGCAATTCAAGGTTAAACATGAATGAGCCATTGTCTTTCGATGCAAATGTCTGCATGGGCATTCCCGGTGCAGATACCTGGATAACGACACCGCCAATAGGCCTGTTGTCCTGACGAACCTTCCCTGTTACCTGCTGGCCTCCCAACTTCTGGGCATTGACCTGAAAACATAAACCGGCAAAAAGAATTAATAAAACGAACGTGAGCCTTGTGAGAAGCTTTTTTATCATGATACGCTAACGGCGGATTTGGGGATAAATTTTCTGCAAATTTAATGGAAACAATGAATGTTGGGAGAAATCCTCAGGGTAACTGCTTTCAACAAAATACGTGAGATTACAGAAAAGTTACCGAAGATTTTATCTGAATATTTCACCGGCAAGTTGCAGTGCACCGGAATATGCCGCCGGATCCAGTCTGAGTGCTGCCGGGCCATTGAAATATGCAACCAGGTTTTCGGTAGCAAGATTGCCTACCAACTCGTCCTCTGCCAACGGACAGCCACCGACACCTTTCATGGATGAATCAAAACGCCGGCATCCGCAGGAGAATGCTGCTTCAATCTTCTCTTTCCAGGTGGACGGATGCGAATGAAGGTGGGCACCGAATTCCACAGCCGGAAATTCGGGAATCAGGTGACTGAACAATTGGGTAATATTAACAGGATTGCTTACACCTACGGTATCTGAAAGGGCAATTATTTTACAACCCATTGACACCAGCTTATTCACCCAATGATGTACAATTTCCGCATTCCAGGGCTCATTGTAAGGATTCCCGAAACCCATAGAAATATATACCACCAGTTCCCTGTTATGACGCAGGCACAATGCCTGAATTTCTTCAACCCGTACCAGCGACTCTTCAATGGTCGAATGGGTATTCCGTTTTTGAAATTCCTGACTTACCGAGAACGGGAAACCGAGAAAGGTAATTTCTCCGTGGGTTAAAGCATCTTCCGCACCCCGTTTATTGGCAATAATGGCAAGAAGCCTTGTGGAAGAACCCTGCAGATCCAGCCGGCTGAGTACCTCCGCTGTATCACGCATCTGGGGTATGGTTCTGGGAGAAACAAAACTTCCGAAATCCAGGGTATCGAAGCCCACTTTCAGCAGCGTGTTCAGGTAATGTGATTTTACTTCTGTGGGAATAAAGGATGGCCAGCCCTGCATGGCATCCCGGGGACACTCTATGATCTTTACATTCATACAATAAAGAGCATCTGATTGGAGCAATCCGGCGAAATGCCGGGCTTGAAAGTTGAAAATTTTACGGATTACAAAGGTATCAATTCCCCGGCTGAATTCATTCTTATCAACGGCGGAGGGCTTAAAATCGGCCCTCCCTCCTGTTGTCCTGTTTACAAAAAAGGCTATTTTTGCAACCTGATTTTGGAAACTACAGCGACACATGGCAGAAAATAAGCAGGATCAGGGTTTTGACGTAAGCGAAGCCCTCGGCAGAACGGAACATTTCGTCAACCAGAACAAGAAAAGTCTGGGAATTATCATCGGTGCACTTATCGTGGCCATTGGCGGTTATCTGTTTTATCAGAATGTATATGTTTCCGGTAAAGAAAAGGAAGCTCAGGTATTGCTGTTCCATGCGGAGCAATACATGGATAAAGACTCCCTTAAACTGGCTATTAACGGCGATGGTAATAACCCGGGATTTGAAGAAATCGCATCCGAATATGGGATGGCACCTTCCGGAAACCTGAGCAAGTATTATCTCGGAATGGCTTACCTGCACAGCCACGATTATGAAAAAGCGATTGAAGCTTTAAAAAGCTATAATGCCAAAGATCACATTACCGGTGCCATCGTGCTGGGAGCCATTGGCGACGCACTGATGGAACTCAAAGAAACGGATGAAGCCATTTCCTATTATAAAAAAGCGGCACAGGAAAATGCCAATAACTACACCTCGCCGCTGATGATGATGAAATGGGCCGGTGCACTGGAATCTGCCGGTAAGTATATGGATGCTTCGGGCGTGTATGAACAACTTAAAAAGGATTATCCCGGCACCAATGAAGCCGCCCAGGCGGACAAATACATTGCCAGAGCGAAAGCCTTTGCATCGAATTCGTAAATTATAAACCGGACGCTGATCCGGTTTTTTTATATCCCGGGTGAAAGCGAAAAAACATAACCTCAGCGAATCTCATCTTTCTCCGGCAGAAGATGCCTCAGGATTACGGTTTGGTATTGTTGTATCTTCCTGGAATTCCGAAATTACCGAATCACTCTTCCGTGCTGCTGTATCCACATTAAAATCGGCGGGTTGCCCGGATGAAAACATCTTCAGAACCGATGTACCCGGAAGCTTTGAATTACCGCTTGGCGCAAAAATCCTTTACGAACAAAGAAAACCAGACGCGATAATCTGCCTCGGTTGTGTAATCCGGGGTGAAACACCGCATTTTGACTATATCTGTTCGGCTGTTTCAGCAGGTATTATGCAACTTAATGTTGAGAAAGGCCTGCCGTTTATTTTCGGTGTGCTTACGACAGAAAATATTCAGCAGGCACAGGACAGATCCGGGGGTACCCACGGTAACAAAGGTATTGAGGCGGCAGTTACTGCCATTAGAATGGCACTACTGAAGGCCGGCAACTAAGAGAACCTTTACATACCTGAATGTGGAATGTTCACCTGGAAACGGTGAGCGTCTTGATGATGACACGTGAACCGTTGGTGAAT
>JADZBN010000143.1 GCA_020852075.1 Bacteroidia bacterium
TCCGGCACTGAGGTCGAAGGAGGTAACCTCATGATCCTTTGCCAGATCTAATGCAATGGTTCTTCCCACCATACCGGCACCAAGCACAGCAATTTTCATTACGAACAGGTTTTATCAGTTCCAAAGATAATTAACAGCCTGTTCAGTAAAACACAAATTCTGTGTTGCACAGCCTTCTCCTTCCTGCTTCTTCCGACCGGGAAGAGGACATGGATAAGTCTCCGAAGGGATCTAAAAATAACTTTTACACACTAACCTTAATTACCCCCACATTCATTTGGGTGATCAATAGAAAGGCAGAAAAAAAACTCCAGTAAAAATATTATCTGTCATGCAAAGTGTACGATTCCTGTTTTTCTTGCGGGGCATTCATCCTGAAAATGAACTTTTACTATTTGAATGATTTTTCTATTCCCGAAAAATTTTCCCTCACTCCACTTTCAGGAAAAGCACTAATAATTATACAGCGAAAGAGATGCCGCCGAAATGATCAGGTATGATCTGTCGTCGGGTGAAATCAGGGACACCTTATTCCGTTGATTTTGAAATGTGGTTCTGGTGGTGTTATCGTCCTTGTCTTTAATTTCACTTTTTATTTCAAACCCTGATTTGATCAGTACCAACTGAACATTTTCCATTTCAGAAGCGGCCGGATTCACCAGGTTGAAGTCAATCATACAAACCCGGTTCGCATCGTCAATATAAAACCGGATGGTTACAGGCTGCCTGCGTGTGGAATATCCGGTACCGTGCAATTGCTTTCCGAAAATCATGGTCAGCCCCGCAGCTTTTTCGGTGGCAAGGGAGTCGGCCCTGAGATCGTGGTAGTACCCGTTGGATCCCAGCCAGCGAATGAAGATATCCCGGGAATTTCCCAGCGAGGAATCTATCGCCTGAATATAGGACCATTGCGCAGTCGCCTGGTGTTGCATGCCAAGTACAAGGATTAGCAATATCAGGGGTTTACGAATAAGGGTGAGGAAGCAGTTCATAGACGGGATTCCTGTGGGTAATTACAACGATCAGACGATAGTGCCGGAAGGCTTCTTCCAATAGGTGCCCGCCATGAAAAAGGCAGCGCCTGCAAGACCCAGGTCCTTCATCAGGTTGGAGGAAGACATCAGTTTGCTCCCTTCATCCATGGCATTAATGATACCGGGCAAGTGCAGTGTCAATGCAATAATCAACAGTAAAATTCCGAGCAGCAGGGAAGCAATGCGTAACTGGTATCCGGTTACCAGGCTGACCGCAGCCAGCAACAGACATATTCCTGTTACGTACACAATAATTTTGCCGCCAAAAGGTGCGATCAAGGCCATCATACCTGCATGAAGAACGTGTGTTATGCCGAAAGAAATCGCTGTTATCGCCAGCAAAATCCTTCCTACGTATTGCATGATTTTCATATCATCGGGATTGTCGGGTTTTCAGGAACGGATGCCGGAAAAAATCCCCTTCAGCCCCCATCCCCTTCGGTGGCTGAATATTAAGAATATATTTTCAACCTACACAGCACATCGTTAAAATTGACCTGTAATATTTGTAATTTTGAATGAATATCCATGATATGTACAGGCATTCATGAATTACAGGTCTGTCAATCCGTTTACCGGCGAACAATACTTCACCAGAGAGTTTGAAAGCAGCCCCGGTCCCGGGAAAAGCCATCTTGCGTTCAAAGCCTGGCGTGAAGAATCCGTCAAAACCCGCATCACCCTTTTTGGAAACCTGGCAAAAAAAATGGAAGCGGAGCTGGATCATCTTTCACAGCTTATCACCCGTGAGATGGGAAAGCCCCTGCAGGAGTCCACATCTGAAATTCAGAAGTGTGTATCGGTTATCAGGTATTACATAAATTTTGGAAAAAACTTTCTCGATCCTGAACCGGTTAAGACCACAGCCGGCGAAAGTTTTGTTGCCTTCGAGCCACTGGGTGTCCTGTTGGCCATTATGCCGTGGAATTTTCCCTTCTGGCAGGTGTTCCGCTGTGCCGTTCCGGCCATCCTTGCAGGGAATGTCGTATTGTTGAAACATGCGCCCAACGTTCCTGGCTGTGCAGAAGCCATGGAGAGACTTTTTGCAGAGGCGGGCTTTCCTCCGTTTGTTTTTAAAAATACGTTTCTTTCCAATGATCAGGCAGCAACGATCATTGCGGATCCTATCATTGCCGGAATTAGTTTTACAGGCAGCGATACAACCGGTGCGCATATTGCCGGAATGGCAGGCTCTGCCATCAAAAAGGTAGTCATGGAACTGGGAGGCAATGATCCGTTTGTGGTTCTTGACGATGCCGACCTTCAGAAGGCGGTGGATGCTGCTATTGTTTCACGGAAAATTAATGGAGGTCAAGCCTGCAACGGAGCCAAGCGGTTTATTGTGACACCTCATATATGCGATCGCTTCACCACCATGCTCTTTGCAGCGATCCGGTTATTGAGGGTGGGAAACCCGCTTGATCCCGTTACCGATATCGGCCCCCTGGCAAGGCCCGACCTTGCAGATAAGGTGCGACACCAGGTTGCTGATACGATTGCACAGGGAGCAGTACCTCACCGTGGAATGGAACCTCCCCGCAGCAATACCAACTTTGTTCAGCCGGTATTGCTTACCAATGTTCTGCCGGGAATGAGAGCCTTTGAGGAGGAGGTCTTTGGTCCTGTTTGGCCGGTAATTCAGGCCAGGGATGAACACCATGCCATTGAACTCGCCAACCAGTCCCGCTTCGGTCTGGGTGCCTCCTTGTGGACTAAGGATAAATCGAAACAAAAATTATTGATCCCGAAGATCGAAAGCGGAAATGTTTTTGTGAATGATTATGTGCGTTCGGATCCCTACCTTCCTTTTGGGGGAATAAAAAGAAGCGGATATGGCAGGGAATTGTCAAAATGGGGGATACACGAATTCCTGAATATTAAGACGGTGTATATAAAGTAAAAGCACCGCAATGATCTAAAACTTTTCAGAGAATGTTGCCCTGAAGTCAACTGCCCGTTGCAGATTTCGGATAGGGTTGTTTCGGATGGCTTCCTTTAGGTGCAGTAACTAATTTTCCCTTTGAGGAATGGGTTATTCCGAAAGCGAGGCCTGCCTTTCAGCCGATATCGTAAGCAAAGACTGTTTGATACGGACAGAAAACTGTATTCTTGTGATTATTATTCCACCGGAGTGAAGGGAAATGAAAAATATAAGATAAGACAGGAAGATGTCATAATAGGTGACTGGCACCTGTCTCTTTCTGTTGTGGATAATCTGGACGAACTTTTCAATGAAATCTTGTCCGGAGACCGGGAGGATCCGGATGTGAGGGACGAGAGGATACCTTACTGGGCCGACCTTTGGCCTTCCGCCATCGTCCTGGCGGAACACCTGGCAACCATCCGGGACAATCTCAGGGGGAAGAGTGTCCTTGAGATCGGCTGTGGCCTCGGCCTGCCCGGACTGGTTGCAGCCAAATCAGGGGCCAGAATTACCATGACCGACTATATGGATGAGCCCCTTGTATTTGCCAGAAAAAATTTTGAAAGGAACGGGGAGTTCTCTGGTGTATTCGAAAAACTGGATTGGCGTGTGCGCCCTTCGTTTCCTCCTTTTGATATCGTCCTGGCCTCGGATGTGGCCTATGAGCGGAAATCATTCAGTGCATTGAGAAAAATGTTTACGGAACTTACACGGCCGGGTTCTGAAATCTTTATCACCGAGCCTAACCGCGCATTCTCAAAGGATTTTCTTGCCGGCCCTGAACTGGACAGTTTCACCCTGATTTCTGCCACCTCAGAGATTGTATTTCGTGATCAGCGCTATAAGATTCATTTACACCGGCTGAAAAGGAAATAA
>JADZBN010000144.1 GCA_020852075.1 Bacteroidia bacterium
ATATTTCATATTCCAGGTTTTCAATGCTGTTGTTGAGCATCTCATCCGGAGAAGATCCCATACGGCTTTTGAGTAGTTGCAGTGCTACCTCTTTGCTGCCTGTACTGACGATGGCTCCCGGAAAAATTATTTTCTGACTGGTGGATTCATTATCCCTTTCCTCAAGATTGGTCGGTGTGAGTCCTTTGCCTGCAAGCTGTTTGTATAATGCGGCCCGTTCTGCATCGTTCGACTGATCTGAGGGATTGATAAACTCATATTGAATATTATCACCGGCATATACCCTGAATTCGTCCAGGATTTCACGGGTGGAGTTTTGCAGCCTTCTGAATCCCGGAGGCAGATCTCCGGCAAGATAAATCTTAAAAAATACTTCATCCTTCAGTCCCGAGGCCAGTTCCCGGGTAGAGGTGGAAAGTGAAAATCGTCTTTCAGCCGTAAGGTCAATCCGTGTAAATACGTAACCCGACAGTATATTGGCAAATACCAGGATCAGCAATGTCGCTGCAAGTTCAACCAGGTGTTGCTGTTTCAGGTTTTTTCTGTTCATCGGATTTCTGTTACCATTTTCTTTTGGCAATGACGAATTTGGTAAGCTGAATAAACAGCACACTGAGGCTTAAAAAATAGATCACATCCCGGCTGTCAATGACGCCACGGCTCAGGGAGGAATAATGGGATGCGATGCCTAACCTTGAAATAATATCTGACAATCCCGGAGGAACCGGCATGGAAAGGAGCATATCAAAACCTGAATAGAAGGCGGCGCATAGCAGGAGTGCAAGAATAAAAGATATTACCTGGCTGTTGCTGAGGGCACTTGCAAAAACGCCTATGGACGCAAATCCCGAACAAAGAAATATCAGTCCGATGTATGAACCGGTAATTCCTGCAACGTCCACATTCCCTGCAGGAGCAGCCATGTATGCAACCATTCCCAGATAAATCAGGGTGGGCAGGATGGAAAACAATGCAAGGGCCAGGGTAGCTCCGTATTTTGCCAGTACGATTTCCAGGTCACTCAACGGTTGCGTCAAAAGAACTTCCATGGTACCCGACCTTTTTTCTTCCGCAAACATTTTCATGCTGACTGCAGGAATCAGGAAAAGAAACATCCAGGGGGCCAGGATAAACAGCGTATCAAGTCCGGCAATGCCATTTTCAACCAGGTTAAAATCCTGCCCGGGAATAATCCACATAAATAAGCCGATGGCCATCAGAAAGACGACCATCACAACATACCCGATCAGGGAATTCAGAAAGCTGCTGATTTCCTTCTTTAAAAGTACGAACACCGGACTGCTGATTTTGACCCCAAAAGTAGTTTTTTTCGGTGTAGATGCCGGAGTATCCTGCCTGGCTTGTTAACGTGCTGTGTTCAGAAAAAACCCAGGGTAATATTCCGTATTCACAGACAGGCAACGCCTTTCTGAGATACAGGGTGAATTTATGATTCCGCTTTACCCGGTCATTCTTTCACCATCCGGATCCCCGAATGGCCTCCGGTTCCGGAGATATCCAGGATATATATACCCGGACTCAGGTTTCTCATATCAATTTCCCTTCTAACCATCTTTTCTCCCGGAGTATTGCTGGTCCAGATGATTTCTCCCATCAGGTTCATCAAATGGATGGACACCACTTCCAGATCGGAATTGTCAATGGATACGGTAGTATAATCCCTGACGGGATTCGGGAATACACTGGCATTTGCTCCCCGGTAATGAAACGCAGGGCCGTCAGGCTGGCAACTGATATAGTTCACGTTTATGGCGTCCAGGTTCTGGCATCCGTATCCATCTGTTACCAGTACGGAGTAGGTTCCCGGCAGGTTTACCTGGAGTTGCGGGTTGGTAGTTTGATCCGACCATAAATACGCATTATAGGATGAACCAGGGTCGAGGATGACAGGACTTCCGTTACAGGCAATAATGTCAGCGCCAAGGTTTACATGGGGTTGTTCATGTTCAAATCCGATTGAAAATGAAATAAAAGATGGGCAACCGTTATAATCTTCTGCTCCGGCAATATAATTACCGGGTGACAGGGAGGGAGCAACAGCCTGAGTTCCTCCAAATGGATACCAACTATAGGTAAAGGGGCCGGCTTCACCAAAAGCCTGAATGGATGCAAAACCATCGTCACCGTTCTCGCAGGTTGCATCATGACGATGGTCAATACTAAGTTGTGGTCCTCCGCCATTTACAGGGACCATTGCCTGCGCGGTACATCCGTTAGCGTCTGAAACCGTAATGTGGTATATACCTGCGGTTAGCCCTGAGACCTCAGCATCCGTCATGCCGCCCGGACTCCAGAAATAGGAATAGGGCATGGTACCACCGCTGCAACCTGCCAGCAGCGATCCGTCACTGGCATGACAGGTTGCCGGCTCCGAAGAAACATTCAGTTGCAATGGCTGACTTTCATCTACCATGACCGAAGCCGTTGCCGAACAGCCCATTTCATCCGTTATGAATACATTGTATAATCCACCATGCAATCCGGGAGCAATGGCCTCTGTGCCGCCGTCTGGCGACCAGAAATAGTTGTAGGGTGCGGTTCCGCCTGACACTGTTACAGACGCACTTCCGTCACCACGTCCACCGCATGAAACGGGAGTGGAAGAAATATCAATATGTAATGAGGAAACATTAACCGAATAGGCAACCGTCTGCATTCCGTTTACCGGACAATTGTTATCTCTTATTGTTACAGTAAAAACATAAGGTTGCAACCTGGCATCTGAAAGGGAGGGCGTCCAGCAGAAATGTCCCGAAGGACGCGTTCCCTGGCTGACGGTAAAAGAGGCGCCGGAAATCGCCTGGTTCCATGATAATGAAAGCTGTTGATCGGGATCGCTATCTGCGGAAAATATATCGAAGCATAGCGGTGTCCCGGGGCACACAGATACAGTCCGGGAAGTATCTCCGTCAATTCCTGAAAGAGCCGGCAGGTGATTACTGCAGTTCTGAACACAGATCTGAAGATCCCGCATTACACTTCCTATCTGTATTCCATTTCTGAATTCGTTGACCTGGATCGCCATTACTCCCGTTTGTGTCATGGTGGGGTGCATGATGATATCTCCGTTTTCAGGATCCATGGAAACGGAAGGGGATGATGATATGGGGTTCTGGGCTGAATAGGGCTGAGAAAATGAAACATAGCTGTTCGGATTGGTCATCGGGGGGATGAGGTGATAACTAAGTGAATCACCGTCTGGTTCAATTACGCCGTGATTAAAAATAAAATCCTGGTCATTGCACGCAAACAGAACCGGCTTGTTTGAAAAGACAGGCGATGAATTCGGACCGTTGACATTATTCAACCTGGCTTCAACGTACATGCCGGAATTGTCGGGATTATTCAGGGTGTTGATGACCGGATTCCTGCAACAATTGACGACACTCATTACCCAGTCTGAACATGGACTTTGAACTGTGACAGGTCCTGAATATTGCCATCGCTGAATACCCGGATTGGTACCGCCCGAACAAATGGTGGCACTGTTCGGGCAGGTATGGGTTATTTCTTCCCCTGAACCCTGAACCCGGCTTAACTGGAAAGTACGGTTTACAGCACAACGTGCGGACTGAAGGGTCAGGGTTACTCCTGCAGGCGCCGGAACTCCACTGCAATCCCTGTATAATGTATAGGTTACCCTGTACTGGTTGGTTCCGGTATATTCATACGTCAAATCTGCCCCGGCCATGTGACTGGCAACAATTTTCTTTCCCGGAATCATCATAAACAGGCTGACGAGGAGGAGCAGAAAAAATCCTTCATGACGTCTGTTTTGGAATCCGGTGGAAAGGTGATTTTGCTTCATAATTGGTATAAATGAGAACAACGCAAAATACCCCTGGTGGGCGGGCTGATTCAATAAATCTTGGGCAGCACCCTCAGAAATAGTGTGAGGGCATTGAAAACGGGTGTAAATAAAAGCCTGAAAAATGGCAAAATTCCGGCCGTTGCGCAGGAAAAACCTGCCCATGCATCAACATAAAA
>JADZBN010000145.1 GCA_020852075.1 Bacteroidia bacterium
GAACTGAACACCCGGCAGATTTCGGATGCTGCACGGTCCCTCAGTACCTTTTACAAGGTGGACACGGTGAGTATCCTCGGCAGGCTGAATGCCTTAAAGGATTATGATGCGCTTATCATCGCCAAGCCCAGAAGCCCCTTTGATGAAAAGGACAAATTCATTATTGACCAGTATATCATGAAAGGCGGAAAAGTTTTCTGGCTTATTGATAAGATGCAGATTGAAATGGACAGCCTGAAAGCCAGCGGGACAACGCTGGCCATACCGTTTGACCTCAACCTTGACGATCAGTTATTCCATTACGGAGTCCGCATTAATGACGATCTTGTAATGGATATGCAGGCCGCGCCAATCCCCGTGGTTACGGGATATGTGGGCAACCAGCCCAAACAGGAAGTGTTTCCCTGGTATTATTTCCCGCTTTTCAATCCCGACAGTCCGAATCCCATCGTGCACAACCTGAATGCCATTAAGGGTGAATTCGTCAGTTCCCTGGATACCATCGAAGCGCCCGGAATCCGAAAGACAATTCTGCTGACCAGTTCCAGGTATTCCCGTCTTCAGTCAACCCCTGCAAGGGTCAGCCTGAATATGCTTCGGGATAATCCTGATCCCCGTGAATTTTCAAAAAGCAGGATTCCTGTTGCCGTACTCCTGGAAGGAAAATTTTCATCCAACTTTTCGCACAGGTTACCTGCCTCGATTCTTGAATCTCCGGAAATTCATTTCAGCGATACCGGTGTGACAAATAAAATGATTGTCGTTTCGGACGGGGACATTATTGCCAGTGATGTATCCTCACGGGGAACCATTTACCCCTTGGGTTTTGACCGTTTCACCCGGCAAACCTATGGGAATAAAAGTTTTGTCCTCAATTGTATGGATTACCTGTGCGGGGACCGGAATATCCTCGAACTGCGTGGAAAGATCTTCAAATTACGTATGCTGGATCCCGGAAAGGCACGGGAATCCGGTTTCAATTCCTGGACAGCGGCCATACTACCGGTTCTGATTATCGTTCTGTATGGTATGATCCGGGCACTGATTCGCCGCAGGAAGTATGCCCACTGAATTATTCTGTCAGCTATCTGATAATACCTATGAAAAAAAGCAACCGGACTCTTCTTGTCATCCTCCTTTTACTCGCCCTTGCTTCGGTTTATTTTCTCTTCAGGGATAATAGCAGCACGGTAAAAAAAGAACTGAGGGATTTTGCCCTGAGGGATACAGCATCCATTTCCAGAATATTCCTTGCTGACAGAAATGGAAGAACCGTCCTGCTGGAAAGAAAAGGACAGGACTGGTTGCTCAATGGCAAATTTCCGGTCAGGCAAAACCTGCTGAAATCCCTCATGGAAGCAATTTGCAGGGTGGACATTAAGGCTGGCATTCCAAAAGCGGGGTATAATACGGTAGTTAAAGATTTAGCCAGCAGTGGCATTAAATGTGAAATATATACCAATGATCCCTCGCATCCGGAAAAGGTATATTATATCGGAGGCCATACCCAGGATGGTTTTGGCACTTACATGATGCTGGAAAACTCCAGTGTGCCGTTCATTACTGAAATTCCCGGTTTCAACGGATTCCTCACACCCAGGTATTCCACCAATGCTGCTGATTGGAAGGATCCGGTGGTGTTCAGGTACCTGCCCGATGAAATCAGGTCTGTCAGCCTGAATTATCCCTCGTATCCTGATGAGGGATTTTCCCTGATACGGAATGCCGGACATTTTTCCCTTGCGGATATCCGGGGTACCATTCTTCCCGGCCGGCCCGACTCCGTAAAAGTGGAGAATTACCTTATGCTTTACGATGGATTGTATTATGAATCCACCGAAACATCGCTGAGCGAAAATCAGAAAGATTCAATCTTACGGCATTCACCCATCGCTGAGATACTTGTCAGGGATCTTGCCGGAACTGAAAAAGGTATCCTTCTCTATCCCATGGCACCCAACAACAGCACACTCACCCTTCAGGATTCCCTTGGTCATCCCTTGAAATATGATTTGGATCGCATGACCGGCGTGCTGCAACCACAGAAAGAATGGGTGGTGGTTCAGCATTACCAGTTTGACAGGCTGCTTCGAAAGAAGTCAGATTTCACAGGCAGAAATTAAACTCAACATATCAACAGAATCCGCCTCTTTTAACAGATGTGGCCGGATTTTACGTCAGTGTATTTATCTATGTGACAATCAATTATTTAAATCAAATTACTTATTGACATAGTGTTAATACTTTTCAGCGGATTATTCGACTTTGGCATTGTAGAATTTTAATGAAACAGGTAGGTTTGTAAAAATCCATATCCGCCAATCGGATGCATGGAAACCAAAAAAATCCATTCCCATGGAGGCTGAAATCATATCTGATACATCGGGAAAGACCCGGAAGCAAAGCCAAAATCCGTCGAATACCATGAAGTTTATCGTTACGAGTTCCACCCTGCTGAGGCACCTCCAGCAGATTTCCGGTGTGTTGAACTCAAGCAATTCCATCCCGATTCTGGATAATTTTTTGTTCTCCATTGAAAACGGAAACCTCACCGTTTCTGCTTCTGATCTGGAGTCCACAATGACAACAGAAATCAAACTTCAGGAGTCGAAGCAAAACGGGAAGATTGCTGTACCTACGCGTATTTTACTGGATACACTAAAGACATTTCCGGAACAACCCCTGACCTTCCTGATTGATCAGAAAACATTTGCCATAGAAATTGTCTCTGAATCCGGAAAGTTCCGGCTTTCAGGCTTCGATGGTGAAGAATTTCCCAAAGTACCTGAACTGGAATCCCTGAAGCCCGTGGAGATTTCTAATGACGTGCTTTTGTCGGCCATCAACAAAACCCTTTTCGCGACGGGTACTGATGAACTAAGGCCGGTGATGTCGGGGGTATTCTTTCAACTCAGCAGGGATTCCATCACCTTTGTTGCTACCGATGCACATAAACTCGTAAGGTATCGCAGGAGGGACACTTCCGTGAAGAATGAAGCTTCATTTATTGTTCCCCGGAAACCATTAAACCTGCTGAAAAACGTGTTACCGGATGCGGAAGAAAGTATCAAATTGAGTTTTAATGAGAACAATGCTTTCTTTGAACTGGGAAATTATTCCCTTATATGCCGCCTGATTGAAGGAAGGTATCCGAATTATGAGGCGGTAATTCCGGTCGAGAATCCGAATACGCTTACCATATCAAGGCAATCCCTTCTGAATACTGTCCGGCGCGTTTCCATCTTCGCCAATAAAACCACTCATCAGGTGCGGTTTAAAATTGCAGGGAGTGAATTATTAATCAGTTCGGAGGACCTTGATTTTGCCAATGAGGCTAAAGAGCGCCTCTCCTGTTCATACACAGGTGAAGATATTGAAATCGGGTTCAACGCAAAATTTCTTTCAGAAATGCTTGGAAACCTGGAGTGTGAAGATGTTTCCCTTCTTATGTCTGCACCAAACCGGGCGGGTATTCTTGTCCCTGCATCACCGGACAACAAAGATGAAGACATCCTCATGCTTGTGATGCCGGTTATGTTAAACAATTAAGGACGAGGGGATGATGCTGTGACCTCCATATACGGGGGCAATTACAACCGGTACACCTGTATCGCAGCTTTCCTGATCTTCTAAAATAAAAAGGTAAAAAATCCCCGTATCATGCGGGGATTTTTTTTACTCAATGGTTCCCGTAAGCCACCTTGGGGATGGAGGTTTTCTGATCCGTCTTTTCATTTTCATGAGGCGCTTTTACAATGATCAGCGTGATGATCACCAGCCAGAAGAAAATGAATACCTTATTAAAAGTGCTAAGCTGCTTCATAGGATTAATTGAAAGTTTGAACGTGGATAATACTGGAAATATCCAGACGGCTTCCCAGGTTCTTATGAGCATTCATATCATGTGATGCCCTCGCGCCCTGGTAGGCAAGTACATTGACGGAAGGGATGAAATAATATTCAATCCTTGCTTCCGGAATATTGTACCGGGATACTATCATGCCCTCATCGGATTTTCCGTCAATAAATGTTACCAGACCATTTTGGTAAATAAAATGTTGCATTTCTCGGGTACTCATAGCTTGTTGTCGTTTAGGGTGAATAACAAGACAAAAGTATCTCCGGGCATTGCCAATGGGCAATTATGTTTGGTAAATCAGAAAAATCAAAGGGAAAACAACGGGATTTTCATGGTAAACAACCGGTATTTGAACCAGGAAGCCTGAAATCGGGTACGTTTTCCTGTAAAAAAAGAGGACCCTGACAGCACAGGGACTGTACAGGGCCTCTCGTCTAACCAAAAACCACTCTTAATCCGGTCGTATGTTGAATCCTCCGGCCCGAAGGGCCTCGGAAATTACCATCACATGAACAACAACTTATATGATGAACAGGAATTAACGGTTTACCGGTAAATTCCCTTACAACCACATTTGTAAGAATGTCAGGAGAATGAAACGAAAATTGTGTGCAACAACCAGAAATAACTGGAAAATGCCTTTGATCCGTAAATCAGCCTTGTAAGAATTTCAAAAAACAGAGAAATAATAAGACGGAAAATAAAAAAGCAGTCATTACGACTGCTTTTTCTTCATGTGCCCGGGGTGAGACTCGAACTCACAAGGATGTAACTCCAACGGCTTCTGAGACCGCAACGTTTACCAATTTCGCCACCCGGGCATCACAAATTCAGCTCAACAGAGCCGGGACGTAAAAACGCCCCCGGTAAACGGAGTGCCCAGGGCGAGATTCGAACTCGCACGGTTGCCCGCCACCCCCTCAAAGTGGTGCGTCTACCAATTTCGCCACCTGGGCATTTGCAGGTAATTGACCTGCATAAGATGGGCTGCAAAAGTATAATTTTTCCTGAAAAAACAGGAATGTCAGGCCAGATTGCTGATTTTATTTCAGGTATTTATCCAGCCATTTGAAAAAGATCCGTTGCCACATAACGGAATTTTGAGGCTTGAGCACCCAATGATTTTCATCCGGGAAACTCAGGTATTCGGCAGGAATGTTTTTCAGCCGTGCAGCCGTATAGGCTTCCAGGCCCTGTGTATAAGGTACCCTGTAATCCCTTTCATTGCTGATGATGAGTATCGGGGTGTCCCAGTTCTGGACAAAACGGTGGGGTGAAAAAGCCTGGTAACTCTTCGGTTGGGGATAATTCCAGTAGGGCCCGCCAAATTCATGATTGTGAAAGAAAAGTTCTTCGGTTGCCATCATGCTTTCCAGATTAAAAACCCCGCAGTGGGCAATGAAGGTTTTAAACCTTCCCTCATGAATGCCTTCCAGGAAGAATACGGAGTAACCTCCAAAACTGGCGCCTACGGCTCCCATCCTGTTGCGGTCTACATACTTTTCTGAAGCGACATCGTCTATCGCACTGAGGTAATCGCGCATGGCCTGACCGCCCCAGTCACCACTGATTTCATCATTCCATGCCGAGCCAAATCCGGGAAGGCCCCTTCTGTTTGGAGCTACCACAATATAACCGTTTGCCGCCATCAGGCTGAGGTTCCACCGGTATGAAAAGAACTGACTCACGGTGCTCTGCGGGCCTC
This sequence comes from Bacteroidia bacterium, assembly GCA_020852075.1. Lineage (GTDB taxonomy): Bacteria > Bacteroidota > Bacteroidia > AKYH767-A > 2013-40CM-41-45 > JADZBN01. The sequence continues at coordinate 5,565 of JADZBN010000145.1, forward strand.
CCTGACAATACAGCAGGGCGGGATACGTTTTGGTTGAATCAAATCCCGGAGGATACAATACCCAGGTAAGAATATCCTTCCCGTCGGTTGCTTTCACGATCCTTTTACGGATTTCACCAAATGTAATTCCCTTCAATACCTCTTTGTTCGTCTGTGTAATCTGGTTGGCGGCGCCTGATTTCAGGTTTATGCCGAATAATTCCGAAGGAGCATCCATTGCCATCCTTGAAGCCACAACGACCTCCTGTTTGGCAGGTGCTGAGCTGACACTGATTTCTGTGTAGTCTGCCCTGTCCGAAGTAATCTGACGAACAGGATGGGATACGTTTTCTGAAAGATCACAGGAGAAAATCTGCCCGGTTGCATGGATGTCTGAGAGAAAATAAATGTTGCGTCCGTTACTTCCCCAGGCAATCGCATCCACATTATAATCGAAGTCTTTGGTAAGCTCCTTTTTCGTTTTTGAAGCACGATCATACAAAACCAGAATTTGAAGATCTGCTTCATTACCCGGCTCATGCTGAGTGATCCAGGCGATTTTTTTCCCGTCAGGAGAAAAAGCGGGAGCTTTGTCATATCCCTTATTATCCTGAGAAATATCCTCAGTTGAATGGTCCTCTGTATTGTACAGATAAATATCAGAATTCGTTCCCAGGGCATATTCTTTTCCCGTACTCTTCTTGCAGGTATATGCAAGAAACTTCGCATCCGGTGACCAGGCAATTTCTTCAGGACCGCCAAAAGGGGCCATCGGTGCGTCATAGGGTTCTCCCTTCATGATATCCACAGGAGTTTCACCCAGAGAAGATCCGGAAAAGGGTGCAATAAAAATATGACTGAACTTTCCGTCTTCCCATGTATCCCAGTGGCGCATCATGAGATCATCGTATAAACGGCCTGTGGATTTGGGCAGATCAGGGAAAAAATCGGGACCATTTACCTTTTCCACCTTCTGTTCTATTGCCATCCATATTTTATCGCCATTCGGGGAAATTCCGTACAGGTTAATGTCGTCTTCCAGGGATGTAATTTGGGTTTTGCCACTACCATCCGAATTCATTTTCCACAACTGGCTGGAGCCGCCTTTGTCACTAAGAAAATAAATCGAAGTACCATCGGGACTCCACCTGCCCATTGTTTCGTTTTCAGGGCCCGATGTTATTCCGGATGCGCTGCCGGTTTTAAAATCATACAGCCACAAGTCTGCATTTCCCTTGTTTGACTCAAGACTGTAGAATTTCACTCCGTACAACACCTTATCTCCTGCGGGAGACACCTGTGGATCCGATACCCTTCCCAGTTTCCAGAGCAATTCGGGTGTCAATACAGTCTGGGAAGAGGAAATAAGTGGAAATATAATAAAAAGGAAGATGAGAAACCGTGATGATTTTTGTCGCATTGTTGTTAATTTTGAAAGCGAAATTAACAGAAATGTATATGATATCCACCATCAGGAAAAATACCTGTTCTGCCAGAATTAGGACTGTACTCTCTCTGTTCAGCATTCCGGCCTTTGTATTTCAATGTATTCTCCTCATGTCGGCTGACACGCAGGCACAGGAAAACAAAAAATTATCCTGTGATACACTGAAAGCCGACCTGGATTCAGGAACAGTCAGCAGGATGCGCCCTGATTTGCCGGTGGATACGTTAAAGGTCAGATTTCCCTGTTATTCAGATTACTTCGAACATCCGGATGAAAGCCTTTGCGGATCCGAATTGCGATTCAATGACCAGGACTTTTCGGTTTTTACAGATAAAAATTTTTTCGAAATACGGAAGCATTTCAAAGGAACAATCAATTACCAATTGTTTGGTCATGATGAGGAATATCTTCAGTCGGTTTTTGGACCTCCTGTACAGGTTACCGATGTACAGAAAAATGACGAGGCTCCACTGAGCACCGTGTACAGTTACAAAAAGTTCTACGGGACATTACTGGTCTGGCTGAACAGCGATGAAGGAATTTACAAAGTTCAACTGTTTATGGTACCGAATGACAAGGTGGAATTCTGCCGTTGATCAGGTAAGCATGCCACCGTCCACATTCAGCACCTGACCGGTAATATAGGAAGACCAGTCGGAAGCGAGGAATATCACGGCATTCGCCACATCCTGAGGAGTACCGCCTCTTTTCAGCGGAATGGCTTCCCGCCATTGTTTCACCGTTTCAGGCGGGAGTACTTCGGTCATTTCTGTTTCAATAAATCCGGGCGCAATGGCGTTGCAGCGGATGTTCCGGGAACCAAGTTCAAGGGCTACAGACTTTGAAAAGCCGATGATTCCCGCTTTGGAAGCTGCATAATTTGACTGGCCCGCATTTCCTTTCACACCCACTACACTGCTGATATTTATTATGCTGCCACTGCGCTGTTTCAGCATGGGTTTCTGGCAAGCTTTGGTGATATTAAAAACGGAGTTCAGGTTGGTACGGATCACATCGTTGAAGTGCTCCTCGGTCATTCGCATCAGCAGGTTATCCCGTGTGATGCCGGCATTATTCACCACAATATCCAGTTTCCCGAAATCCGCGAGAATAGCTTCAATCAGGGATTCAGCAGATTTGAAATCCGATGCATCCGATCTGTATCCTTTTGCCCTGACACTAAAGCCGGTCAATTCATGCTCCAGTGCCTGTCCTTTTTCAACTGAAGAAAGATAGGTAAATGCAACAGCAGCACCGTGTCTTGCCAGTTCCAGTGCAATACCACGTCCGATTCCCTTAGCTGCACCGGTAACAAGTGCAACTTTACCACTGAGTATTTTTTCCATGATCCTCCTAATGAGTTGTATGGTTTGAAAAACTTCTCAATTACGCAAAAGCATTCAGACCATCACTTTGTTTATCACTTTTGCCATTGTAGATCCAATTACTGC
>JADZBN010000146.1 GCA_020852075.1 Bacteroidia bacterium
GTGCTACTGTGTGCAGTTCTAATTTTAAGCCTTTATTCCCCGAATTTTAAAATAATTGGGCAATTACTCACTGACCATTTTCGGTTTGAAATTGACCGGAAATACGATAATTAACCACCGTTGAAAACCCTATGACAGAGAAAAAAAAACCGGAACACGGGTATACAGAGGAAAGCATCCGCTCCCTTGACTGGAAAGAACATATACGGACCAGGCCCGGAATGTATATTGGCAAGCTGGGCGACGGATCATCCCGGGATGATGGTATTTATGTGTTGCTCAAAGAGGTCATTGACAACGCCATTGATGAATATGTAATGGGTTATGGAAAATCCATTGATATTACCATACATGACGGACGTGTGAACGTCCGGGATTACGGCAGGGGGATCCCTCTTGGTAAAGTTCTGGAATGTGTTTCCAAAATAAATACCGGCGGGAAATATGACAGTAAAGCGTTCCAGAAAAGTGTCGGACTGAATGGAGTGGGAACAAAGGCTGTAAATGCGTTGTCAGACTGGTTCAGGGTGCAATCCATACGCGAAAAGAGAACAAAGGTGGCCGAATTTCAAAAAGGAAATATACTGAAAGAAGAAAAGGAAAAGCCCTGCGACGAGAAAAACGGTACACTGATTTCTTTTCAACCCGATAGTTCGGTTTTCCGAAATTTCCGTTTCAACCAGGAATATGTTTCCAATATGCTCTGGAACTATGTATTCCTGAATAAAGGCCTCATCATCCGGTTCAATGAGGAAGAGTTTTATTCTGAAAACGGACTAAAGGACCTGCTGGAAAAAAACCTGAGTGATGAACCGCTGTATCCTCTTATTCATCTGAAAGGAGATGATATTGAAACAGCTTTTACACATACCACCGCCTACGGCGAGGAGTATTATTCCTTTGTTAACGGGCAGCATACAACCCAGGGAGGTACCCACCAGGCAGCGTTCCGTGAAGCGATTGTAAAAACCATAAGAGAATTTTTTAAGAAGGAATATGATGCCGGTGATATACGAACTTCTGTTTTCGCTGCGATCAGTGTGCGTGTACAGGAACCCGTCTTTGAATCGCAAACCAAAACCAAACTTGGCTCTTTGACCCGTGAGCCCAACGGGCTGGCTATCAGAACCTGGGTGAATGATTTTATTAAAACCGAACTGGACAACTACCTGCACCGTCATCCGGATACAGCGAAAGCGATTGAGCAGAAAATCGTGCAGAGCGAAAAGGAGCGTAAGGAGATTGCCGGAATCAAAAAACTGGCAAACGAAAGAGCCAGGAAAGCAAATCTTCATAATAAAAAACTCCGCGATTGCCGTGTGCATTTTAATACCCGGCATATTGACCGGCAGATGTCAACACTGTTCATTACCGAAGGCGACTCGGCGAGCGGAAGCATCACGAAGGCAAGAGATATCAATACTCAGGCGGTGTTCAGCCTTAAAGGGAAACCGCTGAATTGTTTTTCCATGTCAAAGAAAGTTGTGTACGAAAATGAGGAATTCAACCTGTTGCAGAATGCTCTGAATATCGAAGAGGGCCTGGAGGAATTGCGGTACAACCGTATTGTAATTGCAACGGATGCTGATGTTGACGGGATGCACATCCGGCTGCTACTCATGACTTTTTTCCTTCAGTTTTTTCCAGAACTCGTGAAACAGGGACACGTCCATATTCTCCAGACACCTTTATTCAGAGTCAGGAATAAAAAGGAAACGATTTATTGTTACAGTGACCGGGAACGGGTGAATGCCATTCAAAAGCTCGGCCCCAGGCCGGAAATTACCAGATTCAAAGGACTGGGTGAAATTTCTCCCGATGAATTCTTCCACTTTATCGGAAGAGACATCCGGTTGGAGCCGGTGAACCTGTCGCAGGAAGAAACGATTCACAATTTACTGGAATACTATATGGGGAAAAACAGCCCCGAACGCCAGGAGTTTATCATCCGGAACCTCAGAATGGAAAAAGATGAGGTAACGGAAAAGGCTGTCCAGCAAGCCTGAAGGATGAAATAGTATAGCCAGACAAATAAAGAGAAAACCAAATTATGCCCAGGAAAAAGGAAGAAATAAAACAGGAAGAAAACAAAAATGTACGTACCGAACAGGCTAATGCCCGGCACGTTAAAGGGATGTACGAAAACTGGTTTCTCGACTATGCGTCCTATGTCATCCTGGAAAGAGCAGTCCCCCATATTCATGACGGACTGAAACCGGTGCAACGCAGGATTCTCCATTCCATGTGGGAAATGGAGGACGGCAGGTATAACAAGGTGGCCAATGTGATTGGACACTGCATGAAGTATCATCCTCACGGTGATGCCTCTATCGGCGATGCACTGGTTCAATTGGGTCAGAAAGACCTTCTGATTGATACCCAGGGAAACTGGGGCAATATATTGACAGGTGACAATGCTGCTGCGCCGCGGTATATCGAGTCGAGGTTGTCAAAATTTGCGCTGGATGTGGTCTTTAATCCAAAGACTACAGTATGGCAGTTGAGTTATGACGGCAGGAATAAGGAACCGGTAACGCTGCCTGTCAAATTCCCCTTGTTGCTGGCGCAGGGTGTGGAAGGAATTGCCGTTGGCCTCGCCTGTAAAATCCTGCCCCATAATTTCTGTGAACTCCTGGAAGCATCCATGGATATCCTTCGGGGGAAAAAGATCAACCTGCTCCCCGATTTTTCGTCAGGAGGAATTGCTGATTTCAGCAGGTACAATGAAGGGCTCAGGGGAGGCCGGATCCGAATCCGTGCAAAAATTGAAAAAAAGGACAGAAAAACTCTTGTAATTACCCAGATACCCTTCGGTACCACTACTACCTCATTAATTGACACCATTCTTGCGGCCAATGACAAGGGAAAGATCAAAATCAAAAAGGTGGAGGATAATACCGCCGCCAATGTCGAAATCGTTATTATCCTTCACAGCGATTCCTCCGAGGACCTTGATAAAACCATTGATGCTCTTTACGCATTTACAGATTGTGAAATGAGCATTTCCCCCAATGCATGTGTTATCATTGATGATAAACCGAAGTTCCTGTCGGTGAATGAAATCCTGAAATTTAATACCGAACAAACGCATCAGTTATTACGAAAAGAACTTGAAATAAAAAAGTCGGAACTGGAGGAAGATTGGCATTTCAGTTCTCTGGTAAAAATATTTATTGAAAAGAGAATCTACCGGAATATTGAAGAATGTACTACCTGGGAAAGTGTCCTGGATACTATTGACGCAGGATTAAAACCCTATAAAAAGAAGTTTAAGAGGGAAATCACACGTGAAGATATTATCGCACTTACAGAAATTAAAATCAAACGCATTTCAAGGTTTGATGTGAAGGAACACGATGAAAAAATAAAAGGGCTGGAAGCGGAAATATCCGAAGTGGAACATCATCTTGGTCACAGTAAGCAATATGCCATTGCCTGGTTCCGGGAGCTGCTGAAAAAATATGGTAAAGGCAGGGAAAGAAAAACAAAAATAGGTTCATTCGAACAGGTTGTTGCATCTGAAGTGATCATTAATAATCAGAAATTGTATGTCAACCGGGAGGAAGGCTTTGCAGGATACATGCTAAAAAAGGATGAGTTCGTGGAAGATTGCTCAAGCCTTGATGACATAATTGTTTTCAGGGCCGACGGAACCATGATTGTTGCCAGAATAGACGAGAAAAAATACGTTGGGAAGGATGTGAAGCATATTGCCGTGTTCAGAAAATCGGAGCAGGAACCTGTCTATAATATGATTTACCAGGACGGTCGTGGCGGCAACATCATGATTAAAAGGTTTACCGTAGGTGGCATCACCCGGGATAAGGAATACATTCTGACCAAAGGAAATGAGAATTCGAAGGTGTTGTATTTCTCATTGTCAGGAACCGGTGATGCAGAATCGGTGAGGGTGCTGCTCAGGCCAAGACCCAAGCTCCGGATAACCCAGATTGATATTAATTTCAACGATTTTGAAGTGAAAAATCGTGGAGCAATCGGGAATATCATAACCAAAAATGCCGTTTCAAAGGTCATCCGGATCCCGGGGAAATCATCTCCCGCAATGGACACGGAACCTGAACTGATTCCACGCAATGCTGCCGTGAAAATACCTGAGAATAAGAAAATGGAACCTGTGAAAAAGAACGTTTCAATTCACGGAAAGACAGGTAAGGGAAAAGAACAGAAGGTAACTGACGGGAAACCGTCGGGGATATTACCTGCCGGGAAAGGGAAGAAAAATACCCCACCGGGAAAAGGAAAGAACGTGTCAAAGAAAACCAATCCCGTAAAAGACGAACCGCCCGTTACGATTGAATGGGACTTCAACGATCCGAAAGATAAAATGA
>JADZBN010000147.1 GCA_020852075.1 Bacteroidia bacterium
AATATAAAAGCGAAATACCCGTATCTCAATTGCTGGTGGATAAGAATCCCAAGTCTGCCATTTCCGAGTCTTTCCGCTCGGTACGCACCAACCTGCAGTTTATCAGCAATGAACCGGGATCCAAGGTAATCGCCATTACCTCCACGATTTCAGGTGAAGGGAAAACCTTTGTTGCCATAAACCTGGCGGGTGTGATTGCCTTTTCCGACAAACGGGTGGTTATTATTGACCTTGACATGCGAAAACCGAAAATCCATCTGGGTTTTAATGTTGAAAATCTCCGTGGAATGAGTACCATTCTGATTGGCAAGGACAATATGGAGGATTGTATCATTAAAAGTTCCCTGAAAAATCTTGATTTCATAACCGCCGGTCCTATTCCGCCGAATCCGTCGGAACTTATTCTCAGTGACCGCATGAATGATCTTATCGAATCCCTGAAATCAAAATATGATATTGTTATCATTGATACTCCTCCGGTCGGAATCGTTACAGACGGCGTTCAGGTAATTCAGAGTGCCGACTACCCGATATATATTATCCGGGCACAATATTCCAAACGAATGTTTATTCAGAATCTGAATAAACTGATTGAAGAAAACAAGATACGCAACCTTGCCGTAGTACTGAATGGTGTCGAAATGTCACGGTTCAAATACGGGTATGGATATGGTTACGGGTACGGGTATGGATATGGTTATGGATACGGCTATTATGATGACGAGGCAAGGAAGAATCTGTCACGCTGGGAGCAATTTAAGATGCGGTTCCGGAAAAACTGATTCGAACACGTTGTTCTGAATGAAATGAAATTTTTGCCAACACCCATCAGTGGAATTATTGTGATTGAGCCGGAAGTATATTCTGACAACCGGGGTACTTTTTTTGAATCCTACCACAGGGAGGATTTCAGGGCTCATGGAATTCCTGCGGACTTTGTCCAGGACAATCAAAGCATCAGCGGCAAAGGTGTTATCAGGGGTCTTCACTTTCAGCGTTTCCCCCATGAGCAGGGCAAACTGGTACGGGTCGTGTCGGGTTCGGCTTATGATGTGGCGGTGGATATCCGTTCAGGATCTCCGACATTCGGGGAATATTTCGGAATTGAACTGTCTGCTTCAAACCGGAAATTGCTGTGGATCCCTGTGGGCTTTGCTCATGGCTTTGCATCTCTCGAGCCCGACACGGTGTTTTTGTATAAGGTAACTCAATTTTATCATAAATTGTCAGAAGGGGGAATTCATTACAAGGATCAGGATCTGAAAATAAAATGGAACATCCGAAATCCTGTGGTTTCAGAAAAAGACAACCGGTTACCGGCATTCCGTGAATTCTGTGACTCCCTTTCGCGTCCGGCAGACCGAAAATAACCCATGAAATATGTGGCCTCACCATGTTAACGGATCCATCCGCAACATCACGGTATTTGAATCCGCGGGAATGGATACATTTGATTAAGGTCAGTTAAAGAAATAAAGGAAATGTCCCCAGACATTCATTATTATATTACAGTTTACGGATTGTTTTTCCTGGTATCTATCCTGTTTTCATTTCTTATCAACAGACTGTTCCTGAAATTTGTCAGGACACTGGGAATCAGGAATCAGGATGACACCATCATTCGCTGGGGTAGCCAGTCAAAACCGGCCGTCGGCGGATTTTCATTTTACATTATTTTTCTGTTGTCGGTCATTTCATATTCGGTTTTCTTTGACAGCAATCAGGTATTTCTCAGCAAGGAATTCATTGGGATACTGCTTGCCACGATGCTGGGATTTCTGCTGGGCCTGGCAGATGATGCATACAACACGCGTCCTTTTCTGAAGTTTCTGACCCAGGTTACCTGCGCGGTAATCCTGATGGTAACGGGTACAGAAATCACCCTGTCCTATGTTGAACCGGTGAACTACCTTATCACCATAATATGGGTTGTAGGAATCATGAATTCATTGAATATGCTTGATAATATGGATGCTATAACCACAACGGTATCCATATCCATCATTCTCTCGGCAATCACCGTAATGATATTTCACAATGAGGTCGAAAGTGTTTATTTTATGATCCTTACGGGGGTAACCGCGGCACTTGTAGGATTCCTGTATTTCAACTGGCATCCAAGTAAAATGTACATGGGAGACACAGGGAGTCAGTTTCTCGGAGTATTTCTGGCCGGAATCGGCATCAAATATTTATGGAATGCCGAGCCGCCTTCGGGGGATCTGATCTCGGCACGCAACCTGTTGCTTCCGTTAATTGTTTTTATTATGCCGCTTATTGATACCACCACGGTTGTCATCAACAGAATATCGAAGGGGAAGTCCCCTTTTGTTGGCGGAAAAGACCATACCACGCATGCACTGGCCTACCTTGGTCTAAGCGACAGGCAGGTAGCGCTGGTCTTCTGGATCATGACACTCATCTCACTGTTGCTTGTTGTAATCATCGAACGTTAACTTGCCAACTGGACGAACCTGTACACAGCGCTGTTTTCGTTGTACGTTTTTTCAATGTTTATGGTATTCTTTTATGCTTCCAGAGTGGTAAAGGCAAGTCAGGACCGAAAGGCGGAAGCTGGGAATTAGAGGTTGCGGTCTTTCAGCCAGCCTGTAAACTTTTGAATTGCCAAAAAACGGTGACTCATTCCGTTTTTCTGTTCGGGAGTCATTTCCGCAAAGGAAACAGAATAGCCTTCAGGGATGAAAACCGGATCATACCCAAATCCCCCAGATCCTGTGGCGGACTCCGAAATACTTCCCTGAATAATGCCTTCAAAGAGAACGGGTATTTCAGTTAGGTAAAGTGCAATAACCGTTTTGAACCTGGCCATCCGGTTGGATTCGCCCTTCAATTCCAGGAGAAGTTTTTTGAGATTGTCTTCCGCGTTACAGGAAGTTCCCGAATACCTCGCAGAAAGTACGCCCGGGCGGCCATCAAGAGCAACCACTTCCAGTCCGGTATCATCTGCAAAGCACTTTCTACCGTATTTCTCAAAGACATACCTGGCCTTCTGGGATGCATTGGCTTCAAGGGTGCTACCGGTTTCGGGCAGTTCATCGCTGCAACCGATATCCTTCAGGCTAAGCAGTGAAATTCCCGGTGGAAGCATCTTTCTGACTTCCCTGAGTTTATATTGGTTGTTTGTGGCAAAGACAAGATCCATGTGCGTAAAGATGCGAAATGAGATATCAGGCCGGTCTATTCGGGTGTGAAATATTTCTACCTTTGAATCGAATCCATCAACCCGAAAGCGGGTTACAAACCCATGAAAGTTGCATTAATAACGGGGATTACCGGCCAGGACGGGGCCTACCTGGCAGAATTCCTGCTCCGGAAAGGATACCAGGTGCATGGCATCAAACGCAGGAGCTCACTTTTTAATACGGACAGGATAGATCATTTGTATCTTGATCCTCATGAGAAAAACGTGAATTTTAAGCTCCATTACGGAGACCTGACCGATAGCACGAATCTGATCAGGATCATCCAGGAGGTCCAGCCGGATGAAATATACAATCTCGGCGCCATGTCTCATGTCATGGTGAGTTTTGAGACCCCGGAATACACAGGTAACGCAGACGGTATCGGAACCTTAAGGATTCTGGAGGCGGTTCGCCTCCTGGGCCTGGGAAATAAAACCCGGATATATCAGGCGTCCAGTTCCGAATTGTACGGGAAAGTAAAGGAGGTTCCGCAAAACGAAAATACACCGTTCTATCCCAGGTCACCTTATGCTGTAGCTAAGTTATATGCATACTGGATTACGGTGAATTACCGTGAGGCCTACAACCTTTTTGCAGTAAACGGAATTCTGTTTAATCACGAATCTCCGGTTCGCGGAGAAACTTTTGTTTCCAGAAAAATCACAAGGGGTGTTTCCAGGATCGCGCTGGGATTGCAGGATCAATTGTACCTGGGGAACCTGGACGCTAAAAGAGACTGGGGGCATGCCAGAGATTATGTGGAAGCAATGTGGCTGATGCTTCAGCAGGAAAAGCCTGAGGATTATGTAATCGCCACAGGAATTACAACCTCTGTCAGAGAATTCCTGAGAATGGCTTTCCTGGAGGCAGGCATTGAAATTGAATTTGCAGGATCCGGAGTGGAAGAAAAAGCACACGTGGTTCGTTGCCAAAATAAGGAATATCAGATTGCCCCGGGGAAACAGGTATTATCAGTGGATACGAGGTATTTCCGTCCGACGGAGGTTGAACAATTAACCGGTGACGCTACAAAGGCAAAAAAACAACTTGGCTGGTCTCCCAAAACCGATCTGAAAACCCTGGTTAGTGAAATGATGGCATCAGATCTTGCATTGTTCCGTAAGGACAAGTACCTGAAAGAAGGCGGACATAAAGTTTTCAATTATCATGAATAAGGGGGATAAAATTTATGTGGCGGGGCACCGGGGAATGGTTGGGTCTGCAATCCTCAGGAGATTGCAGCAGGAAGGTTTCCGACACCTGGTATTCAGAACATCAGGAGAACTTGATCTCCGAAATCAGGCAGATGTTGATGAATTTTTCAGAAAGGAAAAGCCTGCATACGTTTTTTTGGCGGCTGCCAGGGTCGGCGGAATCCAGGCAAACAGCACATTCAGGGCAGATTTTCTCAGTGACAATCTGGCCATCCAACTCAATGTGATTCGTTCCGCCCATGTTCACGGAGTAAAAAAGCTTTTGTTTCTCGGATCTTCATGTATTTACCCCCGGGATGCGGATCAGCCTTTGAAAGAAGAATATTTACTTACAGGTCCTTTGGAATCAACCAATGAACCGTATGCCATTGCAAAAATTGCCGGGATCAAATTATGCGAATCCTTCAGGGATCAGTATGGGTGCAACTTTATTTCGGCGATGCCAACAAACCTTTACGGGCCCAACGACAATTACGACCTACAGCAGTCTCATGTACTTCCTGCCTTGATCAGGAAATTTCATGAAGCTGCACAGCGTGGTGCAGATGAAACTGAAGTATGGGGAAGCGGGATCCCACTCAGGGAATTTCTTCACGTGGATGACCTGGCCGGCGCATGCCTCCTTCTGATGGAGAAATATGATCAGAAACTATTTGTTAATGTTGGAAGCGGTCAGGAAATCTCCATCCGGGATCTGGCAGATTTGATCGCACGAATTACAGGATTCCATGGCCACATCCGGTTCGATCCCACAAAGCCGGATGGTACTCCGAGAAAACTGCTGGATTCCACCCGTATGCGATCCCTGGGATGGAAGCCGGAAATTAGTTTAAATGATGGGATATCAGCAACTTATGAGTTATTTAAATCTGAAAAAATCTTTGTATAGGGGTTAAACATTCTACTTCTCTTATCGTAAGCTTATACGTTTATTAAAAAGCTTATGATGAAGATACTATGCCGAATTGGGTGTTGCCTGATTTTGTTCATTCCCCATCTCACATCCGGACAATGCCCTGTTCCCGCTTTCACTGCTTCGTCCCCGGTTTGTGCCGGGCAGGCCATTACACTGAATAACAGCAGTACAGGTGCAAGCAATTATCAATGGGATTTCTGTCCGGGATTCTTCAGTACAAATGCAGTACTTGCATCGGATACAGTACTTAACAGCCTGTCTTACCCCGGAGATATAGTTTTCCATGAAGAGAATGATACGCTGATAGGGTTCATCTGTGGAAAAGGGAATTCGAAACTGTATAGAACAATTTTCGGGAATGGCCCGGGACAGGTACTGACCTCCTTGGAGGATCTGGGCTCTTTTGGAAACATTTTGTATAACCCGAGTGATATGGCGCTTTACCAGGAAGGAGGAACCTGGTTCGGACTCATCGTTGATTACGGATCCAATTCCCTGATCCGGCTCCGGTTCGGCAGCAGCCTGAGAAATATTCCCGACAGTGCAACCACCCTGCTGAACAATACGAACAGTAATCTTACTACTCCCTGGTCAATACGGCTTGTACGCGAAAACGGCGGAACTATTTACGGGATCATCGGCAATTTCACTGCGGGCACTATCACGGTTATGAATTTCGGTAACTCTATCCGAAACACTCCGGTACCTTCTGTACCCATTGCAGTGGCCGGCGTGTCCACTTTGCTCGATCTTGAGATTGCCAAAAGCTGTGATCATTATTTCGCGATTATTGCCGGTTATACCAGCGGAAACATTGTCTCTGCAGATTTCGGAAGCAGTTTTGGCAACACACCCGTTTTCACCACGCTCCTTACCGCCGGGAGTCCTTCTGATATTGCCCTTGTTCAGGACAGTTCCCACTGGAAATTGCTGTACACCAACTACTCGAGTCATGATATCAGGAGGTATGACCTGGGTCAGGACCTGACCGGAACCAGTACACCTGTTTACCTGGGGAGTGACCATTTTTCAGGAAGCAACCCGAAAGGTATCAGCCTGTACAGAAAAGAGGGTTCGATGTATGCATTCGTATTGTTTACGGGAAGTAATAATCTTCAGGTACTGGATTTCAGCCATGCTTGCCCTGCATCCATTTCATCTTCCACAGATGTAGCACCAACAGGTGTGCTTTTCCCCAATGGCGGAGATTTCCCTATAGTTCTTATGGCAGAGGATACAGCGGGTAATTTCGCCTCGACCGTACAGTCCATACAGGTTTCTTATGCACCTACTGTTGATTTTACCGTCAGCGGAACCTGCTTTGGTGACATGACCCAATTCACAGATTCAAGCAGCATGAATGGCGGAACCATTACGTCCTGGCTATGGGATTTCGGAGATGGAGGCAGCTCCGGATTGCCATCACCGTCCTATCAATATACCGATACAGGTAATTTTACGGTGACACTTACCACTAACGGAAGTACGGGTTGCAATTCATCAATATCAAAAACGATCCGGATCGCACCCGTTCCTGTTGCAGATTTCTCTGCTCCTCCCGGTTGTTCGGATGCCATTACACAGTTCACGGACTTGTCATCTGTAAGTTCCGGAACTATTGACGGCTGGAACTGGACCTTCGGGAACGGGGATACATCCAATGTACAGTCTCCCTCATACGTATATCCGGGAGGTGGCAATTATCTGGTAACGCTTACGGTCGTGACAGACGGAGGTTGTTCGGATTCGCATTCGTTGAATTTATTGGTAAATGACAAACCAGAGGGTGCATTCGAGGCCTCCAATACCTGTGTTGGCCAGAGTGTACAATTTATTGATCTGACCACGGTGAACGGAGCGAGCATAACGGATTACCTGTGGAATTTTGGGGACGGGAATACGGATGTTACTTCCAATCCATCCCATACCTATTCGGGGGGTGTCAATAATTACAGCCTGCAGTTCATCGTTACAGCATCAAACGGATGTATGGATACAGTGAATCAGGTTATACGGATTAACAATATTCCAACAGCAAATTTTTCTGTTACTCCGGGTACAATTTGTCAGGGAAATACAGTTACTTTTTCTGACTTGTCCGGAGTTGCCGGAGATACTATCTCAGCATGGTTCTGGGATTTCGGAGACGGGACCTTCGATTCCGTGCCAAATCCGATACACAGTTTCAGTACTGCAGGAAATAATGTGGTTCGTCTGATTGTGTACAGCCCGTCGAGTTGCCCAAGCCCGCTTTATACTCAGTCTGTTTTAGTTGAAGAAAGTCCTGTGGCGGGATTTACCTCTACACAGGTTTGCCTGGGCAGCAACACCCAGTTTACGGATCAAAGTACTGCCCCTGCAGGAGGAAGTATTACAGGTTACCAATGGAATTTTACCACCGGTGACAGCAGTATTATGCAAAATCCTTCCTATTCCTTTTCAAATCCGGGAGTTTTCCAGGTGGAACTGACCGTAACTTCAAACCTGGGATGCACCAATACCAGCATTCAGCCCGTGAATGTCTATACTCCACCGGTTGCAGCATTCACCTTCGATAATCCATGTTCCGGACAAGCCGTACAGTTTACCAATGAAAGTTTCACGGATTCAATTTCCACACTTACTGCCTTTACCTGGAATTTCGGCGACTTTACAAGCCCGTCTAACACCAGTATCCTGGAAAACCCAAACCATATATATTCCGGTTCACAGACCTACTACGCATTCCTTATTGCGACGACAAATTTCGGATGCAGTGATACCACCCTTGATACGCTTGAGATCCATCCTTCCGCCCCGGCACAGTTCACCTATTCTCCAACCTGTTACGGAGATCTGATGGAATTTTTTAATCCCGGTTCGGGGCTTGACAGTTCGTATAACTGGAATTTTGGTGACAACCAGAGTAATCAATTACAAAACCCAGCGCATTTCTATGCATTTCCCGGAACCTATAATGTAACGCTTACGGTATATTCATTCAGCGGATGTGCCACCACCGCATCCCGTCTGGTAACCGTAAGCCCCATACCAGTGGCCAACTTCCGGGTTACTCCGGCATGTACCGGGACGCCCTACACCCTGACCGATAGCAGTTCGGTAAGTTCAGGCAGTATTACCCAATGGCACTGGAACATAACCGGAATGCCGGATCCGGATTCGGTGCAGAACCCCGTTTATCTGTTTCAGGATACAGGAACATATCAGGTTTCGCTGACCGTACGATCGGACATCGGGTGTGAAAAATCGTTGACCAAAAATATCCATGTTTACCCCCTTCCGGAAGCTAATTTTAGTTTTAACCCGCAATTTGGCAACCCTCCATTAGATGTTCAATTTACCGACTATTCAACCGGTGGTTCTGCCTGGCAATGGGACTTTGGAGACGGGAGTTCCATGGAAACCATTCATGAACCATCACATATTTACCAGGATACCGGTTTGTTTTCCATCCATCAATACGTTACCAGCAGTTATGGCTGCAGGGATTCTGCTGACAAAAACATTTATGTCATCCGGCCGGTTCTTGATGTAGCTGTGACGGGTGATTCCAGTTACCTGGACGGTAATTATTTCTACATCGTAGCCCGAATTGCCAATCTGGGAACAAGGGAAATAGACAGTCTGAATATTTCGGCACGGCTTGAAGACGGGACTACGATCCGCGAAAAATATCTTACGCCCCTGCCCAACGGGCCATCAGGAATCCAATCGTATTCCTTCAGAGCTGCATTTCTGATTTCCCCTGACTCAAAATTTGATTATTACTGTATCCGTGTAAGTGACCCAAACGGGGAACCCGATAGCAATCCTGCCAATGATGAAAAGTGCTTTGACCGAAAGTCATCCATCGCAGTGGTAAATCCATATCCCAACCCATTCAGCAGGCAGGTGGTAATCCGGCTTGTTCTTCCGTTCGAGGACAGACTCAGCATAAGCCTGTACGACATTTACGGAAATTTTATCCGGAGTATTTTCACGGGATCTGCATCAAGGGGATTATTTGAAAGGAAATGTGATTTAGGGGACCTGCCCGATGGTACCTATGCCCTCCGGGTTGATTTCCGGGATGAGGTGATCCTCCGAAAGGTCGTAAAGCAGGAGGTCAAAAAGTAATAGGATTCCGGTGGGAAAAGACAGTCAGCCAATCCTGTTTCAAACGGAATATTTTTCCCGCTCCGGCTTGCCGGTAAATCATTTATCGTGTAGGTTTGTGAGAAATCGTCCGGATGGAATATGAAATCAAACCGGCAGGCCGGCTCACATTAAACCTGCCAGAACTCTGGGATTTCCGGGAACTTATTTATTTTTTCACCTGGAGGGATATAAAGATCAAGTATAAACAAACCTTCCTTGGGGGAATGTGGGCATTGCTTCAGCCATTTCTTCTTATGGTTGTATTTACTTTATTCTTTTCCAGGGGTTTAAAAATATCAACCGGAAATCTTCCTTACCCTGTTTTTGTTTTTCCAGGTCTGTTATTATGGAACATCTTTTCAAATGGAGTGACCAATTCCGGCAACAGCATGGTAAATAATGCCAATATTATTAAAAAGATATATTTCCCCAGGCTCATCATTCCTGTTTCATCCATACTGTCAACGTTGATTGACTTCTTCATTGGATTTCTTCTCTTTATAGTCCTGCTGATTTATTACAGGGTACCCGTGGATCCAGGCAGACTCTTATACGCCTTTCCCGCCTCCCTGATAATCATCCTTATCACAACGCTGGGAGTGGGTACATTGCTGGCTTCATTGAATGTCAAATACCGGGACTTTCGTTATGTAATACCTTTCATGGTTCAGATTCTTCTGTTTCTCACGCCGGTCATTTATCCAGTGACTGTTGTGCCCGAAGGACTCATTAGAGACTTGTTCCAGTTGAACCCTCTGGCAGGCGCAATTTCCCTGCTTCGCAGTTGTTTCGGGTATGATTATGAGGTTGGTTTCCATCTTATGGGAGGAACAGCACTTTCCATAATCCTGCTGGTTGCAGGTTTAGTCTATTTCAGAAAAACCGAATATTATTTTGCTGATCTTGCCTGATGAAGCCCATACTTGAGGTAAAGGAGATTTCAAAGCGGTTCAGGATATATCATGAATCGAGGCCGTATCTCACTTTCCGGGAGCAAATCCAGAAAACATTTATATCCTCAGGAAAAAAAACATCCGAAGACTTCTGGGCACTCAGGAACATTTCCTTCACTGTCAGTCAGGGTGAATCGCTAGGGATCATCGGCAGGAATGGTGCGGGAAAGTCCACACTATTAAAAATACTTTCCCGGATCACGCCCCCCACCACAGGCGGCATCGTCTCGCGCGGCCGGATTGCCAGTTTGCTGGAGGTGGGTACAGGGTTTCATCCTGAACTTACGGGGCAGGAAAACATTTTCCTGAATGGTTCAATTCTTGGAATGAAACAGGCAGAAATCAAAAAAAAATTCGATGCCATTCTTGATTTCTCGGGGGTTGAAAAATTCATTGATACGCCGCTGAAGCATTATTCAAGCGGTATGCAGTTGCGGCTTGCTTTCGCTGTTGCCGCATTTCTGGAGCCCGAAATACTCATTATTGATGAAGTGCTTGCTGTTGGTGACGCCGAATTTCAAAAAAAATGTATCCGAAAAATGGAAGGTGTCGCCAGAAGCGGGCATACCATTCTGTTTGTTTCCCATCAAATGGGGCTGGTGAAACAACTTTGCAACCGTTGCATCCTTCTTGACAAAGGAATTATTGCAGCAAATGATTCCAGTGAAAAGGTTACCTCCATGTATCTGAACCTCGGACAGCAGGAAGCCGTAAACCGGTATGAAGCTGACGCGGGATCATCCACCGGAAAGAAATATTTTTTTACAGATGTGCAAAGCGTTAATCCTGCAGGTGAAGCCATATCCACATTTGGTTTTAATCAACCCATTTGCCTGAAAATGAATATGCAGTTCAACCAGGATCCGGGGGATATTCTTTTGTCAGTTGGGCTCCTGGATAAATTCGGCAACAGGGTCTTCACGGTACACAGGCCCCTGAAGGAATTTCTGAACCATCCGGGCCGGGTATCCGGAACGCTGAAAATCCCGGCAAATCTAATCGCTCCTAATTATTACACATTCCATTTTGCACTTGTAACCAGAGACGGAACTGTATTTGATCAGCACGAAAGTAAATGTCTTATACAGGTAGCCGATACGGGAACGGTTTTCTCAGAATACGAGGGAAAAGATTACGGAAGCATTATTCTCGATTGTGAATGGATCTGATTATATTGCATGGCAGATGATGAAAAGAATTTTCAGATCCGGCGATGATAATCCTGAAATTCCGCAGGGTGTACAATGTGGAAAGGGGACGAAATATACCGGCTCTGTTTCAAAGAAAAGCGGATCAACGATCAGAATCGGTGATGCCTGCCTGATCGAAGGTACTCTGACAACCTATTTGCCCGATGCGTCCATTCTGATAGGAAACCATGTATTTATCGGCAAAAATACCCTGATCGGATGCGGTAAATCCATTGAGATCGGGGATGATGTCCTGATTTCATTTGATGTAATAATACAGGACAGCGATACACACAGTTTGTCGTCCGTTCACCGGAAAAAGGATACAACAGATTGGATGAACGGAACCAAGGACTGGACTCATGTTACACTTAAACCTGTTAAAATCGGTGACAAGGCATGGATTGGTGCCCGTGCAATTATTCTCAAAGGAATTCAGATTGGGCAAGGTGCCATTGTGGGTGCTGGAAGTGTGGTTACGTCTGATGTGGAGCCTTTTACCATTGTAGCCGGAAATCCTGCAAGGTTTATACGCAAGACGGATTGACATGTCGGGAAACCGGAATCATTTTTCATTACAGTCACTACGCCTTCTGAGGACTAGGGTACTCTGGTTTCTTCGAAATTATAACAGTATCCGGTTTAATTCCACCCTGTTTCAGGATGTTCATGGCCCGCCTGTATATAATACCGATGGGCTTGCCACTTCCAATAATGCGGATTTTATCAGCGAGCCCCGATTTGCACATGCCTATGAACTTGCAAAAAAAACCAAACCGTGGCCGGGTTTCACACTAATGTGGCGGGTCTATACCTGTTGTTGGTTTGCCGAACTTGCATCTGGACTCGAAGGGGATTTTGTTGAGTGCGGAGTAAATACGGGAGCCTATGCACGTGCCATAATTGATTACACGGATTTTGAATCCCTGAATAAAACATTTCATTTACTCGACACCTATTCAGGTCTCGATGAAAGATTTGTCAGTGAAACAGAAAAAGCGTCAGGTATTCTGGGATATACTTACAGGAACACCTACGATGAGGTGGTAAAAACATTTCGGGGCTTCCGTGTAAATATTGTCAAAGGTGCCATTCCTGAGACCCTCGGCAAGTGCCGGCCAGAGCTGGTTTGCTACCTTTCCGTGGATATGAACAACACCCTTCCGGAGATTTCCGCCCTTGAGTATTTCTGGCCAAAAATTGTTAAAAAAGGCATTGTACTGCTGGATGATTACGGTTTCCCTGGTCATGAAGAACAAAAAAAGGCCTTTGACACCTTTGCAAAAAAGTATAAGGAAACTATTTTTTCCATGCCAACGGGGCAGGGTTTAATTATAAAACGCTCCTGAAAATGAAAATAGCTGTAATCGGGAGCAGGGGATTTATCGGCACCCACTTATGTGAATATTTTTCACAACGTAATCATGAACTTCTTTGCTGTGACTTCAGCACCCCGGGAAAACATTCCAGTGATTTTCTTGTGGATAAGATAAATCCCGTTTATGATACCCTTTTTCAGAACAGGACGCCGGACATTTGTATCTATGCCGGAGGAAACGGAAGTGTCCCCTACTCCATGGTACATCCTGATATTGATTTCAGGCTTAACACCCTTTTTCTCGAACGGGTATTGGAATCCATCCGAAAGTTTTCTACATCAACACATTTCCTCCATATTTCCAGCGCTGCTGTTTATGGTAATCCTCAAAAGCTTCCTGTTCATGAAAATGACAAAATCCTGCCGCTTTCCCCCTACGGCTGGAATAAGTATTTATCAGAAGAGATCTGCAGGGAATATACCACCTTGTTTGGCATACACACCTTAAACATCAGGGCTTTCTCCGTATATGGAGACGGGCTTCGAAAGCAATTGTTCTGGGACCTTAGCCGGAAATTACGTGCTTCGGATCATGCTGAACTTTTTGGAACGGGAGAAGAAACCAGGGATTTTATCCATATCAGCGATCTGGTAAAGGCCATAGAATGCGTAATTCACGGAATTCCGTTTGACGGACGGGTAATAAATACAGGCTCAGGTACTGAAACCACCATTGCTGAGGCCTCCAGGATTTTTTGTTCTGCTTATATGCCTGATGCGACCATAACTTTTACCGGAACCATCAAGCCGGGAGATCCTCTACACTGGAAGGCTGATATTTCCAGACTATTGGATTCAGGTTTTGTGCCGAGCGTCACCCTCAGAGACGGCCTTACACGGTATGCAGAATGGTCCAGAAAAGAAAATTGATTATTGCAATTATCACAACCTAACAGTTTATGTTGCACCGGAACAATGAATATCTTTACCGGCAAACGGATGACAGGCCATTCAACATTGTATCGAAAAAAAATAGCGCTGGACTACCGGACCGGATATGAGTTTTCGGCCGGAATTGCAATTTATATCCAGAATCTGCTGAAGGCACTCAACCTTCTGGAAGATCACCTGAAACCTGAGGTAATCATTATTTATTCGCCTCAATCTCCGCTGGAAGACATGAAGCGAATCGGATATCCATACATTCAATGGTACTTGTACCGGCCTGTAAAGCAATACCTGCCGGTACGGATTATCAACAGGATTTCATGGGCAGTTGCCGGGATACATCTTATTAAAAGATACGATTTCCCTTTCGATGCCGACGTACTCTATCCTTATTTCCATTCTCCAGAAACCGCCCGGATTAAAAAAAGATATCATTGGAAACCCGACTTCCAGGAAATGTATTATCCGGATTACGTATCAAAGAAGGAGTACGACTGGGTAATTTCTAATATGAAATCCATCTGTGCTGATCCTGATGCAACACTTGTTCTGAGCAGTCAGGATGCTTTGAATGATTTCCGTAAATTTTTCAGCCCCTATCAGAATATGGTGACATTACTCCGGTTTATATCATTGCTGCCAGACTTATCGTGGATTGAGCCTGAATCCGTAAATAAGAAATACAACATATCAACACCCTATTTTATTGTATGCAACCAGTTTTGGCCGCATAAAAACCACCTGCTGGTTCTTCATGCAATGCTATTGACAAAAAACAATAACTATGTGGTGGTCTTTACGGGGAAAATGAGTTCTTACAGGGATACGACGTATGGGCAGAAGCTCAGGGACTTCATTTTAAAAAATCATTTAACGGACAGGGTTATATTTACAGGGTTTCTTCCCCGAGAGGAACAATTGGTTCTCATGAAACAATCTGTCGCTGTAATTCAACCCAGCCTGTTCGAAGGATGGAGTACTGTAAATGAAGACTCAAAAGCCATGAATCTGTTCCTTCTTGCGGGTGATCTGGAGGTAAACAAGGAGCAAGTAACCGTGAACTGTATGTTTTTTGACCGGAAAAATGCAAATGATCTTGCCACAAAAATGATTTTGGTCCTGGAGAATCCTCCGGTAATGAATTTGTACGATTATAAAGCAAATATTCGCCGGTTTAAGGAAGAACTGGTGCATTTGTTTGATCTGCATGCTCAACATGAAATGATATAGATTTCAAAAGGAATGATGACAGAAGGTGTAAGTATAATTATTTGCTGTTACAACAGTTACAACAGGATTGAGGCCACCCTCACACACCTTCAGGCTCAATCTACTGACCCTGACATTCCATGGGAAATAATCCTGGTTGATAATAACAGCACAGACGGCAGTTCAACACTGGCGGGTACAGTATGGAAAAAAAATCAAGTAACCCAACTAAGCATTGTATCAGAGGCGGCTCCGGGACTGATGAACGCCAGGATCCGTGGTGTAAAAGAATCTAAATTCTCAATAATCAGTTTCATTGACGATGATAACTGGATTGCATCCGATTGGGTAAACAGGGTGTTCTCGGTTTTTCGTGAACATCCGGATGTGGCAGCATGCGGGCCGACTATTGAGCCGGTATTTGAAAGTCAGCAGCCCGATTGGTTTGAAGAATATAAAAATGCTTTTGCAGTCGGGCCGCAAAACACTGAATCAGGGCCTGTAGCACAGGAAAGGAACTACTTGTGGGGAGCAGGATTATCCATCCGGAGACGGGTATGGGATGAATTGTTCAACACCGGGTTTCCGGCATTGCTGAGGGGAAGAACAGGGAAATCATGGACTGCAGGAGAAGATAGCGAAATGTGTTTGTCAATCCGACTGTTGGGTTATACCCTCTGGTATGATGCGGATCTTCAACTGAAGCACTATCTTCCTGCATCAAGAATGCAGGCAGATGTCCTGTCAAAGATGTTTGAAGGATTTGGAAAGGCAGAGGTAGTCCTTTCCCTGTACCGTAACCTGGTATATCCTGAAAAGTATAAAATCAAATCAAGCTGGCAGCAGGAATTTCTTTCCTTATCAACCCGGTTTATTGAATTCATCATCCGGAAATACAAAAGTTCAGGAAAAGAAGGATTCAGGTTCAGGCTTCTTGTCAAGCTTCGAAAAAGCACATTGCAGGAATTATGGAATGTGAGGAGCAATTATCCGGCCATCAGAGATCAGATATATTTGTTTGCACAGGCAGCTACGAGAAAGTATCAGGAACGATCTGGAATCAGTATAGGGATCGGGCGGCACATACCGTTGGATCCCGGAAAAAATGTACCTCCTGTAAATATTTCAATCTATGGTGTAGGCAGATCAGGCACGAAAGCTTTTCAGTTATATACCTCACATGTACTTTCCCTGTTATACGGTTCTGTAAGGATAAACTATGAGCCTCTATTCTGGATTAACCGTAAAACACGGGAAATAAACTACGAAGGATATTTTCATCATACGCATACACCACATTTTATAACTGATGAAAATTACCAGCTTAGTCCGGGTATTCGCAGGTATTTAAGAAAATTATCTGAAGGGAACCATCCAGTGGTTACAAAATTCATCCGTGCCAATGGCAGGATTCCGGCATTCAATAAAACAATGGCTGTTACACATTCCATTCTGGTAATCAGAAACATTTATGAGGTACTTGGATCGCTCGGACCTCAGGTATGGGATTTCTGGTCCACCGGATTTGACTTCAAAATTGATACAGATGCTTTTATGAAAGAACTGGAAGCATCTTCCCTTCTTGATGATTTTGATTACTGCAAGAAGAATATAAATTCCAGTCTCGACTACAATGCCATGTACTGGTATGCAATGAATACCGCAGCATTAAAGGGGAGTCAGAAAAATACTGTCATAATCCGCTATAAAGATTTCCGGACCATCAGGGAAAAGTTATCGGTCATGCTGTCGGTTCCTCATGATGATTTACCGGATCCTTCCCACCCGATATATACAGGGAGGATAATACACTCAGACCTCCTGATGCGAAGCAATGATCGGGTGTATAGCAATCTTAACAGGTTGAACGGAATGTTGTATAAATCAGGCTTACTGGAAAAAGCCGGATACTTCTTTCCATATAAGCAAATCGGTTCAATTGCCACTCCCTCAGGTTCACCAGGCACTTCTCCGATCGGAAACATGAGTTTGCCGGAAAATCTGTATAAGATCAGGACTTGCCCGTTATATGACTATTTCCAGGAAAAAATTGATAGCTTGATGGCTTCAAAAGGCCTTTAATCCCTTACTTTTACATACGTTCCCCGTGAAATCCAGTATCGAACCTGAAATTATCAAATGTTCGGATGATGGGACTGCAATCAACTGCAGCTAATGATTACATTTAAACTGCGGATTCAACGCTAAATATCATGGATGTAACGGATGAACCGGAATGTTATACGGGAAAATTAAAATGAACCGACGAAAGTATTGTTTGGTATGAACGGCGTGCTGTCACCCCCGATAGACCTAATGATTATTGGCGCCCAAAAGTCGGGAACCACATCCCTGCTTCATTACCTGGGTGAGCATCCGGAAGTGTGTGCGCACCCACAGAAAGAATTTGCCTACTTTCTGGAACCGGCTGAATACAGCCAGCGATACGATAAGGCATTCGCCAAATACTATCCGCATTATGACAGAACTGTCCATAAAGCCATTGTAGGAAAAAGCGCCAGTCTGTACAGTGAAACAGAAGCGCTTCTTCGATTAAAGGGGCACAATCCACATTGCAGGATAGTAATCATTCTGCGTAATCCGATTGAGAGAACCTATTCTTCATTTCTCATGGAAAAGAATGCGGGTAATGCACCCATGAGTTTCCCCGAATTGCTGACAGGACTTAAAAACAACAAATATCCGGATCTCAGGTATATACTGGAATACAGTTGCTATGCAACTCATCTTGAAAATATATATTCCATTTTTCCAAAAGAACAGGTATCTGTATTTTTTTATGAAGAGCTGAAATTCAAGGCGGGTTATGTTTGTAAACAACTGTTTGGATTACTTGGTGTAAACAGAGATTTTACGCCCAATGTTAGTATTATTCATAACCCAACCAATAAGATCCGGTCAGACAGTTTTGCAAAAATAATTATGACCTTTTTTAAAAAAGGGAATGTTATCAGGCGTGGAGTAAGGAAAATTGTTCCCGATAGTAAGGCATACAAATTGGGAGATATGATGCGGAAAACGATAATTTCGACTGATAAGTACCCGGAAATGGATAATGAAACCAGGATGTCATTGAGGAGTTATTTCAGCGGGGAAATTTCCAGACTTCAGGATTTGACCGGCATGGATCTGTCCGACTGGCTTGAATCCGGGAACCTGATTTCAAAAATTCCGATCCACAAAGACTCAGGGTTAAAAAATAGTTTTCCAAAAATTACAATAATAAAACCCTCCTTCAATCAGGGAGAATTCCTGGAGGACACCATCCGGTCGGTATTAGCACAGGAATATCCAAACCTGGAATATTTTATAATTGACGGCGGCAGCACGGACCGTTCTGTTGAAATTATTAAAAAATACACACCACAGCTTTCCTGGTGGGTATCCGAGAAGGACCATGGGCAAAGTGAAGCGATTAACAAGGGATTGAAACGTGCGACCGGTGACGTTATTGCATGGCTGAACAGTGATGATTTATACATGCCTGGCGCCCTCCATGAGGCAGCAAGGTTATACATTAACAATCCGGATGCCGGATTGATCAATGGCGATACCATTCTGATCAACAGAAAGGGACAGGAAGTAATAAAGAGAACCGACACACACGATCTGGAACTCCGTTATTTTTCCATCATGCCATTTGCCCAGCCATCATCATTCTTTACCCGGAAAGCATATCTGGCAACGGGAAATCTTGAAGAGTCCCTGCATTTCGGTATGGATTACGACCACCTCATACGGATTGCATTACGATTTCCAATTGTACATACGGACTTTGTATTCAGTAAATACAGGCTTCATGACAGCAGCAAAACTGTAACAAAAATGATTGAATTCGCCTGGGACTGGCAGGGAGTTTTTTCTGCATTGTTACGGTCCATACCGAACGCAGAATTTATGATCGCAAAGCTCCGGGAAGCTGGAATATATATTGAAGGTGACAAGACATTTAGCCATGACAGAAAATTTTCAAAAGACGAAATCAGAAAAATTACCTGTTTTTTTCTGGAATATCAGATGCACCTGTATTATCAGCTTCTGAAGATGGAAGAGACAAAGCATATTGGATCCGTAATAAAAAATATTGATCCTGAATTTTTCAAGGCATATAAGCTGGACAAAATAGGCCTAAGGGCAACCCTCCTCCCCGTACCATTTATCCGGACACTCAGAACGATAACGCGATAAAGAAATGAGTACACCTGGTGTCCATCCTTTTTTTACCGTTGTCATTCCTCACTACAACCGTTTTGATTTATTCAAGGAAAGTGTTTCAAGTGTTGAAAACCAATCTTTCAGGGATTTCGACATTGTTGTTGTTGACGATGGCAGTACTGATGGCAGTTATGAAAAATTGCTTTCCGGATACAACGGTAAAGAAAGATTCAGCATCCTGCATCAGAAGAACAAGGAACGTGGTGCAGCCCGAAACCTGGGTTTTAACAATGCAACCGGAATGTATGTTGTTTTTTTCGATTCAGATGACTTAATGCATACGAATCATCTTGACACACTGCACAAAATAATTCTTGAACAGAATTATCCAGATATTGTAGCTGACTGTTACAATTTTATCAGAAACGGCAAATACCTTCCATCGGATTCCATGAAGTTAAAGCCGGGCTGGCATGATTACCGGACCTTTCTGAAAGGGAATCCGCTTGCATGTAATTTTGCAGTAAAGCGTGAATACAAAAAACTCATTCCATTCGAGGAAGACCGGCGGCTTGCCATAAAAGAAGACTGGATTTTTCTTCTTCGAAATCTGAAGAATACCCGGTTATTTCTTGATGGCAGGGTCACATTGACCATGAAGGATCACGATGAAAGAAGTATGCGAAAGGATCACGGACTTATTATTGAAAAATCCATGTTGGCGATGTCATGGATAAAAAAGTATGTATCACTCAATCATAAAGAGCAGAACCAACTTGACGGGCATTTGTATCACCTGAGTGCAATTCACAGTTACATTGACGGTGACAGGGAGAGTACCTTCCGCTACCTTACGAAATCTGTTATGTCGGATGGAATTAAAAAAAAGCATTTTATACTGGGATTCAAAGCAGTAATTGGTCACAGAATACTCAGTATATTCAAATGAAAAAGAAAAGCATATTAATTCTGACCTACTGGAGTTTTAAGGATCCGCTCATTCAGGCATACACACTTCCCTACGTGCACATTATCCGGGATCAGGTTTCATTTAATAGCAGGATTTACCTCCTGACATTCGAGCAACCGGGTATTCGAATGACTCCCAATGAAAAGGCCCAGGTTGTGCAGCGGCTCAAACTCCAGGGGATCCGACTTATTACTCTCAAGTACAGAAAATTTGGAATTATTTCATTTATAAACTGGATTTGGGAGGCATTTTATCTGTTATGGATTATTATTACCAAAAATATCCGATATATCCATGCCTGGTGTACGCCGGCAGGATCCATTGCATATATCTTATCCATAATTACCGGAAGAACCCTGGTAATTGACAGCTACGAACCACATGCGGAGGCGATGGTTGAAAATAAGACATGGTCCAGGAAAAGCCTTCAGTTCCGGTTATTGTTCAGGCTGGAGAAAAAAATTTCTGCAAGGGCAAAAATCATTATCAGTGCAACTGAAAAGATGTGGCAATATGCAAAAAGCAAATACAATATATCCATTTCAAATTTTTATGTCAAGCCGGCTTGCGTGGAGCCAAAAGATTTTTCACCTGAAAAAAGAAAAAATGCCGAGCTGGTTCGGCAGTACCACCTGGAAAATAAAATCATCTGTATTTATGCCGGTAAGTTTGGAGGGATATATCTGACAAAGGAAGTATTTGATTTTTTCAAGGTTGCCTCCGATTACTGGGGCGACCGGTTCCGTGCATTGCTGCTCACAAACCATTCACTAAAGGAATTGAATATGTGGGCGGAGGACGCAGGATTTGATCCGTGGAAGATGATCGTCAAGTTTGTCCCGCATGAATTTGTTCCTGACTTTATGGGATTGGGAGATTTCGGTATTACACCGGTTAAGCCCATTCCGACAAAACGGTATTGTACGCCTATTAAAGACGGAGAGTACTGGTCGCTGGGTCTGCCGGTAGTAATTACACCAGATATTTCAGATGATTCTGATATTATTAAAAGCCACAATGCCGGTGCAGTGCTGGAAGGATTGAATACAGAGAGCTATCTCAGGGCTATCCGTAAGATTGACGAATTGCTGACAAGAAGTACCACGCAAGAACTGATTCAAAAAATTACAAGGGTAGCGAATACTTACCGTAACTTCAGTATAGCCAGAAATATTTACCGTAATATTTACTATGAAGGCAATAATGGTGGAAAACCAGGAGTGGAAACAGGACACGCTATGCTTAAGCAGCAATTGGAATCTATTTAAACCAAGCCATAATTACAGTACAGTACCGGCAATGGAAGAA
>JADZBN010000148.1 GCA_020852075.1 Bacteroidia bacterium
ACCTGAGATTTTTTCAGATAAAGGAATTTTTCAAGATAGGCCATAAAACAAAAAAACAAAAATTCAGAAATGGCTTTCGGAAGGCGGTGAATTTTTTTTGAAAGTTGGCTGAATGCCGGCTGCGAATAAAAAAACCGGCAGTATTGCCGGTTTTTCTGATGTAAAAGGTACTGTTTTACCGGACGATTACTTTACTGCTGAGTAAATTTTCTCCCGACTGTACTTTCAGGAAATAGAGTCCTTTGGACAGGAAGGGCAGGCTGAAATCCTGTGAGGCCGTTCCTCCGGTCCATGATGCAGTCATCACGGCTTTTCCTGTCAGGTCATACAATTCCACACGTGCATCCTGAATTTCATGATTCATCGTGATCCTGACAACATGATTGCCCGGAAGCATGGTGGCATTCATAAAAATATTGTTTGCCGGCTCGGGGATACTCACAGAGAAATCACACAGGGAATCGCTGGTAGAGGTACATCCGTTAAAATCGGTAGCCGTAACATAAAAGCAACCCGGGTATGGCATAGCCAGTGCAGGTCCGCCGTTTCCAACCGGGTTACCCGCCGAATACCACTGGTAGGTCATGGGGTTAATGCCGGTTACATTTGCATATACCGTGTCATTGGATTCCGTGAGCGGATCAATGAGGGGTCCTGAAAGAGTTGTTACATTTATGTTGCCCGCGGTTGCCGTGCAGGTGCTGACTGTAGTGGATACGCTGTAAAAACCCGGATCACAGATGTAGGTGGATTGTGTGGTATCTCCATTGCTCCAAAGGTAATTGGCCAGTGGTGGTGCTTCCAGCGTAACGCATTCCCCCGGACAGACATTGATAACACTGGGAGCAGGATAACCGTTGTACTGGATATTGAATGCGGCAGACGATTTGAAGCTGCCGGCTTCCAGGAAAATTCCGGAATCGTACACACCGTCTCCGACGTCTGCAATGGCCAGTTTGATATGGTATGTACCGCAGGGTTGAACGTGCGTACCGGCAGAAAGCAGAGTAGTATATCCGTCGTACTGCAAAATGGTACCGTTGGTATTATCCACATAATACTGGCAATTGGTACATGGGCCGGTAGGAAGGGTTCCTGTCGGGGCGTACCCGTTATTTATACTGTCAATGGAAACGGGGGTATTGGTTCCCGGAACCAGTGCAATGTTTTTTACACCATTGATTCCGGGTCCGCTGATAAAGAATCCGAAAATATCATTGTACCCCATCCAGACAAACTCGTTGTATTCTTCAGAACCGAATACATAATGGAATACGATGGAGTCAGTGCGTGGTACAAAATCAAATTCCAGTACACAGGCATCGAAAGTGGTTAATGTTGAATCAATGTTTGCATTAAGCAGGGAATCACCCGGCATAAGGTTGTCCACTCCTGCTGAAGAAAGTGTATTGGGTCCTTTGACAATCGTGTCAATGCCTGTGGTCAGCAAAATCCCGCTGATCATTCCGAAACTTGCCGTTGGTTCTGTAAAAAATGCAGTTGCATCAGGGGCACCTGTAAATGTCACATTGGAAACGGTAACTCCGGGTCCTACCAGCGACTGCACGAGTTGTTGGGGTGTAAGACTGCCGGAAAGATTAATCTGGGCATGGGCAGTAGTCAGCGCCAGGCACAGGGAAATGAGAATTACGGAAAGAGAGTAGCGGTATTTCATGGATACAGGATTTGCTCATAGCGAATGTAATATAATATTCCCGTTCATCGAAAAATTTTTGTTTTTGCGTTTTACCTGAATTTCCCCGGTTTATTTCTTTAATGCCATACCATATCCGATGTATTTCCAGTCTGCCGGAATCAGGTAATTCAATAATTTCTGATCCAATCCTGCAAAAAATGCACTAAATGAATGGCTGCGTACAAATGCTGAAGAAAACCCCGTTGCATGTATTTCAACAGTCTGAAATGCAGACATCATTTCGTTTAATTCCTTCACGGATAAATACCTCCAGGATCTTCCCCAGGGAGTATATTTTCTTCGCAACCACTGGTGGAGTATGGAGGCCCTGAGATTTTCGGCAAAGAGCAGATAACCTCCCGGTTTTAACGCTTTTTGGATTTGTCCGAAAACACGATGCTGCAGGTCCGTCCTTCCATTTCTTCCTATTCCTCCTATAATGGATTTGAAAAGAATCAGGTCAAACTGATTTTCAAAAGGGATGGAGGTGGCATCTATGGCAGCATATTCCACCAGTTCCTGAATCCCGTATTTCCTGTGTAAGGCAGAGGCATGGTTTTCGGGATTTTCCAGGTCCGAACAAACCACCTTTTTACCCTTTTGTGCCAGCCATAATGACAGACCGCCCTCCCTGCTGCCCAGTTCCAGGCAGTTGTTAACACGTTCCCAATTCACGCGGGTTTCCCAGAAATCCAGTGCAGGAGACCAGGCTTTCACATCCCACCGGAGAATGTCGTGAATGATTTCGGGTGCGGATATCATGAGGTGAATATACACCGGGAATTCGAGTTCCCGTTTTATGGTTTTGCTGTGTCTTTTATTTCGGTATCTTTCCATTTGATTAATCATCCCGATTATGAAAAAAATTTTTACTGCTGCCTGCGCTTCCCTGCTCCTGATGAGTGCCTTTCTTATTTTCAGTAACAAACCCATAAAGACCGTACAATATGTCGGGGCTTCACAGGAGGAAGGTGCGGAATCCTTCGATGCTGTGAAGCGCTTGGAGTGGGAACGCTGCCGGCTTGCGGATCCGTTAACAGGCAGGATTCCCACAGGTATCAGAGGAATGGAACTGGCCTATGCCGCAACATTGCCCAAATACCAGTCCCTTTCAGCACCGGGCTTCAGAAGTGCTAACGCGTTTGTTTCCCGCGGCCCCGTGAATGTGGGAGGCAGGACCAGGGCACTGGCCGTTGATGTCACAAACGACAATATTCTCTTTGCCGGATCTGTCAACGGGGGCCTGTGGCGTTCTGCCGATGGTGGCCAGCAATGGACCAGGGTTTCCTCTGTTCAGTCAAACCAGAGTATTACCTGGATTGCCCAGGATCAACGTGCGGGTCATACCAATACCTGGTATTATACTACCGGCGAAGGCTATGGAGCTTCGCATAGCGGAGCCGGTGCCTATTACCTCGGTAACGGAGTATTTAAGTCAACAGACGGAGGGCTTACCTGGGCATCATTGCCTGCAACGGCAACCAATACGCCGCAGGTATTCGATGCACCGTATGATATCGGATGGAAAATCGTCACGGATCCTCACGATACGGTCAACGACGTATTATACCTTGCCTGCTACGGAATCATCTACCGGAGCACCAACGGAGGTGCGACATGGGCGCTGGATAAGGGCAGCACAAGTACCTATTCCTATTTTACAGATGTGGACATCACCGGTACAGTCGTGGTGTACGGAACCTTCAGCAGTGACGGCGGGCAAAAGGGGATCTGGAGAAAGGATCCTGCGACGAATACCTGGACAGACATTACTCCGCCGGCATGGGATACCGCCAGTTACGACCGCGTAGTGATCGGAATTAACCCCTCGAATGAAGCGGAAGCCTATTTCCTTGCAGTAACATTCGGCCTTGGGAAAATGTCCACGGATTTTAAAGGAGATACCGAATATGCAGCACTCTGGAAATACACATACCTTTCTGGTAACGGATCCGGTGCGGGTGGTCAATGGAATGACCTTAGTGCAAATCTTCCCTATGACGGCAGTCAGTTTGGAAATTTCAATACTCAGGGCGGATACGATCTGATCCTGAGGGTTCACCCAACACAATCCAACATTGTGTTCATCGGAGGAACCAACCTGTACCGGTCAACAGATGGTTTTACCAGTACTGCGAATACGCGGCTGATTGGCGGATATGACCCGCTGAGCACCCTCCCTTTTTATGGTGTTTATCCGAATCACCACAGCGACCAGCACAACATGGTGTTTCTCAACAATTCGCCCAATGTAATGATACAAAGTAATGATGGCGGACTGGTGCGAACCACCGATTGTACCGCAGATCCTGTCTTATGGCAGGACATTAACCGCACCTACGTGACCTCCCAGTTTTATACCATTGCCCTGGACCATGGAAGCAATAACGATATCATCATCGGAGGACTTCAGGACTATGGCACCTGGTTTACCCATACGTCAAATGTATCGGACGACTGGACTCATCCCGGCCTGGGAGACGGCGCCTTTTGCGCCATTGACGACAATCATTACAACTATTATATGTCACGGCAGGAAGGAAAGGTCGCGCGGGTTCAGCTCGATACCAATGGAAATGTAACCGGCTTCAGAAGAATAGACCCTCAGGGGGGTTCCGGCTATATGTTTATTTCTCCTTTCGTTCTGGATCCCAACAATCCGGATATCATGTACCTGGCGGCGGGGAATAAAATCTGGAGGAACGACAGCCTTACTCATATACCACTCACGGGTCAATGGGATTCCATACCGGACGGATGGTCCATGCTTCCCGATACCCTGCCTGTGAACGGATCGTTGGTTAGTGCGCTCACAGCCTGTAAAACACCTGCAAACAGAGTTTATGCAGGTACCTCGACCAGAACCATTCTGAGAATGGACAATGCCAATACAAGTACTCCTGTCACAATGGATATTACCAACATCCTGGTTCCCACCAGTTCCAATGTCAGTTGCATAGCCGTAGATCCGTACGACGGAGACAGGATTATGGTATCTTATTCCAATTACAGTGTATATAGTATTTTTCTTTCGGAGGATGGCGGGCTTACCTGGACTAAATGTGCCGGCAATCTGGAAAGCAACAACAACGGATCCGGATCGGGACCTTCGGTACGGTGGGTTTCCATGATTCCAACCGGCAACGGATATGTTTACCTGGCGGCTACCAGCACCGGCCTGTACGGTACAAATTCCCTGAATGGACTGAATACGGTGTGGACGCAACTGGAGCCGAATACCATTGGAACTTCCATAGTGGATATGATGGATTACCGTGAATCTGACGGACTTGTGGCCGTGGCCACACACGGTGCGGGTGTTTTTTCAGCCCACCTGACGGACACGCTGTTTACCGGACTGACGCTTCCTGCAAATTCTCAAACGACCTTTACTGCATTGCCGGTTCCTGCATACGACAGGATACAGGTACGTTTCAGTACTCCTCCGGAAACCGGCAGTCTGATTGAAATATATTCCATGTCGGGTGTAAAGGTCAGGTCAATTCCGGCAATAAGTGCGGGAGGCAAATCGAATACTTGCGAAATTCCGGTTGATGATCTTACCGCAGGAACCTACTTTTTGGTATTGCGACACCAGGGTCAACAACAGGTAAAAAAAATTGCGGTGGCTCACTGATACAGGAAAAAGGCAGGAGGGATTTCTTCTGCATTCAGGGAGCAATATTCACGTTTTTCTGTAATCGTTTTTATCAGGCCAGAAAATTCTCCCACAGTGAATGAATCTGCGATGTTGTGTTTTAGTGCAGATGCCTGCATTGCTCTATAGTATTTCCCGTTGTTCATAGACTCACAGACAATTCCTTCCCATGCCGTATGGAAGGTATTTACCAGGGAGTTGTTCACTGCCTGATGGTGCGGAACCGGAAAAACGCGGGAAATATCCGGGGGAAAACAGGGAAATTTTTCAGGAAGAATCAACTTGGTAGAATAATAATTGACAATCATTTCATTGATTAATGATGAATTATATGTTAATAATCCTATAACATATTAAAATTGATTATATAAACATTTTTCTATTCAATTCAGACGATATTTCAAAAAATCCTAACTTGGAAGTCCATTGAAAAATGGATTTCATGATTGTGACTAACCCAAAACCCACTAACTATGATACTCAGGAAATCTACTCTTCTTACCCTTGCACTTGCCGGATTTTTTCTGTCTGCAAGTGCCCAGTTGAACGGAACATTTACGATTGGAGGAACCAGCCCTGATTATGCAACCCTGCAGGCAGCGGCTACTGCCGCCCAGGCGCAGGGTCTAAATGGACCGGTTATCTTTAATATCCGCCCGGGAACCTATTCCGGGAAAGTCAGTATGGGACAGATACCGGGGGTATCCTCCACCAATACCGTAACCTTTCAGTCAGAAAGCGGTGACAGTACCAGCGTGGTGATTTCCGATTCCAGTTCCACCAGTGCTTCGAGTAATTTTACCGTGCTCATCAACGGAACGGACCATGTAATTTTTCGACAGCTTACTATTGAACGGATCGGCAATGCAACGTATGGAACGGTGGTCTATATCGGATCCGGGTCCAGGTTTGTTGCATTTCAAAACTGTATCCTGCGGACAGGTACTTATTCAACCACGACTATAAATGCCTGTGTCATTTATACTCCCTTGAGTACCAGTCAGGACACCGGTGCTACATTTGTGAACAATCAGATTGAAGGCGGCTCCTATGGAATGTATCTGATCGGACAGGCCGGCAACCTGATTCCACAGGCAGCTATTACAGGAAACACCTTCCTTAACCAGTATTACAGGGGTATCAACCTTTCCTATTCCAATGCACCATCCATTGAAGGAAACAACATTACGACAAATTCAACCTATTCCGGATACAATGGCGTGTTGCTCGATAATTCCTCCGGTGCAGGCAGGGTACTGAAGAACCGGATTTCATGTTCCGGTACGGGTATTGCCCTCTCCAACTGTATCAATACCGCAGGGAATGATGCCCTTCTTGCCAACAATTTTGTTTCGTGTACAGGTACGGGAAATGCTTACGGCATAAGTGTGACCACCAGTTCTTATGTACAGATATATTATAATAGCATCAACCTGACGGCTACCGGAACATTCAGCGCTGCCTGTAACATATCCGGTTCCGGGTCCTCAAACCTGGATGTACAGAATAATATTTTTGTGAATACCGGCGGCGGAAATGCATTCAGTGTGGAAAGTGCAGCAGTGACAGCCTTCTCTGCATCGGATTACAACGACCTGTACGTAGCACCCGCTGACACGGTTCTTGGATCCTGGGGTGGTACGGATGCTGCAAACCTGACGGCCTGGCAAGCTGCTTCCGCGATGGATGCCAATTCCGTTTCTTCCGATCCGCAGTTTACCTCATCAACGGATTTGCACGCAGGGAACCCCGGTGTCAATGATGCCGGAACACCCTTGAGCGGTGTAACCGATGATATTGATGGTGATGCCCGCAGCCTTACCACACCCGATATCGGTGCGGATGAGTTTACGCCGCTGAATGACAACATAGGTTTGATTTCTTTTCTGTACCCGGATATGAACACCTGCGGCGACTCCGCCGTGGCTGTGGCTGTGATCCTCCGCAATTTCGGACAGAATGCCCAATGGGGCTTTGACATTACGGCTGAGGCAAGCGGTGCAGTTTCCGGATCCATTACGGAAACCTATTCCGACACGCTGGCCTCAAACGCTGCCGATACCTTGTTTTTCAGTCAGACAATTAATACATACGGCGGAGGAACTGTAGATTTTACCGCATACAGCCAGCTTTCGGGAGACCAGTACCCTGCCAATGATACCATCCGGACTTCTTTCGATTATTACATCCATCCGAACCCCCCGACAGCCGTTTCCCCCCAGCAGCAATGCGATAATAATCTGCAGGTAACCGCCACGGCGGATTCCGGCGATGTCGTATTCTGGTACGACGCACCCACAGGCGGCAACCTGCTCCACATCGGCACGCCGTTCAATACTCCGGTAACGTCAGACACTACATTTTACGCCGAGTCCCATCAGGGCAGCGGCGCCTCAGGATGCCTTCGTATCGTGGAGATTGAACCCGGTGGAGTGAACGATTATATTGAAATTGAAAACCTGAGCGGTGTCGGATTTGACGCCACCGGCTGGAAGGTCGTAATAAGTGATTCTTATACTGATGTTAACCTGGTAAATGCGATTACCTGGGACCTGGGTTATTTCAATGCAGGAGAGATTCAATACAAAACCGATGGTACTTCGGATAATTATTGGGGGAATAATATTTTCTGGAACCCGGGCAGTAGCAGCTGGGCTATGATCATTGATGACCAGGGAAATATCGTGGATTTCGTGGCATGGGACTGGGATGCCGCCACGCTGCAGTCGCTTAACATTACCGTGGCTGGCTTTACCATTACACTTGGAACTGCCTGGACCGGCGACGGAGTTACCTCATGTACCACGACTGACAACATGCAGCGCATCGGTTCAGAAGATCATGATGATTTATCCGACTGGATTTGTCAGGTTCCTTCAAAAGGTGTACAGAATACCGGGCTTGACAATGTCTTTTCCAATTGCGGAATCGGTGCCTGCGGTAGTGTGCGCGTCCCCGTAGATGTAACGCTTATTTCAGGCGTCAGCACCAGCCTCGGCCCGGATACAGCTCTTGTAGCACCCTTTACCTATACCCTGGATGCCGGCACAGGCTTTACCGCCTATGCCTGGTCCACCGGAGATACCACACAGACACTTGATGTAACCGCACCCGGTACCTATTGGGTAACGGTAACCGGTTCGAATGGCTGTACCTTTACCGACAGCGTAAATATTACCATTGATGTGGCCGTTGCCGGCCTGGATTTACGGGATGTGGAAGTATATCCCAGTCCTGCCAGTGACAAGGTGATGATTTCCGGAGCCACCGCACTCAAGGACATGTTGTACCTCAGGCTTACGGATATCCGCGGCAGGGAGATGGATGGCACGCAGGCAAAAGGTACAGGAGCCAATGTCTATACCATGGATGTCAGCCGGATCCCAGACGGCATTTATTTCCTTCAGGTCGTTACGCCACGTGGAACCGGTACTGTGAAAATCGGAGTGGCACATTAACAACTATTGATAATTCCTTGAAACTCCGGCTCAGGATAACCTGAACCGGAGTTTTTTTTGTGATCACAACGGGGCTCATTTGCAATACATGGCTTTAATGATACTTTTGTTACGACAGGCCCATGAAGGCCGGTGTCGTCATACTGAATTACATGAAGAAACAAATACCATTAACGCTAATTGCCCTGCTGTTGTTGCATACCGTGTTGCTGGCCCAGCAGAACTTCACGAAACCCCTTGATGAAAAGAAACGTCAGGGTGAACTGACCGGGATTGAAACAATGCAAAACGCCCAAAAAAACAGAACCGGAATTCTTGTCAGTGCGGACGGAACCATGAAAACCATTTCCGCCTGCGACTGCTGGATAGACCATGACAGCCCATGGCCAGCCGTACCATTTGACGGATCGGGAGGCAGTGGAGGCCCGGGTGTGCCGCCCTTATACCGTAATGATGACTGGTCCACGGATACCATTCACCTGCTGTCGCCTTTTTGCTTTTACGGTACCTATTACCATGACCTGTTTATAAACAATAACGGCAACGTCTCCTTCGGTAGCGCTTATGCGACATTCACACCCGATTCATTTCCCAATTCCAATTTTGTAATGATTGCCCCCTTCTGGTCTGATGTAGATACTCGGGATTCCCTGAGCGGCGTGGTGCATTACCAGCTTACCAATTCACACCTGGTGGTGCAATGGGAGGAAGTCGGATATTATATGAATCATTCAGATCTCCGCAATACCTACCAGTTGATACTGAGCGATGGCCTGGATCCGATACTTCCGCAGGGCTATAATGTAAGCTTCTGTTACAAGGACATGCAATGGACCACCGGGGATGCCAGCCTGGGTGTTGGCGGATTTGGCGGATCTCCTGCCACAGTAGGTGCGAATCAGGGCAACGGTATCAATTTTATTCAGATGGGCAGGTTTGATACGTCCGGTACAGGCTACGACGGGCCCTTCGGTGGTTTTGACGGGGTAGATTTCCTCGACAACCAGAGTTTTATTTTTAACACCTGCATCAGCAGCTTTAATGTGGCGCCCATTCTCAGTTCGGTAACGGCCTGCGATACCGTAGATATTTGTATCGGTGACACCTATGTATTTACCGCTTCTTTTCTATCGCCTGAGCAGGGGGAGATTACCACTCCCTCTGTGAATCTTAATGGTATGACAGGTGCAAGCATTGACAGCCTGAATCCGGGGAACGTGGCCTTCATTCAGGTCACTGTTACCGGTTCGGTATCCAACCAGGGGTACCATACCATTGATCTGACAGGAACCGACAATGGTTCACCCAACCAGACAACCACGGTACCGATGGTGATCAATATTGTACAGCCGCCGGTACCGGGATTTACGGTCAGTCCTGTGGCAGGCCTGGAGGTTTCGTTCAACAATATTACGGTGGGCGGG
Organism: Bacteroidia bacterium; assembly: GCA_020852075.1. Lineage (GTDB taxonomy): Bacteria > Bacteroidota > Bacteroidia > AKYH767-A > 2013-40CM-41-45 > JADZBN01. The sequence continues at coordinate 10,237 of JADZBN010000148.1, forward strand.
GAAAGTTTTAGCTGGGATTTTGGTGACGGATCGCCGCTCTCAAATGCGTATGATACTTCGCACGTCTATCCTGCACCGGGGAATTATACCGTGACCCTGATTGTTACCAGTCCGAATGCCTGTTTTGTGGACACACTAAGTCAGGTGATCACTGTGGTCAATACGGGAGTCAGCATCATCCGTATGGAAGATAATCTTTCGCTGGTCCCAAATCCTGCGGGGAAAAGTTTCCGTATCCTCGGCAATACAAATGTTATCAGCCGTCTGGAAATCATCAACCTTTCTGGACAGGTAATCATGGCTGCGGGCAATCTGGAACCGGGCAAGCCGGTGCCTATTGATAAAATTCCTGCGGGAATATATTTCTGCCGGATTTTTGACCATCAGGGTATGGAGGTGGCGGACCGAAAGCTGATCATTCAGCGCTAAGACAACCTGCAAATTTTGTAATCCTTCAGCCGGTTCATCAACCGGGGGAGGCGTATTATTTTCCCAAAACTTCGTTCCCCGCGCCATTCCGGCAGGATGAACAAAAGTTTTTGAGGGGGGACTTTCGTATATTGGGGAGTTGTGGTCA
>JADZBN010000149.1 GCA_020852075.1 Bacteroidia bacterium
GATTGCCGGTTCTTCATTTTCATGGAACCGCAGATGCTGTGGTAAGTTTTAACGGGATGCCTCCGCTGATACCGCCGGTTGATTCTACAATAATATGGTGGGTAAATAAAAATAATTGTGCGACCTCTCCGGTTTCGGTATTGATTCCGGATAATAATATTGCCGACAGCAGTACGGTTATTTTTTATAATTATTCTGGAGGAACCGGCGGAAGTATTGTGAGCCTTTATAAAGTCATAAACGGTGGTCACACCTGGCCCGGAGCCATTCCTGTTCCGTCACTGGGAAATACCAATGAGGATATACGTGCGAGTGAGTTAATCGGAGGTTTTTTTCAGAGTTTCTGTGTGAATACCAGTAATACAGGGAAAACTCCGGATACCGGAATCCGTTTAACACCCAGCCCAGTAAGAGATATTTTGTCCATTCAGTCAGCCGTAACCATTGTGCAGGTATCTGTCCTCAGTCTGAATGGAAACGAATTATTACGGAAATCTATGGCTGATAGAAATGTAATTATTTCTCTTGAAGATCTTCCCCCGGGAATTTTTGTTGCTGAAATCCTTCGTAGCGACGGTAGTCTCTTCACCAAAAAGATTGTAAAAATCTGATTTACCTGAAAAGAGAGTATCCTGCCTTTTTACCTCGCAATTCAGTTAGCGTTAGAAATTATGATACTATGGGTGTCCGTTTATGCCTGTTGAAATCAGACCGCGAAGCTTCTCAGCAGCCGAAGGTTTTTCTGATCCATGTCATCCTCTTTGTTCGTTTCAATCACTTTGGGTACAGCAGCAAAATACGACATCGCCAGCCGGAAGGCTTCCATGCCAAGTTCGCCTTTGCCGATATGTTCATGCCGGTCAATGCTGCTTCCCAGCTTTCCCCTTGAATCGTTCAGGTGTACTGCAAAAAGATTTTTCATTCCGATGATAGCATCAAATTCCGTTACCGTCTTTTCAAAAGCTGATTTTGTACGCATGTCGTAACCCGCTGCAAATGCATGGCAGGTGTCGAAACATACCCCAATCCTCGGCGACCCGACTCCGTTAATAATATATTTTAACTGTTCGAAGCTGTGCCCGATACTGGTTCCCTGACCGGCTGTATTCTCCAACAGAATCTTAACTTGAGAATGCGCGGTTTCTTTCAGCACCTGCATGAGCCCTCTGATGACATTGCCGAGGGCTGTATTTTCGTTCTGGCCTTTGGCTGCTCCCGGATGCAACACACACCATGCAAGCCCCAGTTCATGGCAGCGTTCCACTTCATCCTTCAGTGCAACCGTTGATTTTTTCCGGAGTTCCGGATCATCGCTCGCAAGGTTGAGCAGATAGGAGCAGTGCGAGAAAACAGTTTTTACCTTGCTCTTTTTCCAGGCTGCTGAAAATATTTTTTTTTCTTCTTCCGAAATTATTTTGCTGTTCCATTGCCGCTGGTTACGTGTAAAAATCTGGAATACGTCAATGCCCAGTAAATCAGCTTCATCAAATGCATTCTGAAGACCGCCGCCAACTGAACAGTGTACCCCCAACAACATATTTTTCATGATTTCCATTTTATGTTACACCCGAGTGATGGACGCTGGACACCGGAAACCGGATTTCCATGGAGGATGCACCGGATGGCATGGGATAAATCATTTCCTGTAACCGCGATACCGTTACCGGGCCTTGAATCATCAAATTGCCCTCGGTAGCATAGTTTCCTGTTTTTGTCATAAACAAAAAAATCGGGGGTACAAGCCGCACCAAATTGCATGGCGACCGACTGATCCGCATCATACAGATACGGAAACGGAAAGTGGTGTAATAGCGCATTTGCTTTCATCTGTTCGGGTGAATCCTCGGGGTAACTTGTACAATCATTGGAACTGATGGCAAGGAATTCCGCACCGGCCCGGATGCCTGCATTTGCCGTTTCCACGATACCGCTGAGCAGATGTTTGACATAGGGACAATGGTTGCAGATAAACATAATTACGGTGCATGATCCCGAAATATCATCGGAAGAATATCGTTTTCCCGAAACGGTATCCTGAAGTGAAAAGGCCGGCATTTCCGTTCCAAGGGGAACCATTACAGAAGGTGTTCGTGACATTCGTTTTCAGGCTTTCTCCAAGGTAAATGTACCTATACAACCCTCTAAGAGGTTGAAAATTTTTTTAACAAAATGTTGTATTTTCCCCATTAATGCTAATTTTGCAGCCTCTTATTTTAAAAAACGATTCCGTAGCTCAGCTGGTAGAGCATTACACTTTTAATGTAAGGGTCCTGGGTTCGAGCCCCAGCGGGATCACCAAAAAGCCCCTCAGCAGGGGCTTTTCTGTTTTTTCCCCTTTCATTTTTATTTACCCCAGGCTTCTCTGAATTTCTGACGGGTGTATTCCTACTATTTTTAACCCCGGTACATTGTTCCATTGACGAGGTGAATATTTAATAATCAATGATTTAATAACTTTTTTGTCAATATTTCAGACCTGCCGGCAGGTTGGGTATATTTGTGGTTTAACCAGATGGTTTAATTTTCTGAGTAATGCAAAAATCCTACTGCAGAAATGAATTGCTGATCTGCGAAGCTGCAAAGCGGGTTTTTATAACACACGGACTTGAGGGCGCACGGATGCAGGATATTGCGGATGAGGCAGGCATGAATAAGGCCATGTTGCATTATTACTTCCGTTCCAAAGAAAAACTTTTTCATATCATTTTTGAAAAGGAACTGGAAAACTTTTTCAGCAATATGAAAAGTATTCTGGCCGGTGATGCATCCATTCAGGAAAAGATCCTCAGAATTATTGAAGAAGAAATGGATTCCATGCTTTCAAATCCCAGGTTACCAATGTTCATTTTTAATGAATTATCAAGAGATCCCGATCATTTCCTGTTGAAAATTCACAATTCGGGAGCAGGGGAAACTTTTAATTCCTTCAGCCGGGCCATTCGGCAGGCAGGTGAATCCGGCCAGATAAAGCCGGTACATCCTGAACATTTATTTCTCGACATGATGTCTCTGATTGTTTATCCATTCATTTCCCGGCCGGTGATCAATGCGGTACTAAAAATAAATAACCAGGAATTCGGAGAATTTATTCAGGAAAGAAAAAGGTATATATCCGCATTGATACTTGAATCACTTACCAGGGAAGCATATCATCATGAACAATAATTTCCTGAATCAACCGTCATTGACATCAAGTATTAA
>JADZBN010000150.1 GCA_020852075.1 Bacteroidia bacterium
ATCCGCCCCTGCTGTACCATCGGCAAGGTCATCATTATCGGCCTCATGCTGCCTTTCAGAAACGCTTAATACCTCATCGGCGAGAAGTTGCCCGTTTCTGTCAATCAATTTGAACCGGTAATCACCCGGAGATTTTATATTATAAGGGATTGCCAGCTTGTCCTTGGTGAGATCTGTCAACCAGGACCGGTCATCAATAATTTTAAATGCCGAATGATCCAGCTTTGCCACCCGGAGCGTTACAGTAGCCGTGGCAAGGTCACCCGGTTGCCCGGTATAATATACCCAGAATGAAATTCCGGCAGGTTCCATCATTTGTACGGAAAAAACATTCACCGGATGGCTATCTATAATGGTATCGCAGAAAACCAGATCTCCTCTGGCCTGTAAGCTGTCATGAATCAGGAAAAAAAATGCCGTAAGGAATATCCACTTCATATCCATGAAGTTTTCAGGGCGTAACGGATTCAGGTACAAATTGCGAGACGTCACCCTGATACAACAGGATTTCTCTGACAATGGTGGATGAAATGTGCGACAGAGCAGGATCCGAAACTACGAATAAGGTATCCACCGAAGGCTCCATGGCACGGTTCATCTGCGCAATGGCTCTCTCAAATTCATAATCGGCGGATGTCCGTAGTCCCCGGATGATATGCCCTGCTCCTATCTCCTTACAAAACTGCACGGTCAGTCCTTTATAATTCATCACCCTGATTTTAGGGCTGGACTGGAATGCATTTGCGATAAATCTCTCCCTTCTTTCTATTGAAAAAAAATAATTTTTATTGGAATTGTGGCCAATGGCAATTACAATTTCGTCGAACAGGGGTAGGCATCTTTGTACAATACTTACATGCCCCTTGGTGATCGGATCGAAAGAACCGGGAAATACGGCTATTTTTTTTTGTAACATAGTATTCTAGCGGATGTTGTGTAAAAGTATCCAAACATTTTTCAAAATAAAATATCCGGTTTTTCAGAACCTTCCTCCGGCAAACGGTAAAAACTAAACGCACAATCTCCGTATTTTCTTGTTTCAAAAGGAGAAAATGAGGAAACAGGAACTTTCTTATGCCTGTGTTCGAGAATAAAAATACCTCTCCGGTCAAGCAACTTTTTCCCAAGTATCAGTTCAGGCAGTCTTTCCTGAAATGGCAAATCGTAGGGAGGATCCGCGAAAATAAGGTCAAATTTCTGGTGGCATTTTTCCAAAAATCTGAATACGTCCGACAGAATGGTAACTACTCCGATCATTTCCAAACGGCTGGTACAATCCCTGATGAATTTTATGCATGCAGCGTGATTATCCACACAGGTAACACTGCTGCATCCCCGGGAAGAAAACTCAAGACCCATATTTCCGGTACCGCTGAACAAATCCAGTACAGTCAATCCCTCCAATTCCATCCTGTGATGAAGCACATTGAATAAGCCTGATTTGGCGAAATCCGTGGTGGGTCTTACCGGAAGATTACGCGGCGGATCAAAAGTCCTCCCGGCCCCGGTTCCACCTATGATACGCATAATGCCAGGTGGAAAAGGGAATAGAAGTAGTGCCCGGGTATTTCATTGAAACGGTAGGATTTTTCAAAATTTACTGCTGAAGGCTGAAAACGCAGGTTACGGATGTACTTAAACAACATTTTATAGATGGCGGAATTCTCGTTTACTTCTCCTGCCACAGACACCCCAATGGTTTCCGGATTCAGGTCGGCCTGTTCACAAATAAACAAGGTATAATAGAGGAAGTCTTCGGCAGACTGGCATGAAAAAGTATTCATAAGAACCAGTTTCTTTCCTTCCGTCACCACCACATCCATTCCCCTGTTGCGAATGTTCAGGAAAATGCCCGGTTCCTTCCCGGATTTTAGTTTCCGGGACAAAGCTTCCAACAGAACTGAACTGTGGTGCAGAATTACCGGCTGCTCGAACAGATGGTTGAGTTTTTGAACCAGTTCTTCACCGATTCCATACACGGTACATAAACTGAATGCCGGAATTTCACGGCTGAATCTCTGCATTCCTGAAGTATCAGAAAAATTCAGATCCAGGTACAGCCTCTCATCTCCCTTGCGAAACAGGGCATCAGGAACGAGGGTATAAGAGGGGCTGAATACTGCGGCCCAGACATGCGAAAATTCATATTCACGCAGGAGTTTGCTTTCCTTGCTGAACTTCTCAAGCAATCCCGGCCAAGTACCTGCATCTCCTCTAGCCTCAAAACGGAAGGTTTCAAGTGCGAGAAACCGGTAATTCTTTTTTTCTTTCAGAGCGACGCGTATGCCATCCGGTTCAATGGATAAAAACAAATCACACCTGCCAGAAAGGCCGGTTTCCAATGCCTCATCGGTAATTACCAGATGACCGGCGGCGTCCGGATCTCCTAAACGAAAGGCCTGTTGCGGAACTGTTTCCATGGATCAGGAACAAACTTACAAAATTCTCACAGTAAGCCGGTTTTCACGCCCTTTTCTCAAATCCGTTTATTTGGCAGGGTTCAAGGCTTTTTTTAGTTTTGCCGCCTCCGTTCAGGGACACTTAGCTCAGTTGGTTTAGAGCATTACCTTGACAGGGTAGGGGTCACAGGTTCGAATCCTGTAGTGTCCACAAGAGAATAAAAACAACCGGCGGAGCAGGTAAGGAATTTATTCAGGAAGCACTCAAACCGAAGGTTTGAAGTGCAGACGGAATAAATTCATTGACAGCGGTGCGAAGCGCCGCTGTTTTTATTTAGACCCCTTTATTAAACAGATCAACAAAGCAATTTAAAAAGCTATCC
>JADZBN010000151.1 GCA_020852075.1 Bacteroidia bacterium
AATTATTCGGTCACAACCTGAAAAGTGAATACAACCCGGAAGGAGATGATAAAACTATTGAAATGATAGTTCAACAAATTGAAACCGGTCAGATCAAGTTTTAACATGTATCATTATTCAGCCCCAGTTACTAAAGAATGAAAATTTAAAGATTTTCAGTAACCAGATTCTCCTGGGTAATTCTCCATAAAATCATGAGTATTCCATTCCCGCTTGTCAGTTGGAATCTGCCATTTGAAAAATTGGAGGTATGGTGAATATGTCAGGAACTATCAGGGTTTAGCTACCGGTTGACCAGGATCTTTCCGGATTTTTGTCCTGAATTCCAGAATATATTATAGAAGTAAATACCATTTTTCAGATTATTTACGGAGATTGAAATAACGGTTCCAGAAACTGGCGCGAACTTCAGAAGTTGTTTTCCGGTAACGTCAAAAAATTCCAGAGATATTTCACCTTTTACATCCGATAAATCGAAATATACTATTTCCCTGCATGGATCCGGATACGGTGTCAATGTATTGCCCAAAACAATTTCCTCAACTCCAATCGGCGACAAGGTTTCAGGTACAAATAATTCGTCGTAAGAATAATTGTCCACAAGCGAGTCGCTTGTCAGCCTTAGCAATACCATATCGAATCCCCTTGTTCCAAAACTGTTGCTTTCTCCGCAAATGGCCATCCCGCCAGAAAATGTATGTATTATCCTGTTTCCGATATCATCCTCTGCACCACCAAATGTATGAGATGCAATATAGTTCCCGGCTCCGTCCATACGCAATGCAAAAATGGATTTTTTCCCAAATCCTGACGGATCTTTCTGACCGAGTGCAACGATTTCTCCCGAAGACCTGACCAATGCATCGGTCATATAATCATCCGTGGGCACACTGATATTCGGATCCGCAGGTAACCTCCAGACCAGATTATAGGATGTATCTCTGAGTTCCAGGATGAATTCCCTGTTGGTGGAATCTGATGGAATCGTTCCCCCGCAAAAAATCAGGCCGGCAGGCGGATAAGGGGTTATATGGTAAATTTCATCATCACCTCCGTAATCCATCCGCGTTTCATCAATTACAATTCCATCCAGGTCTGTTTTTACCAGATAACCATCACGTGTTGAGTCGTTTGTTGAGGTACCCGAACCGCAAAAAATCAATTCTCCGTTTAAGTAGCACACATCATAAAAAACTTCATCTGTTGCGAGTCCAAAATGCCTGTTCCATAATACATCTCCATTTCTGTCCATCCTCATTGCCCAGGCATCCGCACCACCATTTGAATTGCTGTAGGATTGACCGGCCAACACAAACGTGGAATCGGGGAGGGTTCGAACCGAATACAGAAAGTCCCAGTCGGAGCCACCTTCATATTTCTGCCAGTTTAAGGCGCCGTTCGAATCCACGGAAAGTATTACCCCGTCATATCCTCCGTTGGGACCGTTACCGGCAATACCACAAACAATGTACGCAGCATCGGGGGCGTGATCTATGGCGTAGCCCTGATCGGGTTGATTGCTCCCAAAGACGGAAGACCAGATTCGGTTACCTGTTTTATCAGTCCTGACGAGATACATAGAATTGCTGCCGGCCCCGAAACTATTGGTGGTTCCCGCCAGGGTAAAACCACTATCGGAATTTTGTACCAGTCCGTATCCCGATTCTGAATGAATACCTCCATAAAATGAAAAATAGGCTGTGTCCGTCTGCGCCTGAAGGCTTAACGGAAGCAGGAATGAAAGGAATATAGCAGCTACGCAGACTTTTCTTTTAATAAAAGATGTAGCAGATGAACCGGGATTTTTAAGCGGCCCTGAGATAATGCAAGTCAAACTTTTAGGCTTCATAATACAGGGAATGACGGAACCAGGTGTAACAGGAGAACGCTCCGGTGTCAGTTGCATAGGTCTATTTGCGGAAGCGAATGGACGGAAGCATTTCTTTGGATCCGGTCTGGTATGAATAAAAGCCTTCACCACTTTTTACTCCAAGTTTTCCGGCCCTGACCATGTTTACCAGCAACGGACATGGTGCATACTTGGAATTTCCGAATCCTTCGTACAACACATTAAGTATCGAGAGGCAAACATCCAGTCCGATAAAATCCGCAAGTTGAAGAGGACCCATGGGATGAGCCATCCCCAGTTTCATGATGGTATCTATTTCTTCCACACCTGCCACGCTTTCATACAAAGAGTAAACGGCTTCGTTGATCATTGGCATCAGAATCCGGTTGGCAATAAAGCCCGGATAATCATGAACAACAACGGGAATTTTTTCAAGCTTTACGGATAAGGCAAGTACGGCTTGTGCAACTTTATCGGAAGTAGAATATCCACGGATCACTTCAACCAGTTTCATTAATGGCACAGGATTCATGAAGTGCATGCCAATGACCAGATCGGGCCTGGAGGTTTGGGCTGCTATTTGGGTAATGGAGATAGAGGAAGTATTTGTGGCCATTATAGTGTCCGGCCCGCAATACCTGTCAAGGTCGCGGAATATGTTGCATTTCAGTTCAAAGTTTTCGGTAGCAGCTTCAATGACAATGTCAGATCCATTAACACCTTCCTGAAGGTTTGTGAAGGTGAAAATGTTTGAAAGGGTCTTTTCCTTATCGCCAGGATTGATTTTTTCTTTGGCAATCATCCTGTCAAGGTTTTTTGTGATGGTACCAACAGCCTTTTGTATTGCATCAGGTGAAATATCAATAAGGTTTGTTGAAATCCCGACGCTGGCAAGTACATGAGTTATTCCGTTACCCATGGTTCCCGCGCCAATGACTGCTGCTTTCTTCATGAAATGTTATATCGTTTTCTTACTATATGAATTATTTGCCACGTCTTTTCAAAATAATCAGTATGGTATATATCATGATCTTAAAATCTACCGCTAATGACATATTTTCAATATAAATCAGGTCATACTTCAGGCGTTCTACCATTTGATTTACGTTCTCTGCATAACCGAACTTTACCTGACCCCAGGAGGTGATACCCGGTCTGACTTTGTGAAGGTGCCTGTAATGGGGGGCTATGTTCATTATCTTATCAATGAAAAATTGCCGTTCGGGTCGTGGCCCCACGATAGACATATCCCCAATCAGAACATTATAAAACTGTGGTATTTCATCCAGGCGGATTTTTCTCATCCATCGTCCAAATTTTGTAACCCTTGTATCAGTGGTACTCGACAATTGAGGGCCGTTTGTCTCGGCATTTGCAACCATTGAACGAAATTTATAGATTCTGAATGGCCGGCCATGTTGTCCAATTCGTTCATGACTGTAAAACAAGGGACCACGGGAGGAAATTAATACACCGAGGGAGGTAAATAAATATAACGGTGAAAAGACCAAAAGTACAAATACAGAAATGAAAATATCCATTATTCGCTTCAGTGATGTCTGCCATGCAGGCATCAGATCTGGTGAAATTTCAATCAAAGGCGCCCCAAAGATGGCATTCATTTTTACGGATCCTGAAAGGATATCATACATGTCAGGTATTATCTTGACAATTACAGGAAGATCCTCCAGTTCATTGAGCACCTTACCGATATTCTCATGTTCGGATGATTCGAGGGCAATAATGGCTTCCTCTATTTTCATTGAATGGGTAATTTCCCTGAGGTTCCGGATACCACCCAGGTTGGGCAGGTGAACAGACAGAAGATGATCATTATTCCCGTCAACATGGACAAATCCAACAAATTTGTTCCCCTCCGACCGGAATTCATTCTGCATCTGACGGAGCAGTTCCACGGCCTTTGTATTACTTCCGATCAGAATGGTGTTGAATCCGATCTGCCTGTCCTGAATTTTGCGTATGACGGACGTTGACAGGAGAAAACGAAAGGTACTGGTAATTCCAAAGTGAAGGACAAACAGCGTAAAGAATGTGTGATAGTATGATTTATAAGAATCTACGGTATCGTCAAGGAGCAATAAAAAGAAAATAATTACAATTCCAAGCAGCGAAATATAAAAGGTCTGCCCGAATTCTCTAAGTCGGCTTTTACGGAATACATTGTTGTAGGTGCCAATCAGGCTATAAATACAGATCCAGAAGACAGGAAGCAACAGGATACCGAGGTAAAATTTCCGGTCAAGATTGGCAAAGTGCATATCGTTCATCCGGTTCTCTATGATCAACTTGCGGTACATATAAAATAAGCCCCAGGCAAGACATGCTGCAAGCCAGTCTGCAAAAATATATTTCAGGGTTTCCGTTCTTTTGTTCATCAGTACACTACCTTGAAGTTATCCAGATATACCGTTGTAGAAGCAATACCTGCAGGTTTTTCGGCATGCAAATAAATTTTGTAGGCAACAGCATTAGCGGTAACTCCCCCCAGATCACTCAGATTAATATAAATCTTTTTCCAGACGGAAGATGTCCTCAGGTTTAACAAAGGCATTTTTACCACCCCGCCGCCTGCTACAGAAATAAATAAGCCCACTGTTATTTCACATTCATTTTTATAGTTCAGTTCTGCGAAAACAGGAACGCTGACAGGGAGGGCGAATGTATCGGAAGAGGCAACTTCGAATACCGGATGATTGTCATCCAGAATGGCTACTCCGGAATAATTTTCAAACGATTCCGGATCATTCGGTACAGTCAGGTTCAGGGAAGCAGTCCCTGTTGAGGTATTTTCAAGCGCGAGGCTGGCATCATCAAAATCTTCAAGGAGTGGAAATACGGTACCCGGGTTATAGGTTACTACCGGTTCGAGCGTCGTGGTGGAATCCGGCTTCATGACCCATTGAGTTTCAAAAGAGGTATATTTAGGGTACGCTGCACGGTTTGATGACATGCCATTCACGATTATTCCGGCCCTTACACTAATTGTATGCTTTCCTTCACCTAGTACAGGAAATACAGCGGTAAGAGGAAATGCACCCAGAAATTTATTATCAACAAAGACCCATGCATCCGTTATATGTGCTGAAGATGACCCCTGCGTATTGTAATCCGTTTGCAGCGAGACAGAATCAATTCTCAAGTAGGCGGGAACAGGTTCGTCGGGATTGATAAAATTGCATGATACGGAAAGCCATGATACTCCTGATAAGATAAATAGTATCAGGCGGATCCTGCTCCGGGAAATACTATTACAGGATAATAATTCATGCCAGTACATTCAGGGAAGCATTAAGTTTTTCCATCACCCGCTGTGCAACGTCCAGGGCCTGAACTCCGTCAACTACAGATACTGCACACGGTGTGTCATGAAGTATGGAGGCGGCAAATAATTCAAGTTCTGTTTTAATAGCGTTCCCGTCTTTAATTTCCGGCTGATCAAAATAAATACGTTTGCTACCCTTGTTTTCGCCCAGGCTGATTGTAATATCCAGAGGGCCGGGTTCTCCTTCCAGTGCTTTCAGCCGGATAATTTCTGTGGATTTGGAAAGGAAGTCCACTGAAATATAAGCATCCCTTTGAAAAAAGCGGCTCTTCCTCATTTTCTTCAAAGAAATCCTGCTGGCTGTCAGGTTGGCTACACAACCATTTTCAAATTCAATCCTTGCATTGGCAATGTCCGGACTGTCGCTCACTACCGCCACCCCGCTGGCAGAAACCTTCCTGACCGGAGAATTTACCACACTTAATACAATATCAATCTCATGAATCATCAGATCCAGGACGACCGAAACATCCGTGCCTCTGGGATTGAATTCTGCGAGGCGGTGGGTTTCGATAAACATCGGCTGATGGAGGTATTTCCTGGCTGCGGCAAATGCAGGATTAAACCGTTCTACATGCCCAACCTGAACTTTCAGCCCCGAACCTTCGATTTGCCGAATCAGATCCCTGCCCTCAGGGAGTGTTTCCGTAACGGGCTTTTCAATAAATATATGTTTGGATTGCTTCAGGCATCTGCAGGCAATTTCATAATGTGAAAGGGTAGGTGTAACGATATCCACCGCGTCCGACGCCCGTATCAGTTCGTCTTCTGATGAAAACGAATGAACCCCGGTTTCTTCCTGAACCTTTAGAGCCAATTCCGGATTATGATCAAAAAAGCCTGTCAGGTCACAATTTTCCGCTTCTCTGAGAAGTCGCAGATGAATTTTGCCAAGGTGGCCAGCACCGATAACACCGATTTTTACCTTCATGGCATCCTTGAGATTCAACAAATTACGAAACCGCGAAAGTACTAAATTCAATGGCAGCAGGAAAACCCGAAGCGCTACTTTTGCCCTGCTTTTTTGTTAATATTTTCATTTTTTATGAGAAATTGGTTTAGAAACATCCGGTTTCTTTGAATTTCTATTATATTCAGTAATGAATTTGTACGAAGACAATTTCAGGCACCAGGGAATGAGGAAAAAACTGGTGGAAACAATAAAATCCAAAGGAATAACCGATTCGGCTGTACTGGAGGCTATAATGCAGGTTCCCCGGCATTTTTTTCTCGATAAAGCGTTTCTGAATCAGGCCTATTCGGATCAGGCCTTTCAGATTGGTTCCGGCCAAACCATCAGTCAGCCTTATACCGTGGCGTACCAAACATCACTTCTTGAAATTGCCAGGGGTGATAAAATTCTTGAGATAGGAACAGGCAGTGGATATCAAACCTGTGTGTTGATCAAAATGGGTGCGAAGGTTTTTACCATTGAAAGACAAAAAGAATTGTACGATAAGGCGGTGAAATTTCTTCCTGTGATCGGGTACAATCCAAAGTTCTTTTTTGGTGACGGGTATAAAGGACTTTCTTCGTATGCACCCTTCGACAAAATCCTGGTGACCTGTGGAGCGCCTGTTATTCCTGAGGAACTCATTAAGCAGTTGAAGCCAGGCGGCATTATGGTAATCCCCGTTGGTTCGGGAGATGTTCAGGTAATGACAGTATTACGCAAAGCACATGACGGGGAAATCAGGATACAAGAATTAAGTAAATTCAGGTTTGTTCCCATGCTTTCCGATAAAGAAAGAGGCGCGGCAAATGACATCAGTGTTTGAAATGGTTTTTAAAATTTATCATAATAAAAAATATTAGAAATAAAAAAAGCTTCCGGTCAGGAAGCCTTTTTTATTGAAGGACAGTTTTTTATTGATCCCACCAGACACGACAATCTAAAGAATTTGATCCACAACCCATGGCTGCGACAGCAGCATCACGGCTTGCCTTATTATTATCGGTTTCCGACTGAGGGTAGATAAACCTTCTTGGAATTTGGGACCCTGACAGGTTGGAGGTAAGGGCCGGAATATTTGTCCTTCTCCAGTCGGTCCAGGCTTCGGGCTGCAGGTACATGGCAATATACTTCTGTGTCATGATCTGATCAATTTTATCCTGTTGGGTACCGGTTAATACACAATTTGCCGCAAGGAAGGTGGTTATATCCGCAGCACTTACCCCGACTTTGGTCATCTGTGCGGTTACAGCATCATTCAGCGCTGTCTGGGCTCCTGCATCGTCTCCGGTTCTTTCTTTTGCCTCTGCTTCAATGAACTTCATTTCGAAATAGGTCATGAAAAACACAGGAGCTGTTTCGCCACCGTAAAAATCTCCCAGTGTCGTTCCACTCAGGTAAATACTTCTTCTTGGATCGTTCATGGAAGGCATGATCTGATCGGTCAGTGTAACGAGGGTGCCCGCAGAATCGGTATAGGCAATGTCGTCCCTTTGTTCGATATACTGAAACCAGGGAGAGTCTGTTGTGGGGCCCGGATAAAAATTAAACTGCGCATCGTCGCTGTTTGATGTAAAGCCGCCGTTGTTAATGGCAGTGATTGCATCCGCTGCCGCATTGCTGCCGGGCACTTTTGTTTTATGAATGGCAAGCCTTGCTTTAAGGGACCATGCAAACTTTTTCCACAGGGTATAATCACCGCCGTAAACGAAGTCTTCGCTGCCCACCTCAACGCCGCTGCCATCGGGAGCATCGAGTGCTGCGATGGCCTCATCAAGCAGGGTATTCATGTCAGCATACAGGCTTTCCTGGCTGTCGTAAGCGGGCGAGATATTCTGAGTACCCTGAAAAGCCTGACTGTAAGGTGCATTGCCGAAACAGTCTGTGGTAATCATCAGTCCGTATGCCATCATGATATTACCCACGGCACCGTAATGGATATACCCTTTATCCTTGCAAATTTTATTCAGGGTATATAAGTCCATGAGCGGACCAGCATATAGGTTCAGCCGCCACAGGTTATCGAAATCATCTTCCGTGAAATTATAGGTTTCATATACGGTAAACTGCCTGGATGCGCCTCTGACCTGCTGAATCAGAAGGGATGTAAAACGGGCCATATCCCCGCCTTGTGCCCAGGCAATTTCCGCCTGAATGGAGGGAAGCAATACCGAGGGAGGAACATCGGTCGGGCTGTTCGGGTCATCATTGACTCCTTCAAAATAGGTCTTCTCGCAGGAATTCAGGGAGAAGGTGGCCATAATCAGGAGCAGCGATGCTGTTATATTTTTAAAGATCTTTTTCATCTTGTTTCTTATTATGTTTTTCTGTTATTAAAGAGTAACCCGCACTTTTACACCGTAGGATTTTGTCCCGGGGTTATTAAAGTAATCCATTCCCAGGGAATTATTGGCTCCTGTGAGGCTGGGTTCAGGATCAACACCGGTATAATCCGTGGACAGCCACAGATTGGTTCCCACGAAGGAAATGTCAATACTTGAGAAGGGAGAACGCTTAAGGTACTTTGGATTTACCGAATAGGTGAGAGCCAGTTGACGAAGCCGGACATAGGAACCGTCTTCAATGAAGTCCTCGGCTACGGATCCGAATCCACCGCCGTTGTCTTCATACCAGTCTTCTGTCAGGGTTGCAACAATATCATTGGGAGCGCCATCAGAAGCTTTTACCCCTTGAAATACCTTGGTAGTACCCCTGTTCTCAGTGAGTTTGCTCATGCCAAAATAGACGAGTGCGCCTTTGGTACCGTTCCAGATATCGCCTCCCTGGCGGATGTCAATAACACCTGTCAAAGACCAGGATTTATAGGTAAAGGTGTTGGATATTCCACCGATCCAGTCCGGATTGGGATCACCAAGTACTTTCAGTACAGGATCTGCAAGCGGGAAGCCATAATAGAAACTGGTCGGATCATCATCAATAATTATTTGACCCGCACTGTTGCGCAGCCAGCCACCGCCGTAAATCACACCATAGGGCTGTCCTGCAATGGCGCGGATATCGGAGCCTTCAAAGCCTCCAAGTCCGATGGTTTCGATACCGGGGGAAAGTGAAAGTACTTTACTTTTGTTGGTACTCCAATTCAGTGTGAGGTCCCAGGAGAAGTTTTTTGTCTTAACAGGTGTAACATTCAGAATTGCTTCCACCCCTTTGTTTTCAATCTCACCGGCGTTCAGATAGGCACTGGCGAAGCCTGTGGTTCCCGGAACAGGTACAGGTATAATCTGGTCCGTGGATTTGGAGTAGTAATAGGAAACATCAAGTGCAATCCTGTTGTTCAGCCAACGCAGTTCCGTCCCCAATTCATAGGATGATGTCTTTTCTGGTTTCAGGCTGGCATTCGCTGCAACGTCTGATACTGTATAACCTCCCGTTCCGTTAAAGGGGAAACTGATTCCATTGGTCCATCCATCGGCAGGTATGGCTCCAACAAACACATCACGCAGGGAATAAGGGGGCGCATCGTGTCCCACTTTGGCATAGTTCGCTCTGAGTTTACCGAAAGGCAGTACCTTATTGTCACTCATACCGAATGTTTCGGTAAAGACCCATCCCACGCTGGCGGAGGGATAAAAGAACACATTATCATCCGTTGGAAGGGTAGAGGACTTTTCAACCCTTCCGGTTAGTTCCAGATAAATCTGGCTGGCAAAATCCAGTTTCCAGTCTCCAAAAACAGCTCCTGTACGGTAGCGGGTGGTGGATTCACGGGAAAGAACCGTCATGGTATTATTCATATTATAGAACCCCGAAAAATTCAGTCCGTCCCCCTGGGCATAAACCTGCTGGAAGGTTCTGCTGTACAGGTTATTTCCAAGAAGGAAATTACTACCGATTTTTTCACTGAATTTCCATTTGAAGTTAAACAGCAGGTCGGAATTCACATGGCGGTAAAAATACTGTTCCTCGGATACCTGGCCTGCAGGGAAAGCCCTGGAACCGATGTCAAATGCCTGTTTTCTCCGGTCACTGTAAAAATCGGTTCCTAACCTGTAGGTAACATCCACGTGTTCATTGAATATGTAATTGACGGACGCGTATCCGAAGACCCGGTTAACATCATCGTGGAATGGATTCTTATTAATGGACCAATACGGGTTATCGTATCCGCCACCACCCCTGAAATTCCGCTGAGAGCCGTCCGGAAATGAGTAGGTATTCGGATTGCTCGGATCGGATAAGCCGTTGGAGTTATCAAAGGAAATAGGGGTACGAAGCAGGCCGAGCATCAAACCGGAAAGGTTGGAGCCCTGCTGTACACGCTGTCCTCCGGAATTGCTGAAATCCACAGAACCGCTGGCGGAAAATTTTTCAGAAATTTTTGATGAGCCGCTGAATTTAAGAGATGTTCTGCTCCAGTCACTGAGCGGAATAACACCATTTTGCTTCAGATGGCCAAGTGATACACGGAAACCATTTTTATCATCTCCGCCGGCTATGGCAACAGAATTGTCGTAGGTAACACCGGTCTGGAAAAAATCAAGATTATCATAAGGGATGAATTTTTCTTTTGCAGTCGGGTCGTTTGAACTTACCAGCATCCCGTGTTTATCCCAGGCGTATGCAGAACCGTCCCAGGACATGGTATCTGCCATGGGGCCCCAGGATACAGGCATGCCTGTTTCAGGGCCATACCATTCTCCACCGGTTCCCTGAACGTACTTATTCTGCATCTCAGGGAGTTTGTTCACCTGATCCCATTGAATGGATGAATTAAAGGTTACATTAACACTTTTGCCCGGCCCTGCTTTACCGCCTTTTTTGGTAGTAATGACGATGGCACCACCGGCTGCGTTGATTCCGTATAGTGCCGAAGCCGCAGCACCTTTCAAAACGGTGACGGATTCTATGTCATCGGGGTTGATATCCAGTGCCCTGTTTGAATTGGAAACACTTTCCAGGAAATTATTCGATCCATTATCCGGATTTCCACTTCCCAGGTTGCTGTTATCAATCGGTACACCATCAATCACAAACAAGGGCTGATTGTCGCCCGTGATGGAGTTGAATCCACGCAACCTGATGTAGGATGCTCCACCCGGTGAACCTGTGGAATTGATGACGGTCAAACCGGATACTTTTGCAGAAAGCCCATTTATTAAATCACGGGAACCTGCTTTTGTGAGGGCATCTCCTCCCACATCCTGAACCGCGTAGCCGACAGCCTTCTTTTCCTGTTTGATCCCAAGGGCTGTCACGACCACTTCGTCCAGTTTCAGGACGTCTTCTTCCAGAGCCACATCAATGACATTGGATGCCCCTAAAGTAACCTCCTTGTTTTTCATCCCGAGTGCTGAAAAAATAAGAGTTTTTGCAGAGGACGGAACATTCAGCGAATACTTCCCCTCAGCGTCGGTTGAAGTTCCAATTGTGGTCCCCACAACCACAACACTCACTCCGGGAACTGTGGAATTATCCTTAATGGATGTAACCCTTCCCGAAATTGTTCTTTCCTGTGCGGACGCCTGAAGAACTACAAAAGCAAGCCCCACCACAAGCAGAGTAAATAATTTTCTCATAGATTTTAGTTTTGGTTAAACAATACAGATCGTAAAAATTTTCTCAATCTAATGAAAATTCGGCCTTGTTAACCAAATTTAACTTAATATCAGGATTCTTATCGGCTTAAATATTTGAAAGTGAACATGATTTAATTTAACGATTTTTTTAATGTTATTAACATACTAATCTTATTTATAGAGAACCAAGGATGAATCTGGTATCCCTGTTTCTATTCAGAGTGCATAAACGCAGCCATTATTTCTTTTGAATGTCTGTAATCATCAACAATTAATACCGAACCGGTAAAATATTCCTGAATATTATAACAATACCATGAAAAGCGGAATATTGTTAATTCAATGTTAAATTCAAGTATTTTGAACTTTATTTCGCTGAAATCAAGAGGAATGAACAGAAATACGTGAATAACTCAAATTCATTCTTGATTTAGTTTGAAACTTGCGCTTAAATTTGCCCCCATTAAACCCAACTAAACCCAAAAACACAGAAAAATGAAAAGAATTCTTTTTACAACAGCTTTGGTTTCTGCGTTTCTGTTTTCCTCCGCTCAGGATGGCAACGGAACGATGATGTCAAAAAAAGGCACACCCATCCTGCCTGAGGCCGGTAACTGGTCCATTGGCTGGGATGCTGTTCCGGTATTACAGTATTTTGGCAATTCATTCAATGGTAATACAGGTAACACCGTATCCGCTGTATGGCAGGTACCCATGGTTATCGTAGGCAAGTATTTTACAGATGCAAATTCTGCATACCGCGGCATGGTTCGCCTCGGATTTGGAAGTTCTACCATTAAAAACATAGTTACCCAGGATGGCAGTACATCTACTCCTCCTGCAACCGTGGAAGACGAATGGAAAGAAAGCGGTAACGACATTACACTCGGTTTTGGTATCCAGAAATACCGCGGTAGCCACCGGGTACGTGGGTATTATGGCGCGGAGCTTATGATTAATCTCAGCAGCGACAAGCATACCTATTCCTATGGTAATGCATTCAGCACAACCAACACCGCTCCCACAACTACCGATTGGACTACCCCTCTTACCAATGGCGGATATGCATCCGGTCCTCAGGGTAGCCGCGCAACAGAAGAAAAGGCCGGTTCAACTTTTGGCTTTGGTGTTCGTGGTTTTATCGGAGTGGAGTACTTCTTTGCACCTAAACTTTCTCTTGGCGCGGAATACGGCTGGGGAATTGGTATGAGTTCTACAGGTGACGGCGAAAATACAGGAGAATACTGGAATGGTACGGGCGTTGCTACTGCAACCAGCAAAGTTGGAGGAGCCTCTTCTTTTGGCCTTGACACCGATAATATGGGCGGAGCCATTGTTCTTAGTGCATACTTCTGATAATTTGAAATCAGAAAGAAAAAGTCCGGTGATGATTCACCGGACTTTTTTTATCTCACAAATTTTCTGATTTCCCTTGCCTGGTCCTTTTTCTTCAGCTCCTCACGTTTATCGTACATCTTTTTCCCTCTGGCTATACCAATATCCACTTTTGCAAATCCCCGTTCATTAAAATATAACTGCAGCGGACTCAGGGTGGTACCTTTTTCCTTCAGCCTGCTTTCCATTTTCCGGATTTCCTCCCGGTTCAGCAACAGTTTCCTTAGCCTCCTGGGTTCATGGTTATTGTATGAACCTTCTTTGTAGGCTGTTATGTTCATGTTTTTCAACCACACCTCTCCATTCAGAATAATACAATAGGAGTCAGAAAGACCAGCCTTACCGCCACGGACGGATTTCACCTCCGTGCCGGTGAGTACTATTCCCGCACTAAAGGTTTGAAGGATTTCAAAATCAAATGTTGCACGTTTATTTTTAATCACCATGGTCGCGGTGCGAAGGATCCTTTGTTTTCAGGGTGAAGATATAGGAAAGTCGGGCAATGCCATGCCGGTTTCTAAAGAACAAATCTTTATGGTAGTCAGGCTCCCGGAGAGGTGACGATTAAGACCGGAATTTTTACCCTGTGGCGGACCGCATCTACGGTCGTTCCCAGCAGTGCATCTTTGATGCCCTTATGGCCATGGGCCCCCATTATGAGGAGGTCAGCACCGAATTCCTTTACCATTTCCGGAATGGAACGCTTGGGATTCCCATATCCGATTCCGGTACTCACTTCATAGCCCGATTGTCTTAATTCTTCAGCGTAGGATTCAAGCCTTCTGGCATCAGAGCGGAATTCGAAATCACGGATTTCATGTTTCATCATTAATGCACCCGCCGATTCGACAATATGAATGAGCCGGTAAGTGGCACCGGATCCTCCCTGGGCAAGGCCATAAGATATATTTAATGAATCCATGGCGGAAAAATCTACCGCAATAACAATCCGGCTGTAAGGCTTTAGCGTAATTTTTTTCAGTGCTTCGGGTTCCGGGTGAGGAGGTGTCGCCAACCTCGGCTTTTTATGGCCGAAGAATGGCCGGAGGGCAATATACCCCAGCAATACTGCTGCGATAACAGCCACAGGAACAACAGTCAGCCAGATGTACAAGGGCTTTTCACTGTTTAAAATCCATCCGGATATTTCATTGTAAACAAGTTTCACATTCAGGCCAACAATTATCAGGGCAGAAATCCATGCGGCCATCCGTACATACGGCTTGATGGTAAATTCCTTCATTTTTTCCCGGTCGCTGACAAAATGAATCAGGGGAATAACGGCAAAACCCAACTGAAGACTCAAAATCACCTGTGAAAGTACCAATAGTTTGCCCGTAAAGGATTCACCATATACCAGTATGGTCCATAAGGCAGGGATAATAGCTATCAGCCGGGTCATCAGCCGCCTTACCCAGGGTGCAATCCGGAGGTTCAGGTAACCTTCCATAACGATTTGTCCTGCAAGCGTTCCGGTTAATGTGGAACTTTGTCCTGACGCGATCAATGCAACGGCGAATAAGGTAGAGGCCAGTTTGGTTCCCAGGAGAGGTTCCAGAAAACGGTGCGCATCCTGGATTTCCGAAACATCGAACATACCATTGGCAAAAAAGGTGGAAGCGGCCAGTACAAGGATGGCGGCGTTTACAAAAAAAGCCAGGTTGAGTGCGATAACTGAATCAAATATGTTGTACCGTATGGCCTTGCGGATTCCCTTGCTGTCCTTTTTGAATTTCCGTGTTTGTACCAAAGATGAGTGAAGATACAGGTTGTGTGGCATGACCGTGGCGCCAATGATGCCAATGGCGATATACAGTGCTGCATTGTTTGGTATGGATGGAACAAAACCCCGGGCCATCATTCCCAAGTCCGGCTTTGCAAGGATCATTTCAGTAAGAAAGGCAAGGCCGATTACGGCAATCAGTCCGAGGATAAAAGCTTCCATTTTCCGGATGCCGAAATTGATCAGGAACAGCAACAGAAAGGTATCCAGTACCGTGATACAAACTCCCCAAATCAACGGGATATTAAATAATAGCTGAAGTCCGATAGCCATACCCAGCACCTCGGCCAGGTCACAGGCCGCAATGGCAATTTCTGCAAGGAAATACAAGGAAAGATTTACCGGCCTGGAATAGGTTTCTTTGCTTGCCTGCGCGAGATCCCGTCCCCGCACGATGCCGAGCCTTGCGCTCAGGCTTTGGAGTAAAATGGCCATCAGGTTTGACAAAAGCAGGATCCAGATCAGCGTATAACCGAACTGGCTTCCGCCTGCAATGTCTGTTGCCCAGTTGCCCGGGTCCATATAGCCCACACTTACGAGGTAGGCCGGTCCAATGAATGCCAACAGCCTTCTCCATCGTGATTTTATCATGGTGGTATCCACGGTGGCGTTGACTTCTTCCAGGGAGGCTCCTGAAGAGGTATGTTTTATGAATTGATTCATACTGTATTCATTTCAGATTAATGATTTTCAATTTCTTTTTTTTCTGTAGGGGGAAACCAGAATGTTACGGGCAACCTCATGGCTGATGGCGGCTGTTTTCCGGACACCCTGTATTTCCAGTTGCATGGACTGATCATACGCGTTTATCAGGGTAACTTTTATTCTTTTGCCTAATACCAGTCCGGATTTTTCCAGGTACCGGAGAAAAAGGGGCTGGTGGTCCATTACACCGGTGATTACATGACTGGAATTGGACTTTACATTTGACAAGAGTAAGGAACTGTTTTTGGGGAAGGTGCCGTGTTCATCAGGAATCGGATCGCCGTGAGGATCCAGTGATGGATTCCTCAGGTAGGCATCCAGCCTGGCAATAAGTGCATCGGAATTAATGTGCTCGAGTTCTTCTGCAATGTCATGAACCTCGTCCCACTTAAATCCAAGTTTATGAACCAGGAAATATTCCCAGAGCCGGTGCTTTCTCAGGATTCCAATCGCAATTTTCCTTCCTCCGGATGATAATGATACTCCCCGGTACTTTGTATAGGCAATGAGCTTTTTTTCCGAAAGTTTCTTCAGCATATCGGTTACAGATGCAGGGGTGGTCTGTAAATAGCGGCTAAGGCCGGTGGTCGAAACCTTACCCGAACTCCGTTCAGCAAGGGTATAGATGGCTTTGAGATAGTTCTCTTCAGTGAATGAATGCATATTTTATTTCTTTACTCGATGTTCGAATGACAGGTAAAAAAGGAACGATGATTCCCCGGTATTCAGATCCATGGGATATCCGAAACCGGGTACAATCTGAAGCCCTGATTTACAATTCATGGCGAACCGCACACCCGGTGAAATTTGGGTATGCTGTACAGACCATGAGAGACCGTTTTTCCCCGGGTCGTTCAGACTGGTTGTGTGTAAGCCTTCCAGAAGGAAATTGCAAAAGGGAGATGGAGCCACTATCAGACTCATGCCAATTGTCCCGGTTTCCACCCTCAACGGAAATTCTTCCGTACGTGGATTGCCTGTGGGCCACCTTTCTTCGATACCTGAATTGAAAT
>JADZBN010000152.1 GCA_020852075.1 Bacteroidia bacterium
AAAAGGTCTGCGAAAATCAGTAAGATCTGCGGGCGCAATTTATATTTCCCGCAGATTGTGCCGATGAACGCAGAAAAAGGTCTGCGAAAATCAGTGGGATGTGTGGGGGTAATTTTTATTTCCCGCAGATTGCGCAGATAAGCGCAGAAAAAAAATCTGCGAAAATCAGTGGGATGTGTGGGGGTAATTTTTATTTCCCGCAGATTGCGCAGATAAGCGCAGAAAAAGATTTGCGAAAATCAGCATGATCAGTAGGAGTAATTTTTATTTCCCGCAGATTGCGCCGATGAACGCAGAAAAAAAGATCTGCGAAAATCAGTAAGATCTGCGGGCGCAATTTATATTTCCCGCAGATTGCGCAGATAGGCGCAGAAAAAAAGATCTGCGAAAATCAGCGGGATCTACGGGAGCAATTTATATTTCCCGCAGATTGTGCCGATGAACGCAGAAATAAATCTTGGGAAATCAGTGGTGTCTGCAGGAGATGTTTTCTCATTGATGAGGTATTTATGAATAATTTACTTGTCAGAATCCATCTTTTGATGGAGGAAAGACATACATTTGAACGATGGATCTTATAAACAACGAATATTATTCGGCCGGTGTCAAATTAACAGGTGTCGCACATGACTTCGGAACCCCCGTCTATGTATATAATGCTGAGATCATTCAGCAACAATACGAAACACTCAGTAAATCATTCCACGGTATAACCCTCCGGATTCAATATGCCTGTAAGGCATTGACCAATCTTTCTATACTCAGGGTTATGAAAAACCTTGGGGCCGGACTGGATGCTGTTTCCATCCAGGAGGTACAACTCGGTTTGAAGGCCGGCTTTCGACCGGATCAGATTCTGTTTACACCCAATTGTGTTTCAATCCGGGAAATCATAGCCGGAGTGGAAGCGGGTGTGAGAATTAACATTGATAATATTTCCATTCTTGAACAATTTGGAAATACCTACGGCTCAAACGTTCCTTGCTGTATCCGCCTGAATCCCCACATTTCGGCAGGCGCTCACCATCATATTCAGACCGGCCATGTGGATTCAAAATTCGGCATAAGCATCCACCAACTCCGGCATATCCATCGTCTGATTAAAACCTTCGGCATTAAAGTGAACGGCCTGCACATCCATACAGGTTCGGAGATTCTTGACTCCTCGGTTTTTCTGAAAGTGGCCGACCTGATGTTCGATGAGGCCGAAGCTTTTCCCGACCTGGAATTTATTGATTTTGGAAGTGGTTTTAAGGTAGCCTATAAGGAAGGGGATGTAACCACCGACATCGGGGATCTTGGGAAGACGCTTTCTTCAAGATTCAGAGATTTCTGCAGGGATTATGGGAGGGATCTTGAATTGTGGTTTGAACCGGGAAAGTTTCTGGTTTCCGAAGCAGGAATATTGCTTGTGGGAGTGAATGTGGTGAAGCAGACCCTGGCAACGGTATTCGCAGGAGTGGACAGCGGACAGAATCATCTGATCCGACCGATGTTTTATGATGCCTACCATGATATTGTCAATATCAGTAATCCGGAAGGCAGGCCAAGGGTGTACACCGTTGTGGGCTATATCTGTGAAACCGATACCTTAGGCTGGGACCGGAAAATCAATGAAATACGGGAAGGTGATGTACTGGCCATAAAAAATGCCGGAGCCTATGGTTTCAGTATGAGTAATAATTACAACTCAAGGTTGCGGCCCCCTGAAGTTCTGGTGAATCACGGAAAAGCGACTCTTATCAGAAGACGGGAAACCCTGGATGATCTGTTGTTAACCCAAACGGAGTTTTCCTGATGGTTGTTTCCTTGCCTGGTAAATTGAAGAAAAGTGTTTCTGAATGATTAATTTTACCGCCACAGGCTTATGTCCCTTCATTCGGATCAGTTTTTATTGGATGCGGAAGACCGTGTTTTTAATACAGAACACAGAAGGAAACTGGCATTCAATATTTCCCAGTACGATAAAAAGGTTGTTGAAGGGAAGCAACAGTTTGCCGACCTGGAAACGGCCAGGCAACGTGCCTCTGTGCTGAAATGGAGGGTTACCGAAAACCTGGATAAATACCTCATTGAGTTTGAGGGAAATTTCATAAAGCATGGCGGCAAGGTAATCTGGGCCCGTGATGCCTCAGAAGCCGTATCCGAAATTCTGAAAATCCTGCATCAGGCGAACGCCCGTACCGTGGTAAAGGCAAAGTCCATGACTACGGAGGAAATTCAGGTAAATGAAGCACTGGAACGGGAAGGCATCTCATCTGTTGAAACGGATCTTGGCGAATTTATTGTTCAGCTGAGGCATGAACATCCATACCACATCGTGACACCTGCCATGCACCTGAGCAAGGAGGATGTGGCAAAGACATTTTCAGAAAAGTACCATCTGTCTGATACGTCAACTCCGAAGGAGATCACCGCCTTTGTAAGGGAGCAGCTCAGGGAGAAGTATCAGGTGGCTGATGCAGGAATTACGGGAGCCAATTTTTTAATTGCTGATACCGGATCGGTATGTGTTACAGAAAATGAAGGGAATGCCATGATGTCTGTGGCCTTTCCAAAAATTCATATTGCCGTTGCCGGTATTGAAAAGCTGATTCCTTCCCTTACGGATCTTGACTTATTCTGGCCACTTCTTGCAACGCACGGTACAGGACAGAATATCACGGTGTATAATTCGGTTTTCAGTGGCCCCAGACAGGGTGATGAACGCGACGGACCGGAGGAGATGTATGTGATTCTTCTGGATAACGGAAGGACAAAACTTCTTAATGAGCATGAACAGCGGCAGGCGCTTTCCTGCATTCGCTGTGGTGCATGCCTGAACGCCTGTCCTGTATATATGGGTGTAGGGGGTCATGCATACGGAACTACCTATAGCGGGCCAATCGGTTCCGTCATTACCCCTCATCTTTCAGGAATGGAAGAATACAAACACCTCAGTTATGCTTCATCACTGTGCGGCAGATGTACGGAAGTTTGTCCAGTAAAAATTGAAATACACAAATTACTGCTTCTTAACAGAAGAGATGCTGTCCGCCAGGGGTTTCATGCCAACTCTGAGAAATGGGCATTTATCGTTTGGAAAAAAGCCATGCTGAACCGCCACCTGATGAACCAGGGTGGTTCCGGAATTAAAAATTTTGTTCTGAAAACCTTTTTCAGTAAAACATGGGGAGACAGGCGGGAACTTCCTCAGATTGCCCGCCGGTCTTTTAACCAAATCTGGCGTGAAAGGCACAACCCGTAAACACAAAAAGTCACATTGAATAATCATTATGAAATCAATTATCACCGGAGTCATCGTATTCTTTCTCTTTCATTCGACGGTATTTGCCGGAAAGGGGCTACACCTGGAAATGAAGGTAATCAACTCTAAGGGAGCCAATGGCAGGATAGATCTGTACGCATCAGACAAAGGGAGCAGGATGGAATTTACGATACAAAGTGGAAGATCGTCCGTCGCCATGCAGGGGAGAAAACTGATTACCATCCTCAGGGCAGATAATCCGGGAACAGTCATTCGTTTGAATTCCATGAATAAGACCTGGTCAGAAATTCCTGATGAGAAAATGCACATCCCTGACAATCAAAAATACACTGTTGAATTAACAGGCAGAGATACCTTAAATGGTATTCCCTGTTTACATGCTGTTCTGACGGGAACGCATTCACGGCAGGAGGTATGGACTACCGACAGTATTCACATGGAGACATTTTATCCCGTTTTATCCATAGACCCCAGGTGGACTTCCGGGGTTAGGAGAGAAACATTGCAATCAGTACATGCTGACGGGTTTCCCGTAAAGGTCATTCTGGACAACCACCAAACCGGTATTACAACCCTTGAACTGGTGAACGTTGAAAAGGTGGAGGTTCCCGAAGAAATGTATGCAGTACCGAAGGGGTACAAAAAAACAGAACTGTCATCGGCTCAGCCAGGAATACCCAAGCCGGCGATGAAAGGTGATAAACCAGTGAAAACGGATAGTAAATAAAAACCAAAACCCCGGAAAAATAACCGGGGTTTTTAGTTGGAAGTGTGTTTTTTGTTAAGGAATCTGGGCAAACAGGAATAAGATACTGTTGTTTTCGAGAAGCCCGTAGTCAGCGGATTCCACGATACCGTCCCCGGTAATATCGCTTGCATTATAGCCGAAAAGGAATGCCTGGCTGTCATTCTCCATCTGGCTGTAGTCGGAGGATTCTACAAATCCATCCTGTAAACCTGCGGTTGAAGAATTCAAATCATACACATCA
>JADZBN010000153.1 GCA_020852075.1 Bacteroidia bacterium
ATACCACTGAGTATGTTTTAGTCAAAAAATGGAATGTGGTTGGAATCGCCTCCCGTAAACCCTGAGAGGCGGTTTTTTATGGGTTCCGGAGATCATATCTGATAACTGATAAGAAGGCACGGTACACATTACGAAAACCGGAATGGCAGATTTCACATCATAAATTCCCGGTGAGAATTTGAATGATGTCAGGGGTTGGGTTCGTATTGAAAATCCGAAAAAAATTTCCTTTAATTTAGACCATAATATAACCCCAAAAGCCACCCCTATGAAAGAGTTCTTTCTCACCCTCCATTTCATTGGCCTTGCCATGGGCCTCGGAACCAGTTTTGCATTTATGTTTCTCGGTATTGCCGGCAGCAAACTTCCAAAAGAGGAAGCGGTAAAATTTGCCATGAAAACATTTGCCCTCTCCCGGATGGGCCATATCGGACTGGGATTGCTGTTGCTTTCAGGCATTTACCTGATCTACCCCTACATACATATACTCGGTGCTATGCCCTGGCTGATTGTGAAACTCATGTTGGTGTTGTTATGGTTTGCCCTGGTAGGCATAATATCGTCCACAGCAAAAAAGGCTTCTTCGGGCAACACCGAAACCCACCTGATGAAGATAAAGGCGCTTGGCAGGTTGTCAATGATTACCGGACTTCTCATTGTGGTGGTGGCTGTACTCTCCTTTCACTGAAAGAACCGGGGAATTGTTATTTACCGTCAATACTGTACTTGCCGGGTCCGGTAAAAAACAGAGCCAGAAAAGCAGTCAGGTACAGGATAGGTAATTCCCGGCTGCTTAATTCCTTGCCTGAATGAGCGATAAAGACGATTACGATAAAATTAAAAATTACCGGAATCAGGGCGAACCGGGTTTTAAACCCGGCAATCAGGAATAGCGGACAGAACATTTCGGCAATAAGAACAAGGACAAAACTGATTTCTCCGCCAAGACCGATCGGATCAGAAAAGGAATGAATTCTTTCTTCGAAGGCGCTGAGTTTTACCCAGCCGTGAAATAGTATCAGGCTTAAGCCACTGATAACACGAAGCAGCAGCAGCCCTCCATCGGGCCAGGATAATCTTTTCATAGGGTCAACGGTTGCTTGAGAATGCTATATTATCTTCAGGTGCAAGCCCCGCTTTGCCTGTAACTGAATTGTCAGGATCAGGGTTACGGATGAATGAAATCAGCGTTGTATTTTTCATGAATGCAAATACCGGTTCATAAGATACATCACTTTTTTAAACCTGGCCGGGACACCATTTAATTCCGCATTTGTATCCGGATTTCCCGGGAAACAAATGTAATAAATTGATTTCCTCTCAAAAGGATCCGGACTTTTTTGGTTGGAGTCTGATGATTTGAATTCCGGATTCAGATAAAACTCCTGTTCCATCCTCGTAAAATGGATGTATGGTCTTTTCGGTTGCCGGAATTTTTCAGCATGGATTTCAGGGAAGATGTATATAATTTCAATCCATCAGCCTTGTAAAGAATGGTATCAGATTTTGATTTTAAAACAAACCCACCGCATTGTGTTTTATTGATAATTACCGGTTCATCAGACCGGGTAGCAGCAGATTCTAATTTTAGTATGAAAACAATATCCCCCGGATAACGGAATTTCAGGAAAACCTTACGTTCAATACCGGTGCATATTTTTGAATTTTTTTTTATGAACCCGAATGAATATGAAATTCCTCTAATCCGAAATCTGATATCGGAAAATTCTTACACAATGGAATGGGCAGTCCTGTAAGGTCATAACCATGCCATCTGTTTGCCGGGGTGGTGGGGTGAATTTTTTCGTGTGTAAGTTGCCCATACCAATTGGGTCAACTCAACCCTTCGAATCGCGTTATGTTTGTTGTACATGGCTGTACTGATTTCCAGGAAATTCCTATCAGGGTCAGGGAAGTTGATTTTTATTTCCCTGATATTGGCATTTCAGACATCCAGCGCCGTAACACCTGTCGGCATTCAGGCGGAATTTGTAAAAAACAATACGGTGCAGAACTCCGGTGAAGTGGCCTCAAACGTACTGAGGATTGTCAATTACACTTCAATGCCATCGGACTTCCTGCTGCTGTATTCGGTTCCTGCCAACTGGGAAATACTCGGATTAGCGGAAAGAAAAATTCACCTCGAAGCGGGAGACTCAACATTTGTACCCGTCAGGGTTATTCCCGGCGGGGATACCAAAGGAAATACCAGCTATATCATTTCTGCTGTACTGGAATCCGGTGAGGGCGTGCGTTTTGCCTCACAAAACTGGTATGTGGGAATGCAGGGTGAATCCCGATGGAAGGCATTTCTCCCATCAAGAAGTATGTATTTTTCCAATCAATCGGATACTTCGACCCTCAGGGTGCAATTGACAAATCTTGGGAATGCCGATGAATTTATCCGGATTACTCTACTTCCCCAGCGACTGTTGAGTATTGTGGATCCCGGTACAGGTCAGCCTGTGTTGCTTTCCTTCGTGGTTCCACTGCCAGTCGGAGCGGATACGGTACTGTTGTTCGGGGTAAAAAAAATCAGGGATAAGAATGCCTATGAAGGGAAAAAAGATGAGGTACTGAGAAGCCCAACCGGCCCTGAAAATTATCCTGTACAGGTTCTGGCAAAGAGTACCGGGGTGTCTGATCTTACAAGCTGGACCGGTACGGTTCAGTACCGCAAACTTACAAGCAGGCTTCAGAGAAACCGGTTTAACCGCTCCGCGCTTCCACTGGTGCTCGAGGCAAATGTTTACGATGTACTGTCGGATGGTACAACCATGTCTCTGGATGCATACGGAAGCGCACATATCGGTGAAGATGAGTTTCTGAATTACCGCCTGCAAACGGTTTTTGTAAATAATTTTCTGAATGGTAACACCTTTCTCGGCTCCAATCATTACCTGGGATATTTTTCAGATAAGATGACGGCGGAGGCCGGGGAGATAAACGGCTGGGGAAGGTCATTGCTGACAGGCAAGGGGGTCAAGGGTTCCTATACAATGGGAAAGAACACGCTGGGAGCCATGTATGTGAGGTCACCGGGGCTGTTTAAGAATCATAATCATACGGGGTATGGTTTTTATCACAGTTTTCATAACCCGGTACTGACATGGAACAACTATTACAGCCATCAGACAAATTCAGTATTCGGGATCACTACATCCCTGTATAATTCCACCGCCGGAATCCGCATCAGCCCCTTTCATCATATTTCGGTGGGTGGCGGATACAGCAATGAATCTTACCTGTCATCGGGAGCGGGCTTCACCAATCCCGTCAGGGGAATGGGATGGGATGTGAATTATGCGGGAAGTATCCGCAGATTTACCCTGGGTGCAGGAAGCCTTTATGGGAGTGACAGCTATTCTCTCTTCCGTGGTGTGAGAATGCAGACGGCAAGCGCGGGTTACAGGATTAATTCAACACACAGCCTGTCGGCGAACGGACAACAATTTTCCCAGCATCCGACCTATTATCTGAACGGCCAGCTTCAGTCAGGAAACTATCTGATCAACAACCGGGATGAACTTCGCTGGGGAATCCAAACCCTGCCTGCGGTATTGTATATCAAGCCGGTATATTTCCAGGAAGAGAATAATGCAATTCGCGTGAATACAGCAGGAAGCGGTTTTGAATACACCGCCAGAACCAATGGATCCATGCGTTTCAGCAGTAACCTGTTTATGGGATACGCTTCTGTCAGAGATGGCGGACTGCCTTCGTTTTTCCTGTCACGCTTTACCTCCTATTACAGGTGGGACCGCCTGTACCTGAGTGTCCGTTACTTCTATGGTCCCAACCAGCTTTCGGAACAGCTCCGTTTTGTACACGACAGGATCAATCCCCAGACCGTGAACCTGAGCGGCTCCTATGATTACTGGTTTGGAGATGGAAAGTTCCTGCTGACAACCCTGTCGGATGTCCGGTATGAAAGCTATTTCCGGAAGACTACCTTCCGCCTGAGACCCGAGTTGTTTTTTTACAGTAAATCAGGATTCAGGTTTTCGGCGTATGCATCCTATATGTCGAGTGCCCAGCAGGCAAATCCGCTTCTTGACGAACTGCAGGGCCGTGACTATTTTCAACCCTATTCCATGGATGAGATGAATGTGGGATTCGGTATCCGGAAGGAAATCGGAATACCGGTTCCGGGTAAAAAATACTGCACGCTGAAACTGGTGGTGTTTAAAGACCTGAATGGTAACGGAAAACAGGATAATAACGAGGAAGGGCTCGAAAACATGCTGGTTACCATCCGGATGAAACCGGCCCCGGGAACCGCTGTGGATTCGGGCAGGGTTTCCATAAATGCGGGAGAAGACTTTATCACGGATTCCAAAGGCGAAATTCTTTTTGAAAATATTCCACCGGGATTCTATCAGGTAAAGGCGGCTTCCCTCACCTCAGGAACCGAATGGTTTGATAACGGGAATATGGAAGTGATGGTGGATAAAAGACAGACCTCCTACCTTGCCCTGGGAAGGGGAACCCGCCTGTCGGGTACACTCAACCTGCTGCGTGATAAATATTCCGGTAATTCAGGAATGGAACTGGGAAGAATCCGTGTAACGGCAATAGATTCTTCAGGAAAATCATACAGCACGCTGACAAACGGCGAAGGGGAATTCAATCTGTTCCTGCCACCCGGCTTCTATTCGGTAAGTGTAAATGAAGCGGGTTTGGGCAGCGGTTTTATCATCATTCAGAACCACCTGACCGTCAATCTGTCGAATGCAACGGATAATTACCGTATAACATTCAATATCGTTGAAAAGAAACGAAAACTGGAAATTAAAAAGTTTAACAGTAACGGAGAAGAAATAAAATAAACCAATTGACATATATTACGTAGTAAAGAGACATATGAAAAATCAGCACAACCCGGATTTATACAACACGCGTCAAATCATCAGTTGTTTCTGTGTATGTATTTGCGCAGGTATTCTGTTCCTTTCATTCACCGCCGGTGCACAGAGTGTTTCGATTTCACCCAGCAGATTATATTACAAGGCTGCGGTTGGTGAGTACAAAACACAGGAAATTTCAATTACAAACAATGCCAGCGTCAGGCAATCCTTTGCCGTAACTTTTGGAGATTTTGAACCTGCAGGAATTGAAGGCAAAAGCCGTTTTCTGGATGCCGGAGAAAGTCCTAACAGTTGTTCCCGGTGGCTGAGTGCCACGCCATCTTTTTTTGAACTGGACCCCGGTCAAATCCAGAAGATTCAGGTTCTGATTCAGGTTCCTGCCACACCCGAAGCCAACAAGGTAAAATGGGCGGCTATGAGGATAAAATTGACTAAGGAGAAACAGGAAAAAAATCTTTCGGATAATAAAGCCATTGGGCTCGGTGTTACGGAAACCTTTCAGTTTGTAGTACATATTTTCCAGACGCCACCTACCGTTACCTCCCGGAGCGTGGAGATCGTTAATTTCCGTGAGTCGGAAACACAGCAGCAGGGCAAGCGAGTTCTGGTACTTAAAACCCATAATACGGGTGAGGCCATTGCAGACTGTGCTTCATACCTGGAATTTACCAATACCGGAACGGGGAAGGAAGTGCGGATAAAGCCCTTTGCATTTACCCTGCTGCCGGACGCCGTCAGGGAGGTTAAATTCATCATTCCGGATGACCTGGAAAAAGGCCATTATTCGGTAATGGGAGTTGTGGACTACGGAAGCAGGGAAAATGTGCAGGCAGCAGAGATGGAATTAGATATTCAGTAAATCTTATATCCGGCCATTTTTACGCGGTAACAAATTATATCGTTCCTCCATATATTTTGAATGATGAATGAAGACAACCGGGTAAAACCGGAAAAAATGAAGGGGAATTTTTTCTTTATTTCATCTGCGGCTCCACACTCACCCCGAAAAAAAGCAATATCACAAATCAGGATTTTGAATGAAGTATTAAATAAACTGTAAGAAGCGGCGGTGTATTACGAACATACGCCCTGACTCCTGTCGTTTATTTGTAATGCATCATTTAAAAAATACCTATGAAGAAGAACTACAAAAAAATTATGCTGATGACCGCCCTTGCGGGTATCATTGGAATGAATCAGTCCAGTGCCCAGTTGTCTGACCAGGAATATGTGGCAGTGACAATGGACCTGCAGGGGATCCTGGAGCTTACTATGACTACCGAACCCCAGGTGGATTTTGTATTCAATACCATTCAGAAGTACCAGGTAGGGATTACAAAATACAATGCAACCCGGCTGGAGGTGGAGGCTACCGTACCCTGGGATTTGTATGCACAGCCCAGCACGCGGTTTTGGACCCAGCAACTTGCCTATGGTGCCGGTACCAACGGTCAGGGGACACTGCCTTCTGAAATCCTGGAAATGGAATCCATCCAGGCTAACTCTGTGGCAGCACCCAAGACATTCAACAGTTTTATCGGCCTGACAAGTAACAACGGCGCCAATCTTGCTTCGCTTACCCCGACGATCAATACCCAGTTTCTTGCCGGTGAATTTGCCCAGGGTGTCAGCAGCAGCTATGCTCCGGCAACATCCACCCAGAGTCCGCTTACGAACAAATTCCTGGTTCATTACAGGATTAAGCCCGGTGTGCCGGCAAACTTCCCCAACCTTACAGCCCAATATCCTTTGGTAGCTACAGCAACATTCCCCGCTGCCACACCCTATGCCCAGCCTGGATTCTACGACCTGGAAGTAGTATATACTCTTACAGAAGATCTTTGAGAAAATTCCTATGAACAGCAGGAGCAACTCCCTAACGGGGGTTGCTTTTGTTGTTTAGGAAGTATCTGTCGAACAGGCATAATTCATGATGTTATTGTATATCCTTTTGAAAGGTTTTTCGTTTAAATTCCTGATGAACCGAAATGCCATTCCGACATGGTTGCTGCTTTTGCCGTTTTTTTGCATCAGCATATTATTTTCAACCGCGGGATCAGCGCAGACAGTAAATATTGTATTATCCTCCTCACCCAATGTGGATTTTACTTTTAATTCAATAACCAAACTCCAGGCAGGAATTGTAATACCCAATGCCATTACTGTAAACATTGAAGCTGCCGGCGGACAATGGGATTTGTATATGGGAACAGTAACCGCGGTGGCGGGTACCTGGGATAATGCCCTGTATTACACGACAAGCGGGAATGGAATGCCTCCTGTTGGCATATTGCAGGCCAGGGTGCATAATCTGAGTAATACGCCACAAATTTCCGGCTATGTACCGCTTCAGGATATAGCCCTTTCCACCCTGGATATTATTGGCGATCATCTGAACGCTCCGGATCCTTCGGTCAACTGTGGCGATGCGAATCCAACAGGTACGAATACCCCCGGATCTTACCTGACAGACCCTCAGTGTTACCAGTTTCGTACAGACCTGAAACTGGTGCCCGGGGTTACGTACCGGCCGGGACTCTATTCACTGCAGATCGAATTTATCGTGGCGGCAGACCTCTGACTTGTTGCACGTGCCGTTATAGGCATCCGGAATTTTGTTTTTTTAAATGTACCGCAACAGGTGGTAATAGATACCCATTCATGGATTCAGACAACTGATATTAAAGAACTGTGGAGAAATGTGCCGGGCATTTCTTAGTTTTATAGAATGAAAAAATTCATTCTTCCGGTTCTGCTGCTGCTGTTATTGATAAACCCCTCAATAATTTTTGCCCAGGCAGGATGCACGGATCCTCTTGCAACGAATTATGATGCACAGGCCCTTGTCAATGACGGCAGTTGTGTGTATCCACCCGCCAGCCTTTCCGTGACGGAGCTTACCGGCCTTGCAACGCCATTATTTGACGAAACATCCGGGATACTGATACAGAACAACAATCTCTGGACACACGTGGATGATTCAAATACAAACCTGTTCAGAGTGGATAGTACCAACGGAGCCATGCTGCAGCAGCTTACCCTGACCAATACATCCAATAATAATTGGGAAGATATCACCGGCAGCCAGGATTACATCTATGTAGGAGATTTCGGAAATAATTACGGGAACCGCACCAACCTGAGGATTTACCGTATTCCGACGACGTCTGTAAATGACACCACCTACACCTGCACGGCAGATACCATCTCATTCACCTTTTCAGACCAGACGGATTTTACACCTGCTCCTGACAATACCCGGTATGATTGTGAAGCGTTTGTTTTTTATAATGATTCCCTTCATTTATTTTCGAAAGACTGGGTGACAAAATGGACCAGGCATTATGCCCTCGATCCTTCCCCCGGCCAGCATGTTGCCGAATTGCGGGACAGTTTCTATGTGGACGGACTGGTGACGTCTGCCGCCATAAGGCATGACGGAGTCCTGGTATTGTTGTGTTATGACAATGTAATTCCAGGGCCCTGTTTTGCGTGGATGTTTTATGATTATCCCGGATCGGAGTTTTTCAACGGCAACAAAAGAAAATTCAGTATTGGCAGTGCTGTTACATACGGTCAGACAGAGGGTATATGTCTCAACGAAAACGGCTACGGATATATTACCAATGAAAGGTTTACCTATTCACTGATCAATGTACCGCCCAAACTCTGGAGTTTTGATTTGTCACCTTATATTTCTCCGTTAACCACCGCAGTCCGGAATACGGATCAGCCCGGAATCAGTGTGTATCCCAATCCATCTTCAAAAGACCACATTCTGACCATTGACGGTTTAGCGGCTGGAACCCTGTATCAGATCAGGATCACATCCATCAACGGTACTTTAACGGAAGAGTATTCTGTACAGGGAGGGTCTGTCCATATTTCAACGAGGTCGTTTATGCCCGGTAATTATATTGTCGAAATCCGTTCAGAAGATACTGTTTTGAAAAGGAAGAAAATCTTCGTTTTCTGAAATGGATCGTTGAGGCTTAATTGCTTTTTACCTTTACCAGGTCTTCGGGGGTGTCTATAGAAATGCTCTCCAGGGAGGTAATCCCTGCATGAATGATATAGCCGTTTTCAAGCCAGCGGAGTTGTTCAAGCGACTCGGTAATTTCCAGATTTGTTTTTACCAGTGCGGAGATCTCTTTCAGGGTATGACTCCTGTAACCGTAAATTCCTATATGCTTGTAATAGGTAGAGTATTTCAGCCATTCCTGTTCGGGGAAATTCCTGTTGTAAGGAATGGGTGAGCGGCTGAAATATATCGCCTCCCTGCGTTTATTCATGACCACCTTCACATTATTGTGGTTGAATAATTCATCTGTCGAGGTGATTTTTTTTGCAAGTGTGCCGATACAGGTTTCCGGATGTTCGAAAAGGGTAATGAGCAGGTCAATCTGATCGGGATGAATAAAGGGCTCATCCCCCTGAATATTCACCACCACATCCCAGTCCTGCCCGGTACCATTACCAAGTACCTCCGCACAACGGTCTGTACCACTCTGATGCTTTGGCGATGTCATACTTGCATTTCCGCCAAATTCCTTCACGTGATTAAAAATCCGTTCATCATCAGTCGCAATCAGCACGCGGGAAAGAAGCTTGCTGAGCAGGCATTGCTCGTATACTCTCTGAATCATGCTTTTGCCGCCGATATCAACCAGCGGTTTTCCCGGAAACCGGGTAGAGCCAAAGCGTGCAGGGATAATACCTAGTACGTTCATGCGGGGTTATATACGTTACAAAAATAATATAAATACTTTTTAAGGTGAGATGAAGAAAAACGGAATTACTACCGGCCTATTTTTCAAATCCAAGATTCAGCTCGAAGGTACGCGGCGGCTGCATATCACCGGGCCTTTCCATATATAAATGATTATTCAGGTTTTTCACAATGAAAGAAATTTTCAGGACGGGAGAAAATTTCCATGATATCCTGGCGTCACAAACAAGGTCACCCTCCTTATGCCAGGTCCGGTAATGCCCGATTCCCAGGCCGGGAGGGAAGGCCGCATCCAGAATGCCGCCGATGAAGATTCTGTCAATGTTCTCCATCCTGCTGAGGTAGTTTATTCCGAACCCGAAGGAAAGGTTTTGGTACCGGAATTCTGCATCTGCCTTGGCAGAATACCGGTGCCGGTATTTCAGGATATCGGACGAATCACTGCCCAGCGCGGCTGCCTGACCGACTTTCGCAATATACAGGCTGTCGTAGGTAAGTTGCCTGGGATTAATAATGGTCAGCCCTCCCTGAAGGGTAAGGGAAGTACGGGCTGAAATCTTACCCGTGCAAAGGAGTGACAGGTCAATGCCGTCAATCCTGGTTTTCCCAACATTAAAAGACCGGAAGCCCAGTCCAAACAACGGATCGGTAGATTTTCCCCATTGGGCAAACCCAAATTCAATCATATTACGGTATTCATTCCTGAATACGGCTGCATCAAGGTATGCAGTCCAGTTTCCTGCGGAAATTCCCTGTCTGATTCCAATTTCGGAACTGACTCCCTTCTCGGATTCCAGTTCGCTGTTCGGATATATATACAAGCTGCCGACATTGGTACGGATGTATCTTTCTGCAATGGATGGGTACCGGTATCCCTGTCCGACGGACGTACGGAGAAATGTGGCCTTCAGCAAATGGTAATTTATTCCTCCGCGGAAAACGGGCTGGAATTTTTCAGTAACCCCGTCCACGGTATTTTGTTCGATCCGGCTGCCGGCCGAAAGAGTCAGTTTTTTCCAGGCTATATCCCCCTGAAGGTAGATGGCAAACTGGTTGGAGTGATGGTTACCATATAACTCACTGTTGACGGCTCCCGCCTGATTCACCAGTCCGGTGGTAATGGTTACCTTATCCGTAAAATGTTTCTGAAACTGATACTCTGCGTAATACACGTCAGCGGTTGAGTTCTGGTTGGTATTGTTTTGGTTTACCGTATTAAACCACCGGGTTCTGATTTTATGTGATCCGCCTTTACGGTCAAAGCAGGTAAAATAGGGATCAATCGTTGTGCGGTAGGTAGTATAATCGCTCAGTGTATTGGTCGCAGGGATATAGGCGCCTGTAGTATCATTCTTCCACAGGAAAAACAACGTGCCGTCTGTCACCATGTGATTGAAATTTATTCCGGCAGATGTACGTCCGGATTTTCCGAAGCGGTACCGGGTATTGGCGTTGAGCCGTAAGCGCCGCTCATTTTCACCCCTGCGGTAGGCTTCATCATCCAGCATATATCCTCCTGCAACCAGGTCAAACTTCCCCAATTTCTGACTGTGAAGAAAATTCAGGCCATGATACTGCTGGGGAATTGAGCCCCACCAGGAGGGATGGTATGTGGTGTCATCCAGGGAAAACCGGGATTTGTCATATATCCCGCTGAAAACATTGATTTTTGTCAGTGGCTTTTCGGAAGGAAATGCAGTCCGGAAATTGATCACACCATTCAGGGCGGATGAACCGAACAACACCGAGGAGGCGCCTTTAATAACCTCAGCCTGGTACAGGTTTTCTATCGGAAGAAAGGTCCATTTTACATCACCTGCATCAGCAGTCAGTTCCGGCATATCGTCCACAAGTACCTGGACCCGGCTTCCTGCTCCGTAACTCCACCCGCTTCCTCCCCGGATATTCGCCTGTCCATCTATGATATTCACCCCCGGTACTTTGTCCATAGCATCTTCCATGGTGGTATAATTATAATCATGTATAAGGCCGGGCTTGAGGACCTCCATAGACACAGTAACATTTTCAATGGGCTGCTCGAATTTTCCCGCGCTCACCACAACCACACCCAGTTCTTTTGCCTGCGGCTTCATGGTAACATTCAGTATGGGACTGGAATGAGTGTTTAGTTCCAGCACACGATTTTCTGTTACGAATCCCAGCATCCTGAATTCCAGCGTATGGTGCCCTGCCTCAAGGGTAATACTGTATTTCCCGTCATTATCAGTCAGTGTTCCATTCAGGCTGTCGGCAATTACTGTTACTCCGGGAATGCCATTATGATCTTCAGAACTGATAATCATTCCACGGAGCTGAATTTGCTGTGCTTTGAGAGAATACGAAAGTAGTATGAGTGAAATAAAAATAAATTTTTTCAGCATATAGTAAATTGTGTATGCAACCTGCGTTGTGTATTCTTGGCGTCTGTCATCAATGCGGCATACCGGCCGGTATCGAAAATAGAAAATAATCCAAACGGCAAGTTGATACATCCGGATGAATTATTAAAATACCAGATCATTCTCAGTCAGCTTCCCGGCATCGGACCAGTCCTTGCCCGGGCATTGGTCAGCTACTGCGGAGGCGTGGAAGACATATTCAGGTGGAAGAAAAGCCGGCTGGAAAAAATTCCCGGCATAGGGCCCGAACGGGCAGGATGGATTGCCGGGCATTCTCTTGACCGGACAGCGGAAGAAGAAGCAGCTTTTATCCGGAAGAACGGAATCACCCCCCTTTTTTATTCCGATAATTTTTTCCCACGCAGGCTCAGGCATTGTGACGATGCACCTGTTCTCCTGTTTCAAAAGGGGAATGTTGATCTGAATGCCGGTAAACTGATTGCCATTGTGGGAACCCGATATATCACAGGATACGGAAAGGAACTAACCGAAAACCTGGTGGAAGGGCTTGTCACCTATAATCCGGTGATAGTCAGCGGCCTTGCCTATGGCGTGGATGTTCATGCCCATAAAAGTGCGCTGTATTACGGATTGAATACCCTGGGTGTACTTGCACACGGACTGGACAGAATATATCCTGCTGTTCATAAGGGGATATCCGGTAAAATGCTTCAGCAGGGAGGACTGGTCACGGAATATATCAGCGGGACAATCCCTGACCGTGAAAATTTTCCTGAAAGGAACCGGATTGTTGCTGGCCTGTGTGACGCAGTAGTTGTAGTTGAGTCTGCACTAAAAGGAGGTGCCCTGATAACGGCAGAACTGGCAACAGGGTACAACCGTGATGTTTTTGCTTTTCCGGGAAGGGTCAGTGACAGCTTTTCCAGGGGTTGCAATGCATTGATTGAATTAAACAAAGCAATGCTGGTTACAGGCGCTGCAGATATTGCAAGAGCCATGAACTGGGACCTTTCTGTTCACCAGGAAAGGAAAGGTCAGCCGGCAATACAACCCGAGTTGTTTGCCACGCTTGAAGAAGAGGAAAAGAAAGTAGCCGATATGCTGAAACAATCCGGCTCCCTCCCGATTGATGAACTGGCTGTCAGGGTTAAGTTACCGGTAAGCAGGGTGTCTGCGATGCTGCTGAAACTTGAATTTTTGGGAATGATCAAATCCCTTCCCGGCAAAGTCTATTGTATATGCTGAACAAAATTTCCGGTCCGGAGGGCATGAAAACCGCCGGATATCTGTGGCGGGGGGATACCGCAACCATGAATTTCTGTATGCAATACCATGCCATCGTGTAATTTAAATTGTTTGAGGAATAAAATATAAAAATGACGTTGCGGTTTATTGCAGGGATTTTCGGAATTTTACAACGCTAATCAGAAAATCATTCCGGCTATGTATGAAACCTTACAACCCCTTCTGAAAAAAGAATTGCAGGAAATCCGTGACGCTGGCCTGTACAAAGAGGAGAGGATCATTTCTTCCGCGCAGGGCGCCGAAATAATCGCCAATGGCAAAAAAGTATTAAACTTTTGTGCAAATAATTACCTTGGACTCTCCTCTCATCCGGCTGTCATTGAGGCCGCACGGAACACCATAAATTCCCATGGATACGGTATGTCATCTGTCAGGTTTATTTGTGGCACCCAGGACATTCATAAAACCCTTGAATCGAAGTTATCCGTATTTCTTGGAACGGAAGATACCCTGTTGTATGCCGCTGCATTCGATGCCAATGGGGGTGTATTCGAACCGTTGCTGAACGAGCAGGATGCAATTATTTCGGATGAACTGAATCATGCTTCCATCATTGATGGTGTACGGCTTTGCAAGGCTCAGCGGTTCCGCTTCAGTCATAATACTATGGAAGACCTGGAAAGGATACTGAAGGAAACATCAGGACTAAGGCACAGAATGATTGTAACAGATGGTGTATTCAGTATGGATGGCACCATTGCACAACTGGATAAAATTGTAGCACTGGCTGAAAAATATAAGGCACTGGTTATGGTGGATGAATGTCATGCTACCGGATTTATGGGGAAAACCGGCAGGGGCACCCATGAATACAGGAATGTGATGGGAAAGATTGATATCATTACGGGAACCCTGGGAAAAGCCCTGGGAGGAGCCATGGGTGGTTTTACCAGTGGTCGCAGGGAAATCATTGAGGTATTGAGACAGAGATCGAGGCCTTACCTTTTTTCCAATTCCCTTGCACCGGCTATTGTCGGGGGCTCTATTGCCGTGATTGACATGCTCAGTGAAACGACACGGCTCCGTGATAAACTCTGGGAGAACACTTCATATTTCAGAAAAAAAATGACCGAAGCCGGATTCGACATAAAACCGGGCGAACATCCTATCGTACCCATTATGCTTTACGAGGCCAGGCTTGCACAGGATTTTGCGTCCATGCTGCTCGAAGAAGGGATATATGTGACAGGATTCTTTTATCCTGTAGTGGCCAAAGGGAATGCCAGAATCAG
The DNA here is from genome assembly GCA_020852075.1 of Bacteroidia bacterium. Taxonomy (GTDB): domain Bacteria; phylum Bacteroidota; class Bacteroidia; order AKYH767-A; family 2013-40CM-41-45; genus JADZBN01. The sequence continues at coordinate 14,495 of JADZBN010000153.1, forward strand.
GGTGCAACTTTCCGCAGGCCATGAGAGGCATCATCTGGATAAGGCCATAGATGCATTTATCCGTGTGTGTAAGAAATTAAATGTGCTGAAAGCGGTCGTATGACAGACCTTATTTTTGATGATTATTCCGGAATGGTATGTCCCATGCAGGTCATTAATAAAATCCCACTTATCTGATAACCATTTACACAGACGGGTCATCCAGGGGTAATCCCGGTCCGGGAGGATTTGGGGTTATTCTTATGGCCGGCCACCACCGGAAAGAACTTTCCCGCGGTTACCGGCTTACCACAAATAACAGGATGGAACTTCTCAGCGTGATATATGGTCTGGAAGCTCTTAAAAAAAACGGTGAAACAGTGACCGTATATTCTGATTCCAGGTATGTTGTGGATGCGGTAGAAAAAGGCTGGGTGTTTCAATGGGAAAAAAAAGGATTCCATGGAAAAAAAAATCCGGATCTCTGGATGCGGTTCCTGGTCGCCTTCCGGAAGCATAAGGTGAAGTTCCACTGGGTCAAGGGACATGCCGATAATCCCTTTAACAACCGCTGTGACGAACTGGCCGTGGAAGCCGCATCAGCCGGATACCTTAAAGCGGATGAGTGGTATGAGCAGCATGAAACGGGTGAATTGTAACCGGATGCTTACCTGCCTTTAATTCCCGGCATGAATAAATTTCCCGGTCCCATTCCGTATCAATTCGGTTTTATAAGGGCTTCCGTAATAATAAACATTTCCCGTATAATTGATCGTTGCATACAGTTCGTCTTTCACCCTGACGGACATGTCTCCTGTTGATTTATTGTTGAGATACACCAGGTCTGAATGCAGGGAAGACGCCTCAAGAGTTGCCACATCATTCAGATAGAACAGCACGGAATGTGTAATCCCCGCCATGTGAATATCTGCCCGTCCGACAGCATTGTTGATGCGGATCACAGGGCAGTTTACCAGAAAGCGGATACTTCCGCCGGCATTCCAGCTGTCAAATGTAAATTCGGATGAACGCAGGGTATCATCACAGGTCAGGTTTCCCGATCCCCGCGCGATTATATGATCCAGGCTGTCACAGGTAATTTCCACTACGTAATTGTTGCCAAAATTTCGCACCCAGTTGCAACGGTTTTCATTCCTGAGATAAAGGGTGTTCCCCTGGATTTCAGTGATGATTCCGTCAATCAGGTTCTGGCCGGCCGTTACCCGGATGGAAGGGATCTTCCCCGATTTGATTACCAGATCCACATTATCATTCATATCAATGCTCCTGAAGGAAAGGTATTGCCTGTATTCGGAGATTACACGCCCCGTACTTGTAAAGCAATCAAGTAAATGATCCTTTTTGCAGGTTGTGAGGATGGGAAACAACAAAAACAAAATGAAGCGGAAGAAGTATTTTTTCACGGTTAACAGGACGGATCTGGATTTGTTACAAGCCCTGATGGTGTGCCCATCGGTTTATTTTTGATTTAATTCTTATTTGACTTTTGAAACTATGGAAGAATCCCCGGCTCATGCCATGGGTTTTTACTCCCTGGTTCTTTTGAATAACCGGATCCCCACACCCGCTTCGACAAAATCCGCACGGGCAAAATGACTTTTCAGGTTCAGATTGATTACGACCTTGTCAAGATAATACTTCAGGCAGATTCTTTGATAAATAAATCCGTCTCCCTTGAACCGGGTATAGGGATAAAAGCCAACATTAAACTGAAGTCCCAGGGGGCCGGTATTCAACTGCCATCCGCCGAAAATGCCCGGCCTGAAATTGTCACGTCGCCTGCCTGTACCTTCTGTCTCCCGTGAGATTCTTTCCTGCAGGCTGTTATCATAAAACAGGTCTGCACCGATGCACCAGCTGCTTTTGGCGGATATGGCCTGTAACCTTTGCCAGGAAAGGGTTCCTGCGTAGAAGGTTTTTCCCGAAGGAGGCAATATTTTTTTTACGGCAGCACCCACAGAAACGGTCTGGCTTGATCGTAAAGCAGGTTTGCGCGGGATTCCTGTCAGCCTGGTACTTTTAGTCCCGAAATATCTTATCCAGGCAATATTTGCACAAAACACATTAATTCCGAGATTGGGAGTGAGAGTACTTCCGTTCGAAAAATGCGTAAGACTGATACCGGATTCACATTCGGAAGAAGGGCCGGTCTGTTTGGTAATATGAAGTCCCAAATGTATTATCCCGTTGAGATGTGAACTTATGGCTGCGTTCTTAATGTTTTCCTTTGCATCAAATACTTTTTCGACATACCCCAATCCCGATCC
>JADZBN010000154.1 GCA_020852075.1 Bacteroidia bacterium
CTGGGGTACGGAGCGAACGGTTACAGGTACAGGAGGCAGGGTATCGTTTCCGTGGTTGGTATCCGTGCCTGATGAGGCCCAGGCGGTGAAGGTATATGTTCCGGACATGCTCATATCGCATGAAGTACTTACAGTGCATATCTGTTGTGCACCGGCCGAAAGTGAACCCGAATTCAGGGTAATGGAAAATGTCTGCAATCCCGCGTCGGGCCGGGTAACACGTACCGTTATATCCACCGGGGTTGAAGTAAAATCCAGCGTAGTCTGAGCGAAATTTTTTATTGCTACAACTACCGGATGTGCAGCCTCCGGACAGATCGAGTCTGCAGGGGTGATGAGTGTTGTAACGCCCACATCGGTCGGATTGTTTTCCGGGGAATACGCGACGGTAAAACCGGCTATTATTGGAAGGTGATCGGATGCATAATGAAGCGCATTGGCAACCTGAGGCGAAACGGCAGTATTGGGTTGCTGATTGATCGAATCATTGTAATGGTTGCCGTCATTCCCAAAAGCAATTTGGGAGCCCGGTACATATTCAATTCCTCCCGGCTGGGAAACGGCATTACTGAACATCAGTAAATCGAACCGGTCGTCCATACCTCCGGTAACTCCGTTCCCAAATGACCGGGTCCTCGTGGATTGGGTATGATGCACCGAATAACTGATGTTGTTCCAGACTCCCGGCATTACCACCGGATCAATAAAATAGCCTTCATTACCGGAAGTTGTGTCGAGGAGTTTTTCATAGGCAGCTTCCCCTGACTGGTAAATGTTAAAATCACCCATCACCATAAAATTACTTCCTGCAGGCAGGGCATTTGTGATTTTTCTCAGGCTGTCAACTTCAAGTGCCCGTTGCGCCTCATTGGAGGAACCGGAGCTGGCCTTGAGGTGAACGGCATAAATTCTCAGCGTATCACCGGAGAGCAGGTGTATGAGTGTAAATTCATTAATGTCTCTCAGGTCAGTTGGAATAACCCTGTTACTGATGAACCGGAATGCGGAGGTCTTAAAGAATATTCCGTTATCCGTATCGGGGCCATCATGAAAATCTCCTTTGGAAAAGTTGCTGCTGTCTGCATTCAGGACGTTGAGAAGGAAGCCGTCCAGGCCATTTAACGAATTGATTTCTTCGACAACCAGAATATCAGGGTTCATGGCCTGAACAATCGTGCGGAAGTATGGATTTCTCAATGTTGTATCACTCACCGGATTCGAATTCGAGGGATAGTCCAGCAGGTTGTATGCAGCTATCCTGATGGTATCGTGGACTTCAGCATAGGATCTTTGCAATACCGGAAAAAGCACGATGCATGTCAGTAAAATTCTGCACTGAAAAAACTGATGCAATCGGTATGCTGCGGGGCGCAGCCGGGTATTCATCACAGTCTGAGGGATAGAATTACGCAGTATCCGGAGACTTTTCTCAGGAATGGTTAATACGAAAATAACAAATTAATGCGGTTGAATAAATGCAAATGGGCCAACAACTGGAAAATCCTGGTAGAATCCTGTAATACCCGGAGGCTCCGGGTTGTGATGATCAGTTGATCAGGTGTTTCCAGATGTCATTTCCGATGGTAAAGGCCATGAGGGAAAGCAGGATTATCATTCCGGCAATCTGCGCTCTTTCCAGGAATTTATCGGGAAGTTTCCGGCACGTTACAACTTCAATAATCAGGAAAAGTACGTGGCCTCCATCCAGTGCCGGGATGGGGAGAATATTCATAAATGCCAGCACCATGGATAAAAGGCCGGTGATCGCCCAAAAACGCCGCCAGTCCCAGATGCCGCCGTAAATGGTAGCAATGCCGATGGGTCCCTGCAGGGATTCACTGGCTTTTTCTTTTCCGGCAAAAATCTGTTTCAAACCCTTGATGTTGGATGTGATGGCTTCCAGTGCATCGCCGGAGCCAAATCGGATGGCAGTACCCAGGGTATAGGGTGTGAGGGGATAGTCCCCGTAATTGCTGTGATAGGTAATTCCAATCATACCGGAATCGCTTACCACCGGTCGGATGGTAAGTGTGTCCTTGGCTCTGAGTACCTGCAGGGTAATGGGCCTGGAAGGATTTTGCTGAATAATTTTTCTGCAGCCTTCCATGGAAAATGTACGCTGATCGTTTACGGAAAGTATCCTGTCATTTTTTTTCAACCCGGCTACTTCTGCCGGCTGGCCGGAGATTATACTGTCCACCTGGAGGTTCGCCCGGTATGGGCCGATGAAATTCCCCTTTCCCGCCTTAATCGTTTCCTTATAAAAATCATCTGGAATGACGATGTCAAGAGTCCGTCCGTCACGTAATACGGTAAGTGTTGAACCGAAAATTACCCGGGATGAAAGCAATTCATCAAAGCGGACAAAGGGATCTCCGTTGATGTCTAAAATTTTATCGCCGGTCTTCAGTCCTGCTTTTTGTCCCAGGTCAAAGGCGTAGATTCCGTCCGTTACATTTGAATTGCTGAGGTATTCCCTGTCATACTGAAGCAGTACGAATGCATAGATGACAATTCCCAGCAGCACATTCATTACCACTCCGGCGATCATTACAATCAGCCGCTGCCAGGCAGGTTTGGAACGGAACTCCCAGGGCTGCGGGGGTTGTTTCATCTGTTCCTTGTCCATACTCTCATCAATCATCCCGGAAATCTTGACATAGCCACCAAGGGGAAGCCAGCCCATTCCGTATTCGGTATCACCTCTCCGGAAACTGAAAAATTTAAAGCCCCAGGCATCAAAAAAGAGGTAAAATTTCTCCACGCGGATACCGAAGGCTCTTGCTGCCAGAAAGTGGCCGAGTTCGTGAAGGGTAACCAGAATTGCCAGCCCAAGGATGAGCTGTGCGGCCATTATCAGTCCTGACATAGAGAAAGATTGAATTTCAAAGTTTGCAAAGATACGAATTTTCCTGCTAAAAACCGGAGACCGGGTTAAAGAAGGCCCGGATGATGCGCCCTGTGCGTTCTTTTATTCTTTGATAAGTTTTCCGGCATCCAAGAATCCCTGATTGTACATGCGATACTGCCGAACGCCTGCGCTCATTCCTTTCAGGATTGCATGTTACACAGTGTTACCGTCTGCCCGTAACATTGTATCCGGACATGGGATGTACGTTTTTGCAGGATCAGCAATCTGCAAATGGGACACTTCGCCGGTATTTTCGAAAGCCTGAATAGAAAGGAAAGCTCCTGCGACAGCATCAACCCAAGGGTAAAGAACAACAGGTAGAGTCACACCAGCCCCAAAAGCAAAACCGATACTGCATATCAGTCATTTTCAGCTCAGTTGATCACTCAGCAGTTTCATTTCAACCCTCGGTGCAACGCGTTCATATAACACGCGGTACACTGCGGAAATAATAGGCATGTGTACACTGTACTTCCTGTTGATTTCGTATATGCATTGCGTTGCATAATAGCCTTCAGCAATCATGTTCATCTCCAGGTGGGCAAACTTCACGCTGTATCCCTTTCCTATCATGGTTCCAAACATCCTGTTACGGCTGAATGATGAATAAGCCGTTACGAGTAAGTCACCGAGGTATGCGGAATCACTAATGTCCCGTTTTATGGGACTGACAGCATCGGTAAAACGCTTGATCTCCTGAATGGCATTGGAGATCAGTACGGCCTGAAAATTGTCACCATATCCCACACCATGACAAATACCGCTGGCAATGGCAATCACATTTTTCAGTACAGCAGAATACTCCGTTCCATAAATATCATCGCTGACGGTTGTTTTGATGTACCGGCAGGACATAAGTTGTGCCAGATGTGCTGCATTTTCCTTGTTCTGCGAGGCAATGGTCAGGTAAGAAAGCCTTTCCATAGCCACCTCCTCTGCATGACAGGGACCTGTAATCACTCCGATAGAACCCACCGGGACATTCATAACCCTTTGAAGGTACTCGCCAACAATTAACAGGTCATCGGGAACGATACCCTTGATGGCAGAAAAAACCAGTTTCCCTTTAAAATCCCCCGGTGTAATAGCCTTCAATGCGTCCTTTAAAAAAGCCGAAGGTACAGCGAGTATAATTATGGAGGAGGAATGGAAGGCAGATTTCAGATCAGAAGTAACCTGAACGCGTTCCAGGTTAATTTCCACATCACTGAGATAATTTGGATTGTGTCTGTAATTGCGGATAAAAGCCGCAGTATCCTCATTACGCACCCACCAGTGAACGGATTCCAGGCTGACGGAAAGAATCTTTACGATCGCAGTAGCCCAGCTACCACCTCCGATGACAGATACAGATGGTTTTGTGTTCATTGAATGCCCAGGATCAAAAGGTAATATCCTTTTCGATTACCTGATGGTTTCGAAGTACTTTTACTTTGGTCGTTTCTCCCTTGTTGAATTTCCCCAGCGCTTTCATATAACTCATCATATCCACAACCTTGTTTTCCCCAAGCTGGATGACTACATCACCGGGCAGCAGGCCGGCATGAGAGGCGGGCCTGCCGTCGGTCACTCCGTCAATACGCATTCCCTCGCCGTCAAAAGCATAGTCGGGAATAACACCCAGGGTTACCTTAAACTTTGGAGCATCTTCGTTATTATCATCCCTGGTTTTTGTAAATGGCAGCTTACCGTCATGAGAGGTAAGGTTCAATACATTTTCAATGATGTGGATAATACTCACCTCTCCGGGATAATTGATCTAGTCTTCATCATCTCCGGGTTTATGGTAATCGGAATGAGTGCCGGAAAAGAAATGCAGCACCGGGATATTCTGCAGGTAGAAGGAGGTGTGATCACTGGGGCCAACACCGCTGTCGGTTTCCTTAATTTTGATACTGTCCACGGAAACAGAATCCATCAGGCTTTTCCACCGGGGTGAAGTTCCGGTACCGTTTATAATAAGTGTTTTTTCATCCGGCTTGAGCCGCCCCACCATATCCATATTGATCATATAGGAAACCTTTGAAAGGTCCATGGTGGGATGTTTTGCAAAATAATTTGAGCCCAGCAAACCCTCCTCTTCTCCGGAAAAGGCAATGAACAGGTAGTTAAACTGTTTCATGCCCGTTGCTTTAACGTACCTGGCCAGTTCAATCAGGGCTGCCGTACCGCTGGCATTGTCATCAGCACCATTATGAATTGCAGGAGCGCCTCGATAGAGGGAACCCTCGCCTCCCCATCCCAGGTGGTCGTAGTGTGCTCCGATTATTACCGTAAAGGGAACCTTATTGTCAAGGTATGCTATTACGTTATGGCCTGTCTTTTCAATTTTTTCCATCTCCACACCAACCGTACAATTGGTGACAATACTGTCCCTCAGAAGTTCTGCAGCCTTTCCTTCCGCAAAGATGACGGGAACAGAACAAGGGGTTGTTTTTATTTTCCAGTCGGCCTTCGGATCACCGGATGCAGTATCAGAGTTGATAAAAATAACTGCGGTTGCACCCCTCTCAGCCGCCAGATCCACTTTTTTGCGAAGGTCGGTCCAGTCACCAAACTTACCGTGTGGATTGTTGCCGTCCGGGGTGCCCGATTCCATGACAAAAATCTTCTTCACGAGGTTCGTCTTTCCGCGGTAGTCATCCTGTGAAAGTTTTGGGTCATAAATGCCATATCCGACTTTTGCCACATAACCGGTAATAATGCCGTTGGCAGAAAGAGGCAGCGGATAAAAGTCTTTGTCATACTCAAAAGAACTCATGTTTACGATGAGTTGGGTGCCGGATCCTGATTTCGCACCCGCCGGAAACGGAAATGCCTGGAGAAAATTTTCTGTTCCTGCGGGCCTGAGCTTGAATTTTTTAAATTGACGGATGATATAGTTATACGCTTTTTCCTCACCCGGGCTTCCCGTTTCCCGCCCTTCAAAAGCGTCAGATGCAAGCGTACTGATGTGTTGTTTTAGTTCCGTCCGAAGGTCAGTATCATTGAGCGGAACAAGTTTTGTGACAGAACAGGAAAGAAAGAAGAGAAAAAACAGGACTGTGGTTGCTGATATCCTTGTGATCTTGCGGTTCATTGTCGGTTTTTCCGTTTGGAAATGCAAGGTAATAAAATCTTCAGTGTCTGGAAGTTCAGGCATGATGTTTCGGGTATTGTAATGATACTGTCAGGTTTTCGGTGACCATGACACGCAGAGCATATTACTGAAAAGCTTTTTGGGAAAGATTTAATTACAACTTTAAGATTAAACGCATCACATCTTTCTTGCTTGTTTGATCAGGCAAAGGAAATTGGGGAAAGAAAAATCCGGACAATAATAGCGAACCACACAGGGAATAAAATGTTTATATTCTAAATATATTTCTTTTTTTCGTCAACATCTTCATTCCCTGATTTTTGGGATAGCCCTGATAAGAGATAAAGCAAGTGATAATTTCTCCTGACATACTCATTCATTAATTACTGCCTGCCGGAACCAAAATGCAATTTCATTGAAGTATGATGTAACTGTGAATGTTGAAGATCAAATCCGCAGGTTACACTTCTTTGTAAAACAAACCATTCTACACACTAATAGGTTATAAATACAAAAAAGCCCTGCCAACTCTGGCAGGGCTAATATCCACAGATGAAAAAAATTATTCAATAACAACTCTCAATACCTGTCTTTCGGTGGAGGAACTTTCTGATGAAAGAATATAAACCCCTGCAGGCAGGTGTGAAATATCCAGCCAGCTTTGGTTGAGGCCTTCTGCGGCAGGCAACGATTTCTCAATGACTGTCTTTCCGGTAATGTCACTCAGACGAATGAGGTATTTTTCTTCAATGGCTGTGTTAAACCTAACAGACAGTTTATCATGAGCGGGATTCGGATAGGCAGAGAAGCTTTCTTCCGTTTGGTCATTCCCCTCTGTTCTGCAGCCCAGGTTCACAAATACCACCTTTTTACCCGGTGGGCCATACCCGCAAGTGTTCACACCGTTCACAATTACAATGGCCATTGTTGCGGTGGCTGAATTGAAATTAACCGAAGCAGAAGTTCCCGAAGGAGTGATGGTTCCACCGCCGGTGACGGCCCATATATAAGATAAGGCTCCCGGAACCGGGCTGATGGAATAGTTAACACCTGATTGTGATTTACAAACAGAGGTAAGGCCGGAAATGGTTCCTCCCGATCCGGGAACAGCTTGAATCAATCCACAGCGCGCCGGCCCGGTTCCGCAACCGTTAATTGCCGAAACACAGATGGTACCATTAACAAAGGCCGGCTGGAAGTCAACCGTTATGGATGTGCCAGTCAGGGGTGTCAGCGCGGTTACATTCGGAGGAAGGGTCCAGGTGTATCCGGTGGCGCCGGAGACTGGTGCAATACTATAGGTGACTCCGGTGGCACCGCATACAGAAGTAAACGGCCCGGTAATACCACCCGGTTTGTTGGGTGTTCCTTTGATTATATAGGTTTTTGAAAAACTGCCGCAGGAGTTGAATGTGGTTACCGTGAGGGTTCCGTTGGTGAATGTCGGTCCAAAATCAACTACCACGGATGGGCCCGATGAGGATGCAACAGTCATATCACCAGTCGTCGTCCACACATAACTGGCTGCTCCGCGTACAGCAGAAATATAATAGTTTACCCCGCTTGTATTGGCGCATACATTGCCTGGTCCAAAGAGAGTACTGGAATGAACCGGATTCCCTGTAATATACATTCCGGAAGCCGCGGAATTTCCTATACAATTGGAGGCATAAACCGAAACAGAACTCTGGCCAAACCCGGGAGGAATGTTTACATCAATAGAGTTGGTTCCCTGACCCGTGAGAATGGACACACTGGTACCGGCAACAGACCACGTATAGGATGTTGCATTGGGCACCGGAGTTACCGAGTAGGTTGCCACCGTACCACCACAAACAATATCCGGGCCGATGATTGGCGTGGGGGTCATGGGGCGAACGGTAAAGACAGGTGCATTGATGCAGGCGGGTGTACCGCTTCCACAGGAATTCTGAGGAGTCACACAGATAAATCCACCGGCATAGGCGGGGCCAAAGCTGATGGTAATGGATTCGGATGTAGAGGAACCGGTTGCATCTGCGGGAAGCGTCCAGGTATAGGAGGTAGCGCCTGCAACAGGAGCAATGGAATATACCATGGACTGATTGCGGCAAATACCCGATGGTCCGCTGATGGGTCCTGCAGGATTTACGCTTCCGCCTGAACTACCCACTGTTACGCTTTTTGTTGCCGAACATCCGTTTGCATCGGTAATGGTAACGGTATATGACCCCGCCGCAAGTCCTGTAGCAGTTGCAGTAGTTTGTCCGCCGGGATTCCAGAGATAACCATAGGGAGCCGTTCCTCCTGCCGGAGTTACTGAAGCAGAACCGTCATTTACCCCACAGCTTGCATCCACAGCAGAGGTAGTTCCTTCCAATTTGGCAGGTTCAGAGAGTGTAATACTGGCACTGACAGCACAACCATTGTCGTCCACGACAGAATAAACGATTGTACCTGCATTTTGGGTAAAGGTACCGGTGCCGGTATAAGGCGGTGTTCCTCCCGCAGCGGTTACTACCACCCCCGTACTTCCACCGAAACATAATATGTTTCCTGAAGGAATTGCCGATATAGTCAACGCAGGAGGCTCAGTAACCGTTACACTACAGGTTGCGGTGCATCCGTTATCATCCGTTACCGTATAGGAATAGGTACCGGCAGACAGACCGGTGATATTACCTGTTCCTGTGTATGGTGGGGTACCTCCACTTGCAGATATTGCCACCTCGCCATCTGTTCCGCCGTTGCACGAAACACTGTTTACCAGAGAACAGGTCGCATTAAGTTGTGAAGGCTCTGTTATTGTTGCGGAGCATGTTGAAGTACAGCCGCTTATCTGATCAGTAACGGTAACTGTATAGGTACCTGCCGACAGGCCGCTGGCAGTTGCCGCAGTACCTCCACCGGTCCAGGCATACGAATAATTTCCTGATCCGCCTGAAACAGAGACCGAAGCAGATCCGTCATTTCCGCCAAAACAACTGACATCGTTGCCGACAGTGCAGGTGGCACTGAGCGAACATCCCGAATATCCCACTACGGCACATGCCTGGGCAGTGCACCCATTGGCATCCGTAACGGTAAAGCAGTAATTCCCAGGGATGAGTCCTGTCATCGGAGTGAGAGGAGATACGGAATAAGGCGTTGTACCTCCGGATATTGAGGCTATGCTGATACTGCCGTCAGCGCAAACCGAACAGCTTGCATCTGTTGCAGTTGCGCTTGCAGTAAGCACTGGAGGTTCGGATACAGTAATGGAACAGGATCCGGTACATCCGTTGAAATCGGTTACGGTGAACGTATAAGTTCCGGCAGCTAATGAAGAAATCTGGCCGGTTCCGGTATAAGGAGGAGTACCCCCGGTAGCGGAAACCATTACAGATCCGTCCTGTGAGCCGTTGCAGGAAGCATCAGCGAGCAGGCTACATCCTGCAACAACTTCAGATGTGGGAGTAACTGTTTGGGTTGCGCTGGATGTGCAACCATTGGGATATGTGACTGTGACTGTGTAAGCCGTCGTAATCACCGGACTGACGGTTACCGATTGAGACGTTTCACCTGTACTCCAGGAATACGAATCTCCTGCAGATGAGGTCAGCGTACTGCTACCGCCAAAACAGGTAACATTATTTCCCGATATGGTTGTTGCAGGCGCGGAATTAACGGTTATGGTTTCCGGCAGCGAAGTGGCAGTACAGCCATTTCCGTCTGTAATGGTCACTGTATAGGCACCATTTGTTGTAACATGGATGGATTGAGTGGTTTCGGAATTGCTCCACAGATATGAATATCCTGCCTGGGTAGAAAGGTTCACACTTCCTCCGTCACAGAAAGTGGTTGAAGCATCCGGGGAGATAAGCGGAGTAGCAGGGTTTGCGTGTACGGTAACTGCAACCGGTGATGAAGACGCAGTACATCCGTAGCTATCCGTAATAACAACCGAGTAATTGCCGCCTGTAGTCACGGTAATATCCTGTGTGGTTTCAGAGGTACTCCACAGATAGGAAGATGCGGTGCTGGATGTCAGTGTTATGCTGCCGCCATCGCAGAAGACGGGTGATTCGGAGAGTGAAACCGTTGGAGCGACCGGTGCTGTAAAATCATGTGACGGAGACACATTGTCACAGGTTCCGGACGCACCGAAGGAATATGCTTTGGCATAATAGGAGCCCAGCGGAAGATTTGAAAATGTAATATCTGAGGAGGTTGTATCCGCCGTACCATAAGGATTACCATTTTGATACAACTGAACGAGGTAAGGCGGCAGGCCATTTGAAAGTGAATAGGTGATGCTTCCAAGACATCCCGGTTGCATTGAAGCCACTGAAATACTTACATCCGTTGAACACCTTTCCGTATAGGCAGCCTGAAGCTGGTAAGCACCAAATGTTGAATACCCCTGTGTGAGTTTTAACCAATACCGTCCAACAGCGAGAGATCCCAGTGTAATGGTATTGGTAGGATTGTGCACCTGCCCCGATGCGACAGCAGAAGCATTGGTATCAAGATACAAAGCATAACCTATATATGGGTAATCGCCGTTAAAATGGTTTTGTTCCAGGTTAATGGAAAGGTCCATGGCTCCGGCCCCGTCGTATCCGATTTGCCACCAGTCCGGATTATCATAATTCAGGTCATAATAAAAATTCAGGTGGCCGGTACGCAAGGTATTCGCCGGTAACAGTGTTCCTGAAGCTGCAATCCCGTTGTCTGCGGGAACTTCGGCGGACCAATTCATAGGTTCAAGGGAATTGCTAAGTGTATATTGTGAAAACTCATTGGCATAGTACGTCCGTACTTTAATATAATAAGTACCTGCGGCAAGATTATTAAGAGAATAAGAATAGGTGGTCGTCGTATAATTCCCACTCAGAAGGGTACTGCCATTATGATCGTAAAACAAGGCATAAACATTTTGACCGTTGTTTGATGTGATTGTGATTCCCAGTTTTCCATCTTCAGGTAATGTGATGGCATACATATCGGTATCGTCCCGGGTATTGTTGTAACTGTACCCGATGTGACCGGTGGTTGAACTGTTAACGGGAAAAGGCAGAGCAGATGAAATTGTGTTATTGGGTTCAATATCCACCAGGAGGGGCGCTGGTGTCATGACATTTGAGATGGTATAGGGTGCAAATTCATTAGAATAGTAGGTATAAATTTTGATGTAGTAGATTCCGGGAGCAAGGCCGTTCTTGCTGAAGGTTGCAGTAGAGCCCGTATAATTTCCTGCTAATACAGTAGTCCCGTCACCATCCAGAAGCATCGCATACACCGTCTGCCCGTTCTCACTGGTAATGGTCCAGGAAAGTTCTCCGTCTGCTACTACATTTACAGACCAGTAGTCCACAACATCCACATTTCCGTTGTACCGGTATCCGATATGACCTGTAGAGGATCCGTTCAATGGTAAAATGGAAGGGGAAGCGGTAGTGTCATTTGAGCCGGTGTCATTCGCCTGAACAGGTGTAAGCAGGGAACAGGATAATTCATAAGGTGCAAATTCATAGGAATAGTAGGTATAAATTTTGATGTAGTAGGTTCCGGGAGCGAGACCATCCTTGCTGTAGGTAGCAGTAGAGGTCGTATAATTTCCTTCCAATACAGTAGTCCCGTCACCATCCAGAAGCAACGCATACACGTCCTGCCCGTTTCCACTGGTAATGGTCCAGGAAAGTTCTCCGTCTTCTACTACATTTACAGACCAGTAGTCCACAACATCC
>JADZBN010000155.1 GCA_020852075.1 Bacteroidia bacterium
GATGAAAAGGTCAGTGTGATGCACTGAGGCTGATGTAATATTCCCGGGTTAGTTCAATATAGTTGCTGGTGAAACTGTTGTCTGCTTCCTGAATGACAATTTCTTCCTGTGTCAGATTCTGAAGCGTATTCCCAAATTCCATTATCAGTCTTTTTTCCTGTTTGTCGGCCCTGGTGCGGATCCGGACGATGTGGTGGCAAAACAACCCTGATGACTGTGCGTGATCCATAAAATCCAATCCTTCCCTGCTGGGAAATATCAGTATGAACCTACCATGGGGAGCAAGGAGTTTTTTTACCCCCTCAAGGAGTTCTTCATAGGCCAGGAAATCATTGTGCCTGGCATTGAGTCTTGATGCCTCACTGGGCTTTGATGCATGATGAAAGTATGGAGGATTGGAAACCATCAGGTCGTATTTCTTTCTGCTCAACCGGGCAAACTCCTGAAAAGATTCATGGAACACATTCATCCGGTAAAACCATGGTGAAATCCTGAAATTTTCCCTGGCCTGAAGGTACGCGCCTTCATCTATATCCATGGCATCTATTTCTGCGGTTGATTTCTGTGCCAGCATCAATGCGATTAGACCTGTACCGGTCCCTATGTCAAGAATATTACGCGCGTATTCGGGTCGGATCCAGGATCCGAGTAGGACAGCATCCGTTCCCACCTTCATGGCACATTTGTCCTGATGAACGGTAAACTGACGAAAACGGAATGAAGCGTCATTCATACCTTGGAAGCCCTAAGATACTTAAAATTTCTCATGTGGTCCGTTTACGGACCGGGTATGCAGACAGGGTGGTACGTCGCTCTTACCCAAGATAAATATCCAGGAGGCCCGGCGGGAGATTCACCCTGACTTCCTTTTTCGAAGAGGAGACCCTTACGACAATTCCTTTGGCCAGTGGAAATAAGACTTCTTTTCCCTTTACCGTACACCTGGCCACGCGTTGCATTGGAAATTCTTCTATGGCTTCAATTTTTCCCAGCGGTCCAAAGGTAGCATCAATGGCAAGGTAGCCGGTCAGGTCCCGGTATTCAATATCTTCAGGTTCATCGGGTACTGCGGGCAGGATACTGACTTCAAGTCCTGTTAATTTTCTGGCAGATGATTCATCATTGACATCTTCCAGTTTCACAATCTGCACACCGCCTGAATCCCGGAAGTTCTCTATGGCAAAGGGGACAGGAAGACCGTCAATCATTAAAAAAAGAAAACCGGTGTCAGGATTCCTCCCGGGTGCAGGATTGTCCGGGACAAGAATCAGTTCGCCCCTGAACCCATGGGCCTTACTGAAAAAGCCTATTCGCCGAAGTGATATTTTTTCAATTGCCTGCAACGGTAGAAAAAAAAGTCCGCCCTGTTAAACGGGGCGGACGCATTAAGTATCATTAAGGATTCAGGACGCTGCAGTATTATCACCGGTTTCGGGAGCTTCCGGTGCATCAGGGGATGCGGCTTCCGTTGATGGTGTTTCTTCAGCAGGCGGTGGTGTGTTTTTTGCACGTATTAACTCGATCTTTGCTTCTTTTTTCTTCGTTTCCTCTGCGAGTAATGCCTGAGTGGCTTTTTCTTTTCCGCCAATCACGCGTTTGCGTTTTTCTTCAATTTTTTGATTCTTGGCTTCAAGCCATGTTGTGTATTTGCTGTCAGCCTGTTCCTGGCTTAATACACCTTTTGCAACACCCTTATTCAGGTGGCTTTGATACAGCACTCCCTTGTAGGACAGGATAGCACGGCATGTATCCGTAGGCTGTGCCCCGTTACTGAGCCAGGTCAAGGCCCTGGCATTGTCCAGTTGAATGGTTGCAGGATTCGTGTTGGGATTGTAGTTACCGATTACTTCGATAAACTTACCATCTCTCGGAGCACGGCTATCCGCCACCACAATGTGGTAATAGGCATTATGCTTTTTACCTCGACGTGTTAATCTGATTTTTACAGACATTTTTTCGTTTGTTGATGGTTAAAATTCCTTTTCCGTCGGCCCAGACGGATAAGCGTTCTCCTACGCTTGTTTGAAAAGGATTGCAAAGGTAATAAAAACGACGGATCATGCAATTCGTTCAGTATTGGCAAATCGTTGTTTTTTGATGTTTTTTTTGGTTTTTTAGCAATATACCTGGGTTTTCTGGTACTTGTTCACATACTTTCAGTAGAAAAACCACATGTTACGCAGCCAGGGTCAGGTCAAAAAGGTAAATTTGGAACCCGGCAATTGTCCGCATGATGGCTGGAGTGTCATGGATGGCTGATAAGGAGTCAAATCCTGTAGTTTTATGGCAAATTATGAGATCCGGCGGGTTTTTATTCCTGTCAATCCGAGAATGATTCCGGCAGTTCCGGAAAAAATATACCGATGAATACGAAATACCTGGAAGAACTGAATGACGCGCAGAATGCGGCAGTAATACATACCGAGGGGCCGGTAATGATCATTGCGGGCGCTGGTTCGGGAAAAACCCGTGTGCTTACCTATCGCATCGCACACCTGTTATGTATGAATGTGGATGCCTTCCATATCCTGGCACTTACTTTTACCAATAAGGCAGCAAAAGAAATGCGCAACCGCATTGAAAGAATTGCCGGTAACGAAGCCCGCAATCTCTGGATGGGAACCTTTCATGCCGTTTTTGCAAAAATCCTTCGTATTGAAGCGGAGCGTCTCCTTTTTCCTGTCAATTTTACCATCTACGATACCGATGATTCGAGGAGCCTTATGAAAAGTATTATCCGTGAACAGGCACTGGATGATAAACTATATAAACCCGAAGTCATTCTGAACAGGATATCCGCAGCCAAGAATAATTTGTATTCCTGGCAGGATTATCAGAATAATGCACAATTTATTGCTGATGATTATGCGTCCGGAAAACCAAAGATTGCCGAACTTTTCGAATTGTATGTAAAAAGGTGCAGAAGAAATTCAGCAATGGATTTCGACGATCTTTTATTTAATATGTATGACCTGATTAACAGGTTTCCTGAGGCATTGCACAAATACCAGCATAAGTTCAAATACATTCTCGTAGATGAGTTTCAGGATACGAACTTCGTCCAGTATTCCATTCTGAAAAAACTTGCAGCTGCATTTGAAAACATCTGTGTGGTGGGAGATGATGCCCAGTCCATATATGCATTCCGGGGGGCCAATATCCGTAACATCCTGACTTTTGAGAAGGATTATCCGGATCTGAAAGTGTTTAAACTCGAACAGAATTACAGGAGTACAAAAACCATTGTGAATGCCGCCAACAGCCTTATTGAAAAAAACAAGACCCGGCTAAAAAAAGAAGTTTGGACACACAATGAAACCGGCAGGAAGATTTCTGTCCTCCGTGCACTCAGCGACAACGAAGAAGGAATGATGGTTGCCAATTCTATTTTTGAGACCCGGGTAAACCACCAATGGCACAATCATGATTTTGCCATCCTCTACCGTACCAATGCCCAATCGAGAAGTATGGAGGAGGCATTGAGAAAAATGAACATCCCGTACCGCATTTACGGCGGATTGTCGTTTTACAAGCGGAAAGAGATTAAGGACATCCTTGCATATTTCAGGCTGGCCATAAACCCCGATGACGAGGAAGCGCTGAAGCGTGTAATCAATGTTCCGGCGAGAGGAATCGGGAAGACCACCCTTGACAGGCTTGTTGTCACCGGAGCAGAGCAGGACAGGAGTGCCTGGTCGCTCATTACCGATTCTTCAAATCCCTGTGGTGTCAATAGCAGTACCTTACAGAGGCTTTCGGATTTCGCCCTGATGATTCAGGGTTTTTCCCTGAAGTTGAAAACGGAAAGTGCGTACGACCTCGCAACATATATTTGTACATCCAGTGGCCTGCTCCGGGAATTGTATCATGACAAAACTCCTGAAGGACTCAGCCGGTATGAAAATGTACAGGAATTGCTCAACGGAATACGGGAGTTTGTGGAAACAGGCAGAAGTATCACACCACAGGGTGATCCGGGGATCAACCAGGATGAGGGGCAGGTACGTACTCTTGAAATGTATATGCAGGACATAGCGCTGCTCACCGATGCGGATGAAGGTGATGAAAAGAACAAGGATACCGTTTCACTGATGACCGTTCACGCAGCCAAGGGGCTTGAGTTTCCTGCTGTTTTTGTTGTCGGACTGGAGGAGAACCTCTTCCCTTCACAACTTTCCCTGAATGACAGGGAAGACCTTGAAGAGGAAAGAAGATTGTTTTATGTTGCCATTACACGTGCAGAAAAACTGCTGACCCTATCCTGGGCCACTTCCAGATATCGTTGGGGGAATCTCATCAATTGTGAACCCAGCAGGTTCCTGGAAGAAATTGATCCTGAATTTCTGGAGGAAGTTTCACCGAGGCATCCGCATTCGGGGAATCCGGTACTGGAAGACCATCCTGCCGAAAGATGGGAAAGCAGAAAGTATGACCGGGGCAGGGGAAACGGAAGTAGCAGGCCCATTGGTACTACACAATCTGTTCTGAAAAAGGTAAACACACCGGAAGTCAGGAATTTTACAGGAGATGATACCAGTCATATTCAACCGGGGATGCAGGTGGAGCATGAAAAGTTTGGAAAAGGAAAGGTGTTGCTGGTTGAAGGCAATGCGTCTGACAGAAAAGCCACCATTTGTTTTAACGGATTTGGAAACAAGCAGATTCTTCTGAAATATGCACGGCTTAAAATGCTATAAAACCTCCTGTTAAAAAGCGCTAAATTCATATTACCTGCTGAATCATTCCGTGTTGCGGGAAATGAAAAGGAATGGTTACATTTGCCGTTCTCACCCCGAGTTTATTGATTCACTAAGACCAACTCTGACCTGATGGCAAGAGAACCCAAAAAACCTGTTTCCAGAACAGTGGAAGAACCCCGTCCGC
>JADZBN010000156.1 GCA_020852075.1 Bacteroidia bacterium
GAGGTTGATCCGGTAAACAACCGGTAAGCCCAATGTCTAAGGGTTCAATTTGTTACATCTTTCCTATTGTAGCAAGTCAATCCTGCAGTGTTGTATTTACATTGCTTATTATCAGTTAATTAAAATTTAATCCCAAGGCCTAGAGAGAAATCTACGAAATAACATAACCAGAAGTAAACATCATTTCTGACAAAAAAATGACATCCGGTCTTAGTCCAAATGGGACAACCGGATGTCTATTTATTTTCAATTTGTCTTTTTTAGTAAGAAGTATTAGGGGGAGTTTTGGGTTCACAAACTGAAACACATGACCTTATGAAAGCCAAAAAGATCTTCCCAAATCCACCGTCCACAGCGGTGTTGCCAAAACCCAAATTCAACAGGGTGATGCTGGTGGATGATAATGAAACCGAACTTTTTATTACGGAAACCATTCTAAAGGCCATTTCCATTGCCAGGGAAATCCGTCTTGAAGAGGATCCCGTTTCGGTTTTGAATTATCTTCAAAATATTGAACGTTTAAGTGAAGTTCCGGAGCTTATCTTCCTAAATATCAATATGAGAAGGATGAACGGCTTTGATTTTCTTACAGAATTCAACAAATTATCGGATTTTGTTAAAAACAAATGTAAAATAGTGGCTATCAGTGATATACATAACAATGAACCGGAAAAAGTCATGGATGCGGATGTAAAATATCGTGTCATGTTAAACCCCGGGGTCGTCCGATTTCTGGTTCGTCCGCTGGATGTCTATCAATTAAAGGATTTTATCACCAACTAAGGAGCCAAACTTTATAAATCATAAACCAATATAACACAGAAATAAAATGGAAATCATTCATTCACGTCAAAGGTCAGATAACAGTCACCAGAAAATGCAGGTTTTATACGGTGATAAATCCAGGGAAGATGTGCTTCAGGGTAATGAACGCGATATGCTGAATCAGATGCACAATGTATTATCTGTCATTCATGGTGGAGAATTCAGGCCTCGCAAAAATCATCATGTAATTGCCTGATAAACTCCTTCCCTTACTTCCCTTCCAAATCTGTAAATATCCCTTCGTTAAACACCCAAACCCATGAAAACAAACCAAATCAAGTATGCTGCATTTGACCTCACACTCCTCTTTGCGGTATCTCTTACCGCTTTGTGGATGCTGTTCTGAGGAGGTGCGCTACCTTTGCCCTTATGCGACCAGATAAGGGCATGAATATCAAAGATTTTCTTGACGAAAAGGCAGACCGGTACAACAGTAAGGATTTTATTCCGGACGATCCGGTTTCCATTCCACATCTTTTCAGTCGCAGAGAAGATATTGAAATCGCCGGCTTCCTGACTGCGACAATTTCCTGGGGCCAGCGACCGGTGATTTTGAGAAACTCTCGGGCCTTATTGGGCAGGATGGATATGGATCCGTATACTTTCATCCTGCAGGCCCGCACCGGGGAATTCAAACCGTTCCGGACCTTTGTTCACCGGACTTTTCAGGGTACCGACTGCCTGGCTTTTCTTACAGCCCTGCAGTTTCTGTACCGAAAATACGGAAGTCTTGAGCCTTTGTTTCGACTGCCTGCCTCTGGTGTTGGATCGGAACCCATGAAAGAGGCAATTATAGGTTTCCGTGAAATTTTCATCTCAAAATTCCGTTATTCCCGTTCAGTAAAACATGTTGCTAACCCCGGGATGGGCGCATCAGCAAAGCGCATCAATATGTTTCTGCGATGGATGGTACGCTCGGATGATCGGGGCGTGGATTTCGGCCTGTGGAAAACCATTTCTCCTTCCCGTCTGGTCTGCCCTCTTGATGTCCATTCCGGAAGGGTGGCACGTACACTTGGGCTTCTCAGAAGAACCGCAAATGACTGGAAAGCTGCTGCTGAACTCACCGATGCCCTCCGGAACCTGGACCGGAATGACCCGGTGAAATATGATTTCGCTTTGTTCGGATTGGGAGTAGCAGAAAAATTTTGATTGACTATATTTGCAACAGATGAGTTTTGTATTCCCCGGCTTCCTGGTAGCATTTGCTGCACTGGCAGTTCCCATCCTGATCCACCTCTTCAATTTCCGGCGATTTAAGAAAGTATTTTTTACTAATGTCCGGTTTTTAAAAGAAATCAAACAGGACACACGATCCAGATCACGCTTAAAACACCTCCTCATACTCATCAGCCGTTTGCTGGCCGTATCTTTTCTGGTACTTGCATTTGCCCAGCCTTACCTTCCTTCTGCCAATCACATCATCCGCGGAGAAAGCCGTGTTGTGAGCGTTTTTGTAGATAATTCCTTCAGCATGGATGCGGTTGGATCAAATGGTCGCCTGTTTGACCAGGCTAAAACACGTGCCAGGGAAATAGCTGAGGCATACAAACCCTCAGATCGTTTCCAATTGCTTACCAATGACTTTGAAGGAAAACAACAATATCTTGTCAACAGGGAGGAGTTTTTGCGTGAACTGGACGGGATTACACTTTCGCCTGCAACCAGGCATCTCAGCGAAGTGATTACCAGACAAACCGATGCCATGAGCAATACAGGAAATGCAACAAGATTCTGTTACATCCTGTCAGATTTTCAAAAGTCCTTTACCGACCCTGGAAATATTCATACGGATAGTAATGAATTCATCAGGCTGATTCCATTACAATCCAATCTGAGACAAAACCTTTATATAGATACCGCTTTTATTACAGTTCCATACGTAATGCCTGGCGCACCGGTGGATGTCATTGTCAAAGTACGAAACGACGGAACTGAAGAAGCGGAAAACATACCCCTGAAACTTACCATAAACGGCATTCAAAAAGGGTTGTCCAGCCTGACAATTTCCGGAAACAGCAGTTCCGAAAGCAAGCTAAGCTTCACACTCACGGATCCGGGATGGCAATCAGCCGAA
>JADZBN010000157.1 GCA_020852075.1 Bacteroidia bacterium
GAAAAAAATGAGGAAGATCCTTCTACCGACCGGACCAAGTTTATTGCGACCTGGTATGGTAACAGCAACGGTTCAGGGGGATCCTTAAACTTTACCATGTACATACGTACATCGAACAGCAGTCCTGATGGAGTGATCATTGAGAATTTCGACGGTTATGGTTCAGGGACTTATGTTTCCGGTTCGGTATCCCAAAATACCCTTACGCTCGAGCAGACGGTTCTGGGTTCAGATACTGTCAGTGGTCTGATGACCTATAATTCGGACAATACCCTTTCATTGAATTTCGAAGTCCGGGATGGTCAGACGCTGGATCACCGGACAGGCAGTGCGCACAAATAACCACGGAAAAAGATAAAGATTCGGGACCGGGTTTGTCAGGAAAATTCAGCAAGTACGGTTTCCCCTCCGCGTACTTTCTGGTTCAGGGACACATGAATTTTGGTTCCCGGCGGAAGAAAAAGATCCACCCTTGATCCGAATTTTATAAAGCCCATTTCTTCCCCCTGTTTTACCATCCATCCTTCGCGGGGATAGCATACAATTCTTCTGGCAAGAGCGCCGGCGATCTGCCGTACCAGCACGGGAATGTGAGTTCCGGTCTCAATTACCACCGAGGTGCGTTCATTCTCCACAGATGATTTGGGATGCCATGCTACCAGGTATAATCCGGGATGATAGCGGCTGTACAGAACTTTTCCACTGACAGGATACCTGTTTACGTGTACATTCAACGGCGACATGAAAATAGAAACCTGAATTCTTTTGTCCTTAAGAAATTCATCTTCCTCTGTTTCTTCAATCACGACAACTTTACCGTCAGCCGGTGCAATCACATGTTTGTCGTTCCTGATGATTTTCCGGTTTGGATGACGGAAAAACTGAAGAATAATCAATAGTATCAGAAGGGAAAGAATAAAAATAGTGAAACGGACTGCAGGGTAAGAACTCAAAAACTGATCACCGAAAATATGCAATCCGGCCAGCGCCAGAACAGTAATTGCAATGGTTGCATATCCTTCTTTATGTATGGTCATACAAAATGCTGTTTGGACCGGAAACCTCCTTGTCAGTATCCGCCCCTTGATTTTAGCGCTTTGGATACCTTTTCAAGAGCAAAAATATAAGCAGCGATTCGAAGCGGAACTTTATGTTGCTGGGCAACTTTCCAAACATTATTAAATGCGCGGTTCATGGATCTGTCGTTCCTGCTGTTAATTTCATCCTCCGGATAATAATATCCAAACCGGTTTTGTGTCCATTCAAAGTACGAAACTGTTACACCGCCCCCGTTTGCAAGGATATCGGGAATGACGGTGATCCCTTTTTCATTCAGGATTTCATCGGCACCTGAGGTTGTCGGCCCGTTGGCGCCTTCCACAATCAGCGGTGCTTTGATTTCGGATGCATTGGATCTCCGGATCTGGTTTTCGAGGGCACAGGGTGCCAGGATATCCACGTCAAGGGTAAGCAGTTCTTCCTGGGAGATGAGTTTCCCGTCGCTGAAACCTTTGAGAACGCCATGATTTCCGGTGCGGTAGTCAATGGCACGTTCTATATTAATTCCTTTGGGATTGTACCAGGCGCCGGTATGATCACTGATTGCTACGACACGAATGCCGTGACTGGCCATGTGTTTGGCAGTAATAGAACCTACATTTCCAAAGCCCTGTACTGCCGCAAGAGCCTTAACCGGATTGATTTTTAATTTTTTAATAGCGGCTACTGTTGCGGTATAAACACCCCGGCCGGTAGCTTCCAGGCGTCCTTCCGAGCCGCCAAGGTGCAGGGGTTTTCCGGTGACCACCCCGGGTGTAAATGCACCCTTGAGTTTTGAGTACTCATCCACGATCCACGCCATTTCCCGGGGCCCTGTTGAAACATCCGGAGCAGGGATGTCCTTGTCCACTCCGAAAACATCTGACATCGCCGCTGTATATGCCCTGGTAAGGCGTTCAAGTTCATTTTCAGACATCTTAAACGGATCGCAGGTAATTCCTCCTTTTGCACCCCCGTAAGGAATATCAGCGATCGCACATTTCCAGGTCATCCATGCGGCCAGTGCCTTTACTTCATCCAGGTTCACCTCGGGGGAGTAGCGGATTCCGCCTTTTGAGGGACCGCGGCTGGTGTTGTGGATGATCCGGTAACCTTCAAATACCTGGAATTTCCCATTATCCATTTTTACCGGAAGACTGACCAGGTACTGCCGTGCAGGAGTCTTCAGAACATTGTATGCGTCATGATCCAGTCCGATGATTTTTGCCGCAACATCGAATTGCCGGATCATAATTTCATACGGATTGGTCGGGTCGGAAGCGGGTGTTTTGGCGGTTGACTTTTTGAGTTTAATATCAGAAGTAAGCATGATCGGGAGGTTGCAATAAACGCGGCAAAGGTAGAGAATTTTACCGGGTGGAGGAATTCATACCCTTATATTCCCGGCAATTTATATTGTGTATAACGGTGATATCCAATAATGTATAATAGAGGAAAAGATTTATTTTCAAACCGTAACAAGCAAAAATTCGTGGCTGCTTTCATGACCGGTGTAGTGGCATCCGGGATGTAAAAAGATCAGTGAAACAGGAGCAGGTACACAAAAACAAATGGAGCGGAGAGGAAAAGTCCGTCGAATCGGTCAAGGAAACCTCCATGCCCCGGGAATATGCTTCCGGAGTCTTTGACCTGGATACTCCTTTTAAAAAGGGATTCCACGAGGTCGCCGAGAGTACCTGTTATGACAATAATTCCTGCCAATGCGAACCAGTCATTCGGTGTAAGGCTGGTATAAAACCTGGAAACAATCCATGCTGCTGTTCCGGCAGTAAGTACGCTTCCGTACACTCCCTCCCATGTTTTCTTTGGTGAAATTCTTTCGAAGAGTTTTTTCCTGCCGAAATATTTTCCTGTAAAATAGGCTCCGGTATCAGATGACCACAGGATAATGAAGTATCCCAGATTTATTTCCCCGTGAAACGATTCTGTATCCGACCCCTGGAAGGCCACCAGGTAAAAGAGAAAGAGCGGCACTGCCAGGTAAAATATCCCTAACAGGGTATAGGCGATATTGTGAAAGGGTTTAACGGCATGGGTATATAATTCACGGATGAAAATAAAGAAAGGGAACAGGAGGATTGCCGGAAGCAGATTGACGGAAATGCCAAATGCGATACTCAGGAAGGGTGAGGTAAAAAATAAAAGCACAATAACCAGCCCCGAAGTTTTTTGAGGCCTGATTCCGTCTTTTTCGCACAGCCTGTAGAATTCATATACACTCATCAGGGCAATAACTGCGCAAAGGATAAGAAATGTGACTTCATGGTACAATGTGGCTGCCGTCACGAGTGCAACTCCGGTGAATCCTGTAATTATCCGTTGGGTAAGGTTGTTCAAAGCTGATGTTGTTCTATAAGGAAACGTGCAAGGATTGCATCCCCGGCGCTTGTGTAAAGTTCAATTTCACCAATATTGACATAACTTGAATCACGTTTGTCAATGGAAACACATTCAATCAGGTGATCCTTCAGCACCGCTTTTATAATTTCTGCCTGATGCTGCATATTGGTGGAATAAACCATTTGCCATCCGGGTTCCATATTCAGCGGTTGTTTGTGTCCTGATCATCTACCAGGAATACATACAGGTCTTTTGGACCGTGAGCGGGCGTTACCAGTGTTTTTTCAATATCGGCTGTTCTGCTGGGGCCCGAAAGGGAAGCGATCAGGCTGGGTAGTTGTTCGCCGTATTTATCTTTGATTTTCTGCAATGCATCTTTTAGCCCGGGAACCAGTTGTGAGGTTCCGGCTACCACTACATGGGATGTGGGAACAACAAACAGGCGGCGTCCTGAACCCTGTTTGGAAGAAACCAATATAGAACCGAGTCGGGATACGAGCGCTTCACATCCAGTAATTGCTGTCATTCCTTCGGCATAATCCTTTTCGTCTGTTGAATAAGGAAAGCCGACTTTGTCGAGTAAACGGGTGATTTCAGGTTCTGTGCAATATATTTTTTTCCAGTGGTTCTCCTGTGCAATCTTAACCAGGTTTTCCAGGAAATCCAGGCCCGATTCGCAGAAAACAAAACGACCTCCCGTTTTGGTAAAGGCCGTAATAAATTGCTCTTCCATGCTTGTCGCATCCGTGGAAAAGATGTTTTTCTCCCAGTCCAGTGCCGGAAACCTGGCCTGTGTTTTATGAATCAGGGCCTTTCGGATACTTTTAAGAATTTTCTCCCTGGGATTATTTTCCTGCATACGGCGTGGGTATGGCTGGTAAAAATAAAAAATGCCGGTAAAAGTACCGGCATTAATTCCTCAATTGACAATCAGGCAGGCTGGTCCGGCCCGGTACCCTGGTTACCCGAAGGAACGGAAACCGGAGGGTGTCCCGCTTTGGATTCTGCCGGGGCGGAACCGTTTCCGTTACTGCTGATCAATTGCTGCAGATCATTTTTGTCCTCCCATTGTCGTTTTCCGAAAATCTGCTCAAGGTCTTCTTTGAATAGAACTTCTTTCTCCAGCAGGCGGCCTGCAAGCTGGTGCAATTGCTCTTTGTGTTTCTGAAGCAGCCCTTTGGTTCGTTCATACGCTTCGTCAATAAGCTTTTTCACTTCCTCGTCAATTATCCTTGCGGTTGCCTCGCTGTACGGTTTGCCAAACATATATTCCTGCTGACCCGAGCTGTCATAGAAGCTGATATTCCCGATTTTATCGTTCAGGCCGTAGATACTCGTCATAGCATAGGCCTGCTTGGTGATTTTTTCAAGATCACTTAACGCACCGGTAGAGATTTTTCCGAAGATAATTTCTTCAGATGCCCTGCCTCCAAGCGCTGCACAGATTTCATCCATCATCTGTTCACGGGTGGTGATTTGCCTTTCATCCGGCAGGTACCAGGCGGCACCGAGGGAATTTCCGCGGGGTACTATGGTAACCTTTACAAGCGGATGGGCATATTCCAGAAGCCAGCTAACCGCTGCGTGTCCGGATTCATGGTAGGCGATGACCTTTTTCTCCTGCGGGGAGATGATTTTGTTTTTCTTTTCAAGTCCGCCGATGATCCTGTCAATAGCATCGAGGAAATCCTGCTTGTCAATACTTTGCTTGTTTTTACGGGCTGCAATCAATGCTGCCTCATTGCATACATTGGCAATATCCGCACCCGAAAAACCCGGAGTCTGCCTGGCCAGAAAGTCAATATCGAGCGTATCATTAATTTTCAGCGGCTTGAGGTGGACATTGAAGATGGCTTTCCTTCCCACCACATCCGGTAATTCCACATATATCTGCCGGTCAAATCTTCCCGGTCTAAGCAAGGCGCGGTCGAGAATATCAGCGCGGTTGGTGGCCGCCAGGATGATTACTCCCGAGTTGCTGCCAAATCCGTCCATTTCGGTCAGTAGCTGGTTCAGCGTGCTTTCCCGTTCGTCGTTGGAACTGAAGGACGGTGATTTACCCCGGGCTCTTCCGATAGCATCAATTTCATCAATGAATATGATGCATGGCGCTTTTTCTTTTGCCTGACGGAAAAGGTCCCTCACGCGCGAGGCTCCCACTCCTACAAACATTTCGACGAAATCTGAGCCTGAAAGTGAAAAGAAGGGAACCTGCGCTTCACCGGCTACGGCTTTGGCCAGCAGGGTCTTTCCGGTACCCGGAGGCCCAACAAGTAATGCTCCTCTGGGTATTTTCCCTCCAAGTTGGGTGTATTTTTTAGGGTTTTTGAGGAAATCCACAATTTCCATAACCTCTACCTTGGCTTCTTCCAGTCCGGCCACATCGTTGAAAGTGACGCGAACCTGCAGGTCCTTGTCAAAGAGTTGGGCTTTTGACTTACCGATATTGAATATCTGACTTCCCCCGCCTCCGGCACCCATTCTGCGCATTATCAGCACCCAGATGATTATAAAAAATGCTGCCGGCAGCAGCCAGCTTCCGATAATATCCCAGTAACTGCCGGTGTCGTCTTCATAATCAATACTTACCCGCTGATCGGCAGGAATATCTTTCTGGGCATCTTCGACATTCTTGGCAAAGAGTTCCAGGGGGCCTGTATTCAGGACATAATGCGGTCCTTTGTTTTCGCCTGAGCCCCAGGGTTTATTACGAACTTCTTTGTATTTGTCCTCTTTCAGTTTATCCTGCCGGATGTAAATGTGGGCTGTTTTTCCTTTGACTTTGATTTTGTCCACATCGTGCGAGGCCAGCATATCCCGTGTCAGCCTGTCAATGGTAATCGGGATCTCAGAGGTGCCCCACTGAAAAAACTGGGTAATAATTAATACCACGATAATAATCCCATACAGCCAGTAGAAATTAAAATTGAATTTTGGCGTATTAGGAAATTTCTTTCCGTTTTCTCCCTTTGGAGAATTCTCCTTTCCTGAATTAACAGGTTTTTTATTATCACTCATGCCTGCAGAGGAATCAAATGTTGACAAAACAAGTGCCAATATGCGGCAAACGTCAATTTGTCAATGTAACAAAGTTACGGATTAATAGTTACTTGCAATACGTTCCATTTCGGCATCGGCCCAAAGCTTTTCGATACCATAGAATTCGCGTTGCTCATGCCTGAAAATATGCACCACCACGTTTACATAATCCAGCAAAATCCATTCGGAATTTCCAAGGCCTTCCTTGTGCATAGGTTCTTCCCCGAGATGCTTAAATACATAATCTTCCACAGAACCTGCAATGGCTTCACTGTGCGGCCTGGAATCGGCATGGCAGACTACAAAATAATCCGCAATGGCGTTTTTCAGGTTTCTCAGGTCAATGCAGACGATTTCCTTCGCTTTTTTTTCCTGCATGCCGAGGACGATGTTTTTTTTCAATCGTCCGGCTTCGTCAATTTTACGTACTGGTTTTTTGGTTAATTTTCGCGATGGCTTCTTTTTCTGCTTGATCATTCAGGATTACAGGGGAAGTTTAAAATTGTTGACGCAAAAGTACTTAAAATATTGTGGCTCTTAAAGGTAGCCTTGTAGCCGGGTTTTCAGGACAGAAAATGGACAAAAATTTAACAACCTTATTCACAGGAAGGCAAAAAATCAGGCTGTTAAGTGTGGATTCTACCAGTTCTTATCTCGCCGAAATACTCCGGTTTCAGCCAATGCCGGAGGGAAGTTGTGTTACGGCATTGTCTCAAATGGACGGGAGGGGGCAGGCAGGAAACCGGTGGAGCAGTGATGAGGGCAAAAATATATTGGTCAGCTTTGTGTTTTTTCCCACTTTTTTACCGGTAAATAATATATTTCTTCTAAGC
>JADZBN010000158.1 GCA_020852075.1 Bacteroidia bacterium
CCCCGCCACCCGTGCAAACACCTCCCACGGTAACCATCATCAGTCCGAACCAGAGCATAGTGAATTACCAGGGCAACAACTGCACTATTAATATTGTAGCCAAAGTAACCGGCGTAACGAATCAGAGCGAAATCTCCGTGCTGTACAACGGAAATCCTTTTCCCAACTACACCTGGAATGCGAATGCCGGTCAAGTAACAATCACTATGCAGAATGTAAACTCCGGAGCACACGTGTTTGTGATCAGTGCTCAAACCACCGCCGGTTCTGCATCACAGTCCGTTACATTCAACTGCAGTCCGCCGCCGCCGCCCCCGCAGGCCTGCCAGCCCGTTATTACTGTGATTTCTCCCAACCAGAGCACCGTAACCTACCAGGGCAACAACTGCAACCTCAATGTGGTAGCCAAGATCACCTGCATTACCGATCCCGGGCAGATCAGCGTAAAGTGGAATGGAAATCCGTTCACCGCATATACCTGGAATCCGAGCTCCCAGCACATCCACTGGAACATGCAGCATGTATCACCCTCCAACAATGTGTTTGTTATTACTGCTACCAACAGCGCGGGAACGGCAAGTGTTACGCAGACGTTTATCTGCAACAGCAGTCCGAATAACACCACCAATCAAAAGCCGGCCATTACCCTGGTTACACCCGCTACCGATCCGTACACGTCCACGGTAAACACCATGACCGTGGTGCTGAAGATTGAATTTATCAGCGGCGCCGGCGATGTTCAGTTCAAACTGAACAATCAGATTCAGAGCGGCGGAACATACAATGCCTCCACTATGCAATACAGCATTCCTGTTACGCTCAACAGCGGCAACAACTCTATTCAGGTGAAGGCCAGCAACGGGCAGGGACAAACTACAAAGAACATGACAATAACATTAGGAGGTGGAAAAACCAATGAGAACAACAAGAATGAAGAGAAAGGGGGAGACAAAAAACCACCTGTTCCGAACGCACCAAAGCCTAAGACCGGCACAATAAAAAAGGACGGTTAATCCTAAAACGGGCTCCCAGGAGCCCGTTTTTATTTCCCCACATTAATGATAACTTTGCGTATGCGCACTCTCCTTCTTCTGGCACTGAACTTACTCGTTTCTTTCCTTCTTGTTTCTGCGCCGCAGGAGGCGCCCGGGCAGGAAGGAAACACTTCCGGTTTGCCCGACAGCCTGAAACCAATTCATAAGAGTAAAAAAGTCAGGGTCTATAAATTCAATATGAAGGACCAGATTGGTCCTCCTACCTGGAGACAAACACAGGAGATGCTAAGAGCGGCAGAAGAATACAATGCGGATATTATTCTTATACATATGGACACCTACGGCGGCGAGGTATACGCGGCCGACAAGATTCGCACCTCCTTACTGAAATCAAAGATACCTGTGTATGTTTTTATTGATGACAATGCTGCTTCCGCCGGCGCACTGATTTCCATTGCCTGCGACAGCATTTACATGAATCCCGGCGGCACCATTGGATCCGCCACAGTGGTTGACGGCAGCGGGAATCCCGCGCCGGAAAAATACCAATCCTACATGCGCAGCCGTCTTCGCTCCACTGCGGAACAAACCGGCCGCGATCCCCGCATCGCGGAGGGGATGAATGACTCAGCCATGGAAATTCCTGGAATCAAAGAACGGGGGCGTGTACTGGCGTTCACCGCTTCGGAAGCGTTTTTAAACGGCTATTCCAACGGACAGGGCAACTCGGTAGACGACATTCTCCGGGATGCCGGTTTCCCTGATTATGAAATCAGGGAATACGAGCCCACGGCGGTTGGAAAAATCATAGATTTTCTGATTGACCCGGTTGTGAGTTCAATCCTGATCATGTTAATGCTGGGCGGATTGTATTTTGAAATGAAATCGCCGGGCATTGGTTTTGCCCTGCTGGTTTCCGTGATTGCGGCCCTGCTGTATTTTGCACCGCATTACCTGCAGGGGCTTGCGGATCACTGGGAGATTCTTGTATTCGCACTAGGCGTAATCCTGCTGGCACTTGAAATATTTGTAATTCCCGGATTTGGTGCGGCCGGAATTTCGGGTATTATACTGATGGTGGCCGGATTATCCCTTGCGCTGGTAGATGCGGTTCCGGGCGATCAGGTATTCCGGATGCCGGATGCAGAGGAGTTTGTGAAAGCAATATTTCTGGTGGTCATCTCCGTAGTAGTATCCACCATTGTTTCATTCTATTTGGGAGGAAAACTTCTCAATTCAGACTTCTTCAAAAGAGTGGCGCTGGAAACCACTACACCTTCTTCGGAAGGATTTATTGCCTCCGACCCGAAGGTACGTTCCATGGTAGGACAAACGGGGAAAGCGTTTACCATCCTGCGCCCTTCCGGAAAAATTCAGATCGGTGAGGTTGTCTATGACGCCGCCGCAGAAACCGGATTCATTGAAAAGGACGAACCCATTGTGGTAGTGAGAATGGATGGAATGACACTGGTGGTGAGAAGAAAATAGCCGGACAGCCGTTTTCGAAAATCAGGGACAAAAAAGAAGTCCTGCCGTTGGGGCAGGACTTACTTTTTATGGTTGGAGAAGAATTACTTCTTCTTTCCGCCCTTGTCGTTCTCAGCACACCAGGTGGTGAAGTTGTTCCATGCAGTCTCTCCGTTCTTGCACTGGTCTCCGGCAGCAGTCATAGCAGCCTTCCACTCAGTTACAGAAGCAGATGCAGCAGTTCCCTTCGCGTTAAAAGCGTCGAGTTCTTTCTTTGCATCAGCATCGTTGATTTTGCCGGAAGAAACTTTGGTCATGAAAGCAGACCAGGTTGTGTCGGCAGCCCACTCAGACTTCGCAGTGTTGATCTTGTTTGCAAGATCTTCGAAACTAGTCTTAGCAGCTTTGCAATCCATCATTGCTGAATCGCATTTTCCTTTCCACTCAGGCTTGATAGAAGCGGCAACGCTGTCTGAGTTAGAGCAGCACTTGTTGCAACCATCGAGCGCCGTGGTAACTTCAGCAGACAGAGCATCTACTTCGGTCATCATTGCCTTCATAGAAGAGTCAGCAGCAGCCACTGCTTTTTTGGTCTCTTCGGATACACCACCTCCGCAGGAAGCCAGGAACATTGCTCCGGCAACAGCGAGGACAGAGAAAAATTTAGTTTTCATTGCTTGTTGTTTTTGTTTTTTGTTTGAGGTTAAGCTTTTTGTTTTACTAATCGCGCTGCAAATATAGAACAATCCATAATACCTCAATGGACTTTATATCAATAAGTTAGAGCCCGAAAAGAGGCGTTCAGTGGGCTGGAATCAGTTAACTGCACGATCTATCTTGTTGTTTTTCAAGCACTTGCAATTAATCGCTGTGATCCGGCAAATAATAGAAGCCCTAACCATTATCCCCCAGCCCTCGTATTTTTAACCATGCGTTGGTTCATCCCGGTCCTTTTCCTGCCCTTCCTATTAGGGTTCTCTTTTGCCGGCTCCGATGAAAAGATCATTCATGTGGTGGTGGCCTTGTGTGATAATGACTCACAGGGAATTGTTCCGGTTCCAAGAAAGATCGGTAACGGAAACGATCCTGACAATAATCTTTATTGGGGATGCGGTTACGGTGTGCGTACTTTTTTCAAACAGAGCGCGGAATGGAAAACGCTGGCCACCGTAAAAAATCCAAAAGCGCACGTTATGGAGCGGATTATCTTCCGTCACAAAACCAATGGTGCCATCCTGGTAGCCGACGCGTACCGCGGCTCACGTATTAAAGAGTGTACCGCCGACCTCTTTAAGAATGCATCCGGGAATTTCTCAGAGACTATAACTTTTATAGACGGAGGCACAGAGCGGAAGATAGAACTGGGAGATGCCCGCCTGATCGCTTATGTGGGACATGACGGACTAATGGATTTCAGTCTCGATGACTATCCGGTTAAAAAAAAGGATCTCCCAATCAAGAAGGAAGTAATGATTTACGCCTGTATGAGCAGATCTTATTATTACAACGGGGTGCTTAAATCAGGGGCGCATCCGCTTATATGGACCACCGGACTCATGTGCCCGGAAGCTTATACTTTAAAAGCAACACTGGATGGCTGGCTGCTGAATGAAACAGGTGCACAGATCAGGGAAAGGGCTGCCCAGGCGTATAATACCTACCAAAAGTGCGGTATCAAAGGCGCGAGGGGTTTGTTTGTGACGGGCTGGAAGTGAAGAACAATCCTGCGAAGGTGAACCCTGCGTTTACAATCAGCAACTCATTCCCGAACTGGTAACCCGAGAAAAGTTGTTTTGAAAAAAAGGAGAGTATAAAAGTGAGTACCGGCGAAAGGATACAGATGAACGGTACCGCTTTGTCCATCACTTTGCGCTTCGTGAATATCCCGAATGCAAATAAGCCCAGCATGGGTCCGTACGTATAGGCCGCCACAAGCAGCACCGTATCTATAATGGCCTGCTGGTTGAAGGCATGAAACAGAAGAATCACAAGACCCAGCAGAATGGCAAAAACAAAATGTATCTGAATTCTTCTTCTTTTGCGGTTTACCTGCTCCCCTCCTTTGTCCAATCCGAGGAAATCAATATAAAAAGCCGTAGTTAATGTTGTAAGCACGGAATCGGCGCTTGAAAATGTAGCTGCCGTTAATCCCAGAATAAAAGCAAGTCCCGCCATGGCCCCCAGTGGCCCCAGCGCCAGTGAGGGAAACAAATGATCTGTTTTTTCAGGGATAGGAATTCCGATTTGTTCTGAATAGATCCAAAGCAATGCTCCCAGCGTAAGGAAAAACACATTCACCACTACCAAAATGATGCTGAACAATCGTATGTTCTTTTGGGCGTCTGCCAGTGAACGGCAGCTCAGGTTCTTTTGCATCATATTCTGGTCGAGACCCGTCATGGCCACGGCAATAAAAATTCCTCCTAAAAACTCCTTGAAAAAAAAGTTCTTCTCCTTCCAGTCCCAGAAAAATGTTTTAGAATAGCTGCTCCCGCTCACTGTGTTCACCATATCGGTAAAACCCATATTCAGCTGAGACGAGATCGCAATAATTGACAGTACCACTCCCAGAATGAGGAACCCGCTTTGCATCATGTCGGTCCATACCAGCGTTTTAATTCCTCCTCGGTAAGTATAGAGCAGCATTAATCCGATGATCAGGAAAACGGTGAGGCCAAATGGAACACCCAGTTGTTGGAACACGAATAGCTGCAGGACTCCTACGGCGAGGTACAAGCGGGCAGCGGCACCCAATAAACGCGAGAGAATAAAAAGCCCTGATCCGGTTCGTTCGGAATAAACACCAAACCGTTCTCTCAGGTAAGAATAGATGGAGGTAAGGTTCATACGGTAATAAAGGGGAAGGAGCACCCGGGTGATAATCATGTATCCGAAGAAATAGCCGAACACCAGCTGCATGTAGGAGAACTGCCCGGTTCCCACCTTTCCCGGCACAGAAATAAAGGTTACGCCGCTGAGGGAGTCGCCGATCATGCCGAGGGCTACCACCAGCCAGGGGCTTGCATGGTTTCCGAGAAAATACGCATCGCTGTCGGCCTTTCGCGCGGTAACCCAGGAAATGAACAGCAGGATGCCGAAATAAATTCCGATGGAGAGAAGAACGTAGAACGGATCCACTACTTCTGACGGTTTTGAAGGTCGCTCAGGTAGCCGGGATCTACCTGGAACCCGTATTTCTGCGCTTGCTGCGCATCGGCGATCGCTCCGGGAATGTTACCAAGATCTCTGAGCGTAATACTCCGGTTAAAATAAGCGTTCGCGTAATCCGGTTTCATCACCAGTGCCTTGTTCAGATCCGTAAGCGCTTCCTGCAGCTTTCCCATCCGGTAATAACACTCAGCACGGTTTTGCCAGGCATCTACCACATTCGGATTCAGCTCTATCACTTTATTAAAGTCTGCGAAGGCTCCGGGAATATCGTTCTTGTTCTTCAGCAGATTCCCGCGTGTGAAATAAAGATCAAGATCGTCCGCCTTGTAGCGAATGGCGGCATGAAAATCAGCCAGAGCCTCTTCGTTTTTTCCGAGGGCGATATACGTGAGTCCGCGGTTCTTATACGCATTGGGAAAGTGGTCCTTGATGGCGATGCACTCATTGAAATCTGCGAGTGCTTCCTGGAGTTTGCCCTCTTTATGATATGCAGCGGCACGGTTACTATACACTATAGGTGCGGGATGATTTTCCAGGGAATGGGTATAAATGCTGATACTGTCGGACCATTTCTGCGCATATAAAAAAGTTAGGGAGCCGAAATAAAGTGTTACAGCACCTACCACCACCCTGGCGTTGTTCGCGCTCAGTTTTCCGCTCTCCAGGCCCTGCCTGAAAAAGTACCCGGCGATCCAGAAGAACCCCAGCAGCGAGAGATAGGTGTAACGGTCTGCATGAATGGCATCGCCCACCGGAATCAGCTGGATAACGAGCGCGATATTCACGCAGAAAAACAAAAATCCGAACAATACCATGGGATGTTTCCTTCCCGCCCAAACTGCTCCCAGAAGGGTGAGCAATACCACAGGAAGCCCCAGGTACACCCAGTTGGAATTGATCTGCAGGTTGGTTTCCGGATAGGGATAAAAAATAGAGAGATTAAACGGAAAAAATGTTTGCAGCAGGTAATTTTCAAATCCGTAGGAGGCAAAGAGCATTCTCTCGCCGGGCGTAAAGACCTGCCCGTGCATGGCACCGGCGGCCTTCTGGGACTGAATAGCCACCATACCAATGATTACGGAGACCACCAGGAAAGGGATCTTATTCAGGATTCGCTTTTTTACCTGCGGCCATCCATCGAGCATATCCACCAGCATCAACACGATGGGAAGCACCACCGCCTGAGCTTTGCTGAATGCCGACAGAATAAATACCGCAAAGCACCACCACAGCCATTTTCTTTCCTGTTTTTCAAGGTACCTCAGGTAAAAGAACAGGCCACACAGAAAAAAGAACACATAAAAGGTATCTTTCTGCGCTGCCACCCATGCCACGCTTTCAACGTGCAGGGGATGCACACCGAAAAGCAAGGCTACGAACAGGGCCGCCAGATGGTTCTTCAGTAAACGGTGCGTGATAATAAGCACCAGGAAGGTGTTCAGCAGGTGCATCAGCAAGCTGAAGAAATGATAACCTGCCGCACTGTCTGTTCCGAACAGCTTATACTGCACGGCGTAGGAGATCAGAACCAGTGGCTGGTAATTCCCGAGTATCTGCCCTCCGAAAATAACGCCCATACTTTCTTTATCGAGTTTCTGGATCACCGGATTCTCCAGCACATACTGCGGATCATCAAAATTGATAAAGCCGTTTCTTACTACCGGAAACATAAATACAAACGTGACGGCGAGCGCAAGGAAAATATGAAGTTTGGAAAGGCCCGGTCCGGCCGGCTTCCTGCTCTCCTGCTTCGCTGCACCGCGGATCTCCTGCTCCTTCGTTTTCTTTTTTACTTTTTTCAAAACTGCAGATATATAGGCATTACCGGTTCGGCCTGTTTACTTTGAACCACTAACCAGATGAAGATACAAACTAATGCGATACGGCCGGCCAGCGTGATGCGGTCGAAACGGGAGATCAGCCACTCATCGAGTCTTTGCGGCAGAAAATGAATCAGGTATCCGAGTCCCATAATCAGAAACACATTATGATAATTCTCCCACATCATCGCAAACCCGGCCGCGTTGAAATTCTGTGTGATCTGGGTAAGGATGGTAGTACTATCTTCAAAACTCTCGGCTTTAAAAAAAATCCAGCACAAACATACCAGGTGAAAGGTCCAGAGTGTTCCCAGCCACTTCATGGGCGATCCGGGTTTTGAAACGGCCCGCGGAAAATATTCCATCCTCAGCTTGTCGATGGTAAGTCCGAGGCCATGCAATCCGCCCCACACAACAAAATTCCAGCTTGCGCCATGCCAGAGTCCGCCCAGGAGCATCGTCAGCATTAAATTCAGGTAGGTACGGAACTTTCCTTTCCTGTTTCCTCCCAGCGGTATATAGAGGTAGTCTTTCAGCCAGCTTGAAAGAGAAATATGCCATCTTCTCCAAAATTCGGTGATACTCGCGCTCTGGTAAGGCGTCATAAAATTTGTATTAATCCTGAAACCCATCCACGAGGCCATGCCAATGGCCATGTCGGAATACCCGGAAAAGTCGCAGTAGATGACCATGGCGTAACCATACACACCGAAGAGGCATTCAAGTCCTGAATACCTTGAAGGATCATCAAAAATATAATCCACGAAATTCGCGTAGATATAATCGGAGATCACCACTTTTTTAAAAAGTCCGCCCAGTATCAGAAACAATCCGCGGTTGATATGTTCCCTGTTTATCTGTATGGTTTGCCGGATCTGCGGAACAAAATCTGCCGCCCTGACAATGGGTCCCATGACCAGTTTGGGAAAAAACGAAAGGAAAAAAAGATAATCCCAGAAATTATTTACCGGCTTAAAGTGTCGGCGGTAAACGTCAATCGTATAGCTCAGATTCTCGAAAGTATAAAAGGATATTCCGATCGGGATGGTCAGGTGCAGGAGATCTATTTTTCCCGCCCCCAGGTCGTTGACGGTTTGAATAAAAAGATCGGTATACTTAAAAAACGCCAGCAGGCCCAGGTTGATCACCACCGATACGATCAGCAGTGCCCGCCGTTTGCCTTTATCACGTGCTTTCCAGATCCAGTTGCTGAGATTGAAATCCACCACGGCAGCCAGCACAATGAACCCAACATATATTCCGCAGGCTTTGTAAAAAAAGTAAAGTGAAAAAAGGGTAAATATCAGTACACGCGTGAGCTTCTTTTTGTAGAAGAACTGGTAGAACAGCAGAAAAAGTGCGAAGAAGAAAAGAAAGAATGTACTGTTAAAAAGCAGGGGGTCCGCTTTGTCATAGAGGAAAAGGCTTCCGAATTTTTCCCAGTCAATCGTCATTTCATTTTCAGGTATCTGGCATAACTTTCCAAGATCGCCTCCACCAGCAACTCTCCCTGCATCTGGTAACCTTTTCGTGAAAAATGCACCCGGTACCGGTCGGCCATGCCGGCTGCATACCACTTTGCCATGCTTCCGTAGCCTCCGGCGGTTTCATACAGATCCCAGTATGCATGGCCATTATCCCTGGCGTAGCGGATGATGGTTGCCCGCACCTCTTTCACTACCGGGTTTTTGACTCTCTTTCGTCCGCTGCGCCGGTAACTGTCTGCCGGGGTGGTAAAGATGAACTGCACCTCGGGATGGATGCGGCGCAAACGGTTCACCATGGTATCTATCTCGGCATACAGGTTGTCGCTTTTGTATCCTTTCCAGTTGAACGCTTCATTGGTTCCCAGTGATACTATCACGAGGTCGGGCGCCAGGTATTCCATCTGCTCATAAAAATGAACCGAGGTGTTATAATGCCTGAACTCTGCTCCGTTTACACCGATAGTGTTGTACAATAATCCGTGCCGTTCATTCTCCAGCAGCATCCCGAAAATGCGCGCACAGGATTTCGAACTGCTGCGGGGACACGGTTTAATAATGAATTTCGTAACCGGCACCGGAAACCGGAAGGCGCTGGCGTAGGGGAAGGCCGATTGTGCGGTGGTACTGATGTAACCGATCTCCGTCATGTTGCTGTCGTACACCGCAAAATCAAACTGGTCGCCGGCCTTTGCATGGAAGAGCGTCAGGCGCTGCACGGAGTAATCCATCGTATCGGTGGCTTTGAGCGTGATGGTGATCATCGCCGTGGTATCAAAGGTTTGTATAATGTATCCGCCGATGCCTGTTGGTTTATTCGTATCGGGGAAAACATTTCTTCCGTATTCCCAGGTTCCTGATCCTGAGGTTTTATAATCCGGCGGTTCGTTGCTCTTGGCCAGCCGGTAGGGAAAGATAAATCCGCGGCCCGCGTTGCCAAACTGCTGCTGCAATCCTGTTCGCACCTCTCCGGAAAGAAAATCGGCCTGAATGTGCGAATCACCGATGTGCACCACATTCACCCGGCCCTGATTACTGCTGTTGAGGGAATCCAGCTTGCGAAAGAAAACAGCCAGCGCTGAATCATTCTGCAAATGGGCGCTGTCTACTTTGATGAAAGGGTACTTTTTCTTCAGCACAGGATCCAGATCAGGCTGCGCCATCATAGGGAAAATCCCGGCCACCAACAGTATCCAGATCCAGTTCTTCATTTTCCCATGTATAAATCGCTCCTCATCTTATTCCTTGCCTTGAAACTTCCTGTATAACGCGTATTGTTCCATCAGCTTCG
Organism: Bacteroidia bacterium; assembly: GCA_020852075.1. Lineage (GTDB taxonomy): Bacteria > Bacteroidota > Bacteroidia > AKYH767-A > 2013-40CM-41-45 > JADZBN01. The sequence continues at coordinate 10,229 of JADZBN010000158.1, forward strand.
CATAAAACATGTCGGCGATCTTTTTAGCGCCCTTTGCATTGGGATGGGTATAATCCTTATTGGCAAAAACCGTATCGCCTTCCACCCACCTGACCATGGAATTGTAACCTCCCATGCTTTCATATAAATTCCAGAAGGCAACACCTTTCTCCTCCGCTACTTTACGCTGCGATTCCACCAGAAGGGGAACATCGGGCTCGGTCTCCCAGCCATTGGCCCCCCTGTAGCTCTTATCGTTCACACTCACCAGGAGGATACTGGCTTCGGGGAAAGAGGCCTTCACATGATCTATCATGTTCCGCAAGCCTTTTTCGTACCAGGAATAATCTCCGATGTTATGCGCAACTACATTCAGGCCGTAATGAAGCACAATCAGCTTGTAATTCATGTAGGTGTTGAATCCTCTGAAAACATTCTGAGGCACGGCAGTGAGCGCCAGCCCTGAATTGCCCCGGAAAGAATAATTGTCCAGGTACACACCCCGGCCTCCTTCAAAACTGAAGCCATAGATGTGCTGCATGGGCGGTATGCTGAATTTTGAAGTGATGGAAGGAACGGGACCCACGGTATTCAGCACGAGTTCATTCACAGGTTCACTTCCTGTCAGCTCGTGTGTGATCTCCTGCGAATTAATCTGACTGGTCATTTTTCCGCTGCCATCGCCCGGACCGTAATAAAACTTGATACCATGAAATGTTCCCATGTACGGACTCGCCTTATAGGTTACACTGCTGCCCGCTTGTGCGAGATAGCTGTAACCGGAAGGACCGGGTGGGTGCATGGTACCTCCTGAATTGTTAAAATGATACGCGATCCAGTCCGGGGAAAAGCTGTGACGAATGGTATTTCTGAATCCCGCCACAATGGAAGTAATGGAAACAAATCCTACGCCGTGACCGCCGAATTGTTTTTGAAAACTGCTGCGGAGATCCATGGTAAGTAAATCGCCCTCAATCATTGAATCACCGAAGTATCCTATGCGAAGGGAAGATCCCTCTCCGTTTTCCAGCGCCATTAAGGCTTCGTAGAATTTCGCCATCGCACCAAAGCGCTCTGTGCTGTAATTCACAACCGACAGCCGGTCGCGTAAACGGATCAGCACCCCCAGCGAGTCCTTCATGCGCTGAGTGAACACCGGTTGCGGAAAAGGAACATCCGGGAGCTTCCGCTCAAAACGGACTTCTGAAAACAGATCTATTTTCTTGGTTGTATACTCCCCTATAGTCCACTCACTGGGAACAAAAGACAGTGCCACGAACAGCATTAATGCGCTGAAGGTTATGACCATAGGTTGCCTGACCTGGTTTTTAGCCATGCGGGTTAGTAAAAATAAAACCCGGCAACCGGTCTAATGCGCTGTATATGCCCAACTTATGAACGGCCAGGTGTTAAGAGTCCGGCGGCGTTTCTACAAGCTGAGCTTGTACTTATCCCGCATCTTCTGCACCTGCTCTTCGCTGATTTCGTGCCGGTTCCCGCCGCCGTGATAGTTCTCCACCGTAACCACAAAGACCCTGTAACCTGCTTCCTTTGCCAATGTAAGATAAGGCGCCATTTCTTCTGTTCGGCTAAATACGTTATGGCAGAAAATGCGGGGACGGTTATCTCCCATGGCTTTCTTTACGCGTTCCTCGCAGTGCCGGTAAGCCAGATGATTGGTACGATGATCAAACTGATATTTTCCGCTCACCGGATCTGTAAAAAAATCATCAATAGAAATCTTCACGTCCTCTTCGGCGGCCAGCACTTCCGCAAGGGTGCTCTTGCCGGCTCCCGGCAGTCCCCTCAGAATGATCAGGGCACGGGGATTACGGTTACCTTCTTTTCCTTCCACAGCTCAGATTTTTTAAGACGGGAAGCCAGCTTCGCATCCCATGATTTCTGACTCTCTTTATTCAGGGAATGATTCGTCTCCCGGTCGTACTTTTCCTGCTCCGTTTTACAGTCCGCAATTGCTTTGTTGTACATTTCCGGTAAAGCCTTCGCCAGGTCGGTTATTTTCATCCTGAGTCCCGCCAGCTTCTTACGGAATTCCCGGGCATGCAATTCGTAAATATCGAAATGCCCCTGCTCATGCTTCAGCAATGCTGCATTGGTTTTACTGCCCGCCTTCACCCATGATTTTTCCTTCCGGAAATACGAAACAACAGTAAATACCATGCTTTTGTTATCCGGCGAGCTCATGTCCATGCTCATTCCGCAATGAGAATACGCTGCATGCTTTCCGGCTGCATCCGGAGGCATGGTAAAATCTTCCCACATGAGTGGGCGCGCCGGATCGTAATTGATCTGATTGGGATCGGGCACCTGGAAGGAAAGGAACAGGATGCCGGCCAGCGCGGTTATTGCTGAAAGCACGCTGCACTTCATTCGGATCATTCTTCTTAAATTTAGCTCAAGTTACGACGATCATGCGAGTTCTCCAATTTGTCTTTTGTATTTTGCTTTCCCTGCCGGTTCATTCCCAGCAATGGAGGAATATCGGGCCCATGAACCGTAAAAATATTTACGGAGGAAACGGCCAGGGTGCCGGCAGAATGAAGAGCATTGCCTTTCATCCGTTCTACGGGAAACCGGGAACCCACGGAAAGACATTATTTGCCTCGAGCATTCACGGCGGATTGTGGGTGAGCATGGACGACGGGGAACACTGGTATAATTCCCATCCGGAATACCCGGGCTTAAGTACCGATACGCTTGCGGGTCCGGGAATCCGCGATCTCATTGCCGTGAACGAAAACGGAACACTGGCATTGTACGCCCTTTCCTTTCACTCCAACGGTTCCTGTCTGGGCGTGATTCGCTATACGAGGAGCAGCGGATGGGAATATACAGGGTTTCGGTTCGGGATATTGCAGAAAATGACCTGCTACTCCATATATAAAAGCGCTGCGGAAAAGGACCGGATATATGTTGCATCCGATAAAGGAATTTTCGCGTTGCGGGGAAAAGGTGAAACGTGGGAACTTGTTGCCGGTTCCGACGGTCATACCATGATTCGCAACATTGAAACAGATCCCTCCGATCCGAAAAATTTAGCGGCTTTCGGGAATAAAGTGATCCGGAGTAAAGATGGCGGGAAAACCTGGGAGGAAACAGGAGGATGGGAAGGAAGTCTTTCCAAAACCCCCTCACGTATTTTGCAGATGTACGGAGTTTGTGCCGACAGCGGAGTGCTCTACGTTAGTGTGATTTATCAGTTCAGGGAAAAACGTGCCCAGAAGGAAGTAGAGGACCGGCAGTATGATATGCTGGTTTTCCGTAACGGAACGTGGAGCCGGATGCAGATGTTTCCGAGGCATGTAGAATGGCAGCCCGACCGGCAGGTGCTGGAACTCTCACCGGATAAAAAATTCCTTTTCGCCGGGCAGGAAAAAATATTCCGCTGCGACCTGATAAAGGGCGGCTGGACGGCGGTAAGCGATTATGGCGGAAACATGCACCCGGACATTCACGACCTGGAATTCGACAGCCACGGCAGGCTTTGGGTTGCGCACGATGGCGGTGTATCCGTTTCAGCAGGCGAACTGTATTCAAAGCAACCTGAATGGAAAACGCTTATCAATGGCATTTCCTCCGCAACCATATGGTCGTTCTCCGTTTCCCCAAAAGACCCCAACTACATTGCCACCGGAGAGGTAGACAACGGAAATACCTGGACCGTTAATTCGGAGCAGGATGACATTTCACGGATCCAATGGAACGGATATGGCATGGCCGACGGAGGAGAAAAACTGATTGACTGCAGCGACAGTATGTTTCTCTTTGACCGCACCATGATGTATGCCAATTCAGGTATTACCCGATACCGGATGGGCAAAGAAAAAATACAGCATGCCGGCGGCATGATGGGTAACGCCCGCTTCCAGCCCCACCAGTACGAGGACTGGGCTACCGGCAAACCGCTTGCACAGGATCCGCGGCGGCCACATATCATTTACCGCGGAGTGAACGGTATTTTACGAAGCCTCGACGGAGGACAAACCTCGGAACTGATCCTGAATCCGCAGATCTGCACAAAGGAGCACGCCCAGTGGCAGACCCTGATTACAGTAATTGAAATACATCCTAAGAAAACGGACATTATGTATGTGAACCTGTACACGCCGTACGACAGCAGTAAAACCGACGGGATCTTCCGTACGCGCAGGGCATCACAGATACCTTTTACCACAGAGAAAGGCTGTTCTGATCCGCTGTCTCCCAATTGCGAATGCGATTACTGGACCGACATGACCCCTCCCCTTCCCCCGAACCTCACAGTTTATCAGAAGCACCTCAGCCATATTATTGCGCTGACGGTTCATGACAAAAATCCAAATCTTGTGTATGCCGGTTACACATACAATCCGCATCTGCCCGGACTAAAAGTCATGAAGTACCAGTTCAACGTATGGAACGATTACAGTGAAGGATTACCAGAATGGACGAATGTACGTTGCCTGGAATTTATCGGCGGCACGAAGGGCACCGTTTTCGCAGGTACAGACGATGGCATTTATTACCGCACGGAGAAGATGAAACGCTGGGAACGCTACGGAACGGGGATGCCGAATGTAAAAGTGATGGGATTGCAATATGTAGAAAAAACAAAAACCCTGTATGCAGGAACTTACGGCCGCGGAATATGGAAAGTAGAGATTGGGAAATAAGGCTCCGCACTTAAGCGATCCGGTGAAACTGACCATTGATCTTTCTGCCATGAAAAACATCCATCTTGATCCCGGAAGCCCGTCCAAGAACAGCAAGTGAAAATTAAAAAAACAAAATGCAAAGCATGCTACGCCTTCTCCTTCTGTGCCTGTTCCCGTGCGGAACCGGCTTTTCCCAGATTTTTACCCTCGTGGATTCTATCCAATTGCCCACCGCACAGATCTGGGGCGTATGCTCCGACGATGGCGACAGCCTTTGCATTACCACCGTTTTCATTCCCACCGCTAAACCGCATATCTACATGCGGAAGGTGAACTATGCAAACATTGTGCAGCAAAGCACACCCAAACAGCTCACCTTCGACCCCGACTTCACCAGCATCACGAACCTCACGGATCATAAATCCATTATTCACAATAATGAAATCTATGTCACCTTCTCCACCCAGGGCGACCAGGACCTCTTTATCTTTAAAACCGACATCAACGGGAACCGGATCGGGAATATCGTTACCGTTGTTTCAGGTTCTGCCGATCCCACCAATGACATGATCCTGGTGACCGACGGAACATATATCTATGTTCTGCACTTCGATCCTCCCAACCAGCACCATGTTTACACCTTTGATTCAAACCTTAATGCCGTAAGTGCACCTTTTTCCACCACCACCAACGGACATAACAACATCGGCAATGCGCTTTTCCTCAGCGGCAATTTCCATATGTTTACGGGAAGCACCTTTGGTTTTAATTCGAATCTGCTCTACACCACCTGGAGCAGCAACTGGGCGCCCCTGAGCACCCAGAATGTTCTCAGCAGTGTTTCGGGCGACGGCAACTGGTTCTCCAACGGCGAGGTGTACGACAGTGCCAACCAGCGCTGGTACATCGGGATGAATCATATCTACAACAGCCAGAACATCGGTCAGGAACACATTGATCTTCTCGCGTTCGACAATGCATTCAATCTGCTGGAAAGAATTCACGTAACACCGATTATTTACAACCGGCCGCACATGGTACTGAAGAACGGATTTCTGTACCTGGCTTATGACCGCCCCGGCGTAGCCGTTTACCTGCACAAATACCAGGTTCAGAACTCCTCCGGCCTTGGGGAATTGCCCGGCACAACTCCCGGACCCGAACTCTACCCCAACCCCAGCACCGGAAGGGTTTATCTGGAATGGAAAAATTTCTCCGCTCCCTTAACGGTGAGCATAGAAGATCTTCGCGGTGTTACCGTAAAAGAAACCGTTGTTGTTCCCGGCAGCGAAATCCAACTCAACACCGGCGAACTGGAATCAGGTATATACTTCATGCGGCTGAAACCGGATCAAGGGGAAGTGATCACGAAAAAACTCCTGCTGATCCGCTGAGGAGCGCTCTTAAGAATAATAATATTACTTTTACCGCCTCATGGCCGAATTCCCACCCTGTCCGAAATGTAAAGCAGATCTCAGCTACCCGAGTGACAACCTCCTGGTTTGTCCCATGTGTTTTCATGAGTGGAACCCTGAGACCGTTCAACAGCCGGCTCCCGAAACAGCAGAAGCGATCAAAGATTCCCTTGGAAACGTACTGCAGGATGGAGACACGGTGGTGGTGATCAAAGACCTGAAGGTAAAAGGAGCGGCCAAGGCGGTGAAGGCCGGAACCAAAGTGAAGAACATCCGGCTCAAGGAAAGTTCCGACGGGCATAATATTGACTGCAAAATTGAGGGTTTCGGAGCCATGTGCCTGAAATCCGAATTCGTAAAGAAGGCCTGAAATAAACATTCTCCCGCTGTTCAAAAGCATCATAGCCCGCAAGGGCTTTTTTTGTTAAGTTTGGGGGAGGAAGAAGCTAAGCACTCCCCATGAATACCGCTAAGGGTTTTGTATTTATTGCCGCTTTCCTGGCGGTGTCCGGATTATTTTCCCAGCAGCCAAAAACTGACTCCCTTCGCAGCGCTCTGCACTCTTCACCGGAAGATACCAATAAGATTAACCTCTGTTTAAAACTTCTGGATGCCTGGGTTTCGGTGAATTCCGACAGCGCCATTTATTTCGGGAAGACAGGTATTCGTTTAGCTGAAAAATTAAACAGCCCCCGTCATGCGGCCACACTGGAAAATGCGGTTGGGCAAGTGTATTATACCATGAGCAATTATTCCCTGGCGATGAAATACTACAATGCCGCCCTCGCCCGAACCAAAATCCATCACCTGAATAAGATCACCGGTTCTCTATACAACAATATTGGAAATGTGTATTACACCATGGGGAATTATGAACTGGCGCTGGAGTTTTACCGTAAAAACGCCGAAATAAAAAAACAATTAAAAGACTACAGCGGCCTGGCAAGTGTAACCGGAAACATTGGAATGATCTTTAACCGGCTGCAGGAATCCGACAAAGCCATGGAGTATTATCTGCAGGCCTACACGATCGGCAAGGAACACGGGAACAAACGGGTGATGGCCAGCGCACTGAATAACATGGGAACGGTTTTTTTCGGTGAGAAAAATTTCTCAAAATCTCTTGATTATTACCTGCAGGCGCTGAAGATCCGCGAAGAATTGGGTGAAAAATCGCTGATGGCCAATTCCTACTCGAACATTGGCGGCGCCTATGCCGAACTTCAGAAACCGGACAGCGCGTATTACTACCACTTCCGGGCCTTACAAATCAATTCTCAGCTGCAAAGCAAAAGAGGCGTTGCATTGTCTAAGATTAACATGGGAATTGTACTTCTTCACCAGAAACGCTACGCCGGAGCGGAGAAGGTACTGAAGGAATCGGCCGAAATCTCCAGGGAGCTGGGACTTTACGAACTCGAGGACCAGGCACAGCAGGAGCTGGTGAATCTGTACAAGACCCAGAACCGCTATGCCGACGCGCTGGCACATCTCGAACGCGCGAACATCTGCAAAGACAGTATTGCACTGAATACCCAGAAGCTCGAAATAAACCGGAAAGAAATGCAACTCGAGTTTCAGAAACAACAGGAAATTGACAGCGTAAAAACAGCAGAAAAACTTAAAACAGAAAAACTGCGGCACGACGAAGAGGTGCGCAGGCAATCCTTGTATACCTATGCGGGCATTACCGGTTTTGCCCTTGCCCTGCTCATCGCACTGATCTCTTACCGGGCCTACCGCCAGAAAAAACGTGACAGCGAAACGATCGCTGCGCAAAAGAAACTCGTGGAGGAAAAACAAAAAGACATCATTGACTCCATCCACTATGCCAAACGGATTCAGAACAGTCTTATCCCCGGAGAGAAATACATTGAACGGCAGATCCAACGGTTAAAAGACGAATGCAGCCAATCATGAAAACAACCCACATTCTGCTGCCGCTCCTGTTCTCACTGCTCGCGCTGTGTTCCCGGGCAGGGCAAAACCCCGTTGATTCCCTGCAGATCTCCCTGGAATTGCATAGTGTGGAAAACATGAGAGATGCCGAGCTGCAATTGTCAAAAACCGCCCAGTTAAAAGGCGACTACAAAAATGCGATCCTGCACTACCAGCGTTTTATTGTTTACAGAGACAGTTTTGTGAATAGGGAAATCGAAGGCAAAGCCCTGCAGCTGCAAATGAAATATGAATATGAAAAGAAAGAAGCGGTACTGAAAGAACAGCAGATGAAAGAAAGGGCTGTTACAGAAGAAAAACAAAGAAAACAGTCCCTCATTACCTACGCCTCCACCACCGGGCTGCTCATTGTACTGATTTTCGCAGGCTATATGCTGCGCTCGCTGAAAACCACCCGAAAGCAAAAGCTGATCATTGAGAAAAAAACGGAAGAAACGGAAGAACAATACCGGATTATTGAGGAAAAGAACAAGAATATCACAGACAGCATTAATTACGCCGCCCGCATTCAGCGCAGTTTGCTCCCGGCAGAAAACAATTTAGTTAAACAGATTGAACGCTTAAAAAAATCCGGCTGAAGCTCTTGAAACCCTTTCAAATCATATGGCCGGTTTTCTTCCTGTACACAGCAGTGCACTGCGCCGCCGCATTGAACCCGGTGGATTCGCTGTCGCGACTGCTGAAAAGCGCCGCGCACGACACCGTAACACTCCGCCTGCTGGTTGAGCTGAGCGAAGTATGCGAGGAAAAGGACATCGAAACGTACAGCCGGAGAGCCATCCAGCTTGCCAATACACTCGTAAGCAAAACAAGTGTAAAAACGGAGCAGGACGGAATTCAGCAGAAAAAAGCGCTTGCACTGAATAACCTGGGATATTACTACCAGCAACTTTTAGACATTGATCAGGCGTTAAAATGCTACCAGCAGGCGCTGGATATTCTGGAAAAATTAAAAAACGGTCCGCGCATGGTCAGCACCCTGTATAATATCGGCTTTATCCGGGTGCAGCAGGGACAAACCGGCGAGGCCCTGCTTTCCTACGAACGCTGCCTGAAAATTCAGGAAGAAGAAAACGACCGGAAAGGTATCGCCGTGTCACTGAGTCATATCGGAAATATCTACCGGGGCCAGGGACTCATCAAGAAAGCATTGGAAAACTATTCGAAAAGTTTAAAAATAAGAGAGGAAATCAATGATCCGGACGGGATTGCCAGTGCCCTCAATAACATAGCAGGTATCTATCAGCAATTAGGCAAGCTGGAGGACGCTCTGGATTTGTTCACCAGGAGTCTGAAAATTCAGAAAGAACGAAATAACAAAAAGGGCATGGCCTTAACCCTTAACAACCTGGGCAATATACTCCTGCAGCAGGGAAACTATGCCGAGGCCCTGTCCTTCTATGAAAATGCGCTCCGCATTTATGAAGAATCCGGGAATCCGGGAGGGATGGCTCTGTTATCAGGAAATATCGGCAACCTCTACCTGCGGAAGAAAGAACCAGAAAAAGCCGGAGAATACCTTACCCGGAGCCTGCACTTAAACGAACAACTCAACGACAAGCGCGGTATTTCCTATGCACTGCTGAAAATCGGAGAAGCCGGCTTTATGAATAAAAACTATACGGCCGCAGGTGCCTATGCCCTCCGTGCCCGCCAGACAGCGCTGGAAACCGGCAACGTGGAAAACCTGCGTGATATAGAATGGCTCCGTTTCCATATCGACAGTGCCGCTGGAAATTTCAAACAAGCCCTCGAAAATTACGTTCATTATATTCAGTACCGCGACAGTATTGCCAATAAGGAAAACGAGCGGCTGGCCGAACAAACCCAGCTGACGTATGAATATGAAAAGAAAGAAGCGGTGTTGAAAGAGCAGCAGGAAAGAGAGAAAGCTGTTTCGGAAGAAAAGCAAAGGAACCAATCCATCATCACCTACGCCGCAGGAACAGGCATTCTTCTGGCGCTGGTTTTTGCAGGCTTCGTTCTCCGGTCTCTGAAAATCACCCGGCGGCAGAAAAGCATGATTGAAGAAAAAAACATTGAAACTTTAAAACAGAAAATTATCATCCAGGAAAAAAACAAGGACATTACCGACAGCATCAGTTATGCCGCAAGAATACAACGGAGCCTCCAGCCCGCCGAGAAATACATTGAAAAACAAATACAACGGCTCCGTGCACATGCTGAATAGCAAAACCTGCCTGTTGTTTCTGCTCTGCAGCCTGGCTGTCACTGCTGCTTTTGCCCTGCCGGCGAAAACGGATTCGCTCAAAAACTACCTGCTACAGGCTAAGGACGACACCAATAAAGTGAACGCCCTGAATGCCCTCTCGGCCGAATACAAGAGCCGCAATCCCGATTCCTCACTCACCCTTATTAACCAGGCCATTCTGCTGGCCGAAAAAATAAACTTCAAAAAAGGCAAAGCCGAAGCTTTACGCAACAAAGGAGGGTATCACCTTGATAAAGCCAGTTACAATGAAGCCATGAAGTACTATTTTGAATCGCTCCGCATCTCCGCGGAAATAGGCGACCGCTCCGGTGTGGCAAAAACCACCGGCAACATCGGCATTGTTTACCGCAACCAGGCCAATTACCCCAAAGCGCTGGAATACTACTTCAAGGCCATGCAACTGGCGGAGGAGCTGGGAGACCAGAAGCGGGTAGCGATCCAGCTTGGAAATATCGGCAACATCTATAAAGAACTGGCCGATTATCCCCGTGCGCTCGACCATTACTTCAAGGCGCTGAAAATGGCAGAAGCGCAGGGCAATAAAAATGTGATTGCCATTTACCTGCTGAACATCGGGAGTGTGTATGTGGAAATGTCTAAGCTGAGAACCGCCGTGGCGGAACAGGAGAATGAACTGAACAAAGCCCTTGAATTTTACCTCCGTTCACTTAAGATCGCTGAAGAACTGGACAACCGGTTCCTGATCGGCGCCTGCACAGGCAACATCGGCAATGTCTATTTTTCGATGGGTGCCTTAAGCGCCGGTACGAGCACCCCACTCTACCGCAGCGCTCAGGAATACTACTTCAAAGCCCTGCAGATCAATACAGAGCTGGGGAACAGGAACGAAACCGGGATCATTCTTGGAAACATCAGCTCGCTCTATGTAAAAACAGGGAGGTACCCCGAGGCAGAAAACTTTCTTGCCCGGTCCATGGCCATAGCCGACAGTATTGGCGCATACGGGCTGAAACGCGACGTAGAAAAAATCTACAGTGAGCTCGACTCCGCCAGGGGTAATTACAAAGGGGCGCTGGAGCATTATAAAAAATACATTATTGCACGCGACAGTATTAACAACGACGAAAAGAAGCAGCAGCAATACCGGGCGGAGAGCCGGTATGAGTGGGAGAAGAAAGAAGCCATTCTGAAAGAGCAGGCCGCGGCATCAGCCGCCGTAGCGGCCGAAGAGAGCAAGAGGCAGAAAGTTATTACCGGGGCCGTGGTTCTTGTGTTGCTGATTGTAGCCATTTTTCTTTTTAACACCTCGCGCAAGAATAAGATCATCAGCGCGCAAAAAACACAGGTAGAGAATAAAAACAAGATTATAGAAGAGAAGAACAAAGACATCACCGACAGCATGAGTTATGCTGCCCGCATTCAGCGCAGCTTACTGCCGGGAGAAGGATACATAAGCAGGCAAATCAGTAAACTGAATGCCAGAGACCGGGGGAACAAATGAAAGTCATATCTGTAAATACCGGAAAGATCCGCGAGCTGGAGTACCGGGGAAAGCGCATTCTCACCGGATATTTCAAGCATCCGGTGCAGCGCATCGTTCTCAGGGCCTGCGGTGTAGAAGAAGACGGAGTAGCCGACACGGTGCATCACGGCGGACCCGACAAGGCCTGCTATATTTTCGGATTCAGTCATTACGAATTCTGGAAAAAGCACTATCCCACTTTGGAGGGCGATGCCGGGCTTTTTGGCGAAAACATTACGCTGGATAAGCTGGACGAGGCGCAGGTGAAGATTGGAGATACCTTTGAGGCCGGGGAAGCCATAGTACAGGTAACACAGCCCCGTCAGCCCTGTTACAAAATGGAGCTGATGTTTAAGGACCCCGACATTGTTCAGAAATTCCGTTTAGCGCCGAGCCCGGGGATTTACGTTCGCGTACTCCGCGAGGGCGTTGTAGTACCGGGCGATTCCTTCACACTCATCAAAAGCAATCCGGACGCCCCCACGGTTCTGGAGACCTTCCGGATGATCTATGCCGGATCACCCTCTCCCGAGGCCGTAGAAAGGCTTATCAACACCGAATCACTGGCCACGCGTCTGAAGGAGACTTTACGGAATAAATTCCTTCGTGATTAAGCGACACCAGGGTATTTGGCCTTTTGGGTAGATATTTTTATATTTGGGTGATTATCAGCGCTACTCTTCTAAAATGAGTACGCATAATATGATGTTATGCTGCATTACCATTGCTATGTATTCCATTAAAGATATTTGTGCAATTGAAACCTTTTACTTACCTTTGACGTAAGTAACGTATAGCGTTAGTATGATTGTTAGCTTTGGTAATAAAACTACCTCGAAGATTTGGGAAGGAGAACGCGTTAAAAGCATGTCCGTTGAGTTACAGGACATTGGAAGACGAAAGTTAAGAATGCTGAATAACTCTCAAAACCTGAGTGACCTGATGATTCCTCCTTCAAATATGCTTGAAAAGTTGAGGGGGAGTTTAAAGGAGTATTATTCCATCAGAATAAATTCGCAATGGAGGATAATTTTTAAATGGAGTAGCGGAAATGCATCAGAAGTTGAAATTATTGACTACCACTAAATTGACCATCATGAAAAGATTAAGAAATATTCATCCCGGCGAGGTTCTTGCCGAGGAGTTTTTAGCACCGCTTAGTCTCAGCGCTTATAGACTTTCTAAAGATGTGGGCATACCACAAACCAGAGTATCTGAGATTCTCAAGGGCAATCGACGCATCACGGCGGACACTGCTCTCAGATTGTCTATATATTTCGGTACAACAGCAAAATTCTGGCTTGGGCTCCAGGACGACTTCGATATTGAGGAGGAAAGAAAGAATTTGGCCAAATCTCTGAAGGAGATAAAGAAGCATAGTAACGCAGCATAACAGCGCCTTTGTGCCATGCCTTTTTTTGATTAATTTTAATGGCCCGGCAGGACGGAGCCTGCCGGATGGCACGGCACAAAGCCGCGGAACGTTATCGGTAACTCTATTGGCGACCGTGCTAACATCAAACTGACTGACATTTAACAAACTGAAACAGGACAACAACATATCGGACAGACACCGCTTTGAACGAACAGGCAACCCTTCGTTTTTAATTTCTTTTTTTTTGCCAACGCACAAATTTTTTAATTCAATTTTTTGCCAACGCACAAAAACACACTTTCATTTTTTTGCCCCCCCCCACGAAAATCCCAACGCAGAAAAAAATGAAAGAGTGTTTTTCTCCAACGCTTTAAGAAATCCACCGAGCAGAATCATATCTTTGACCGATATAAATTTTAGATGATAAAAGAGACCCAAATAGAAGAAAGTTTAATAACCAAGTTGTCCGACCTGAAATATTCATACAGGGCTGACATACGGGACAGGGCTGCTCTTGAAATGAATTTCCGTGAAAAGTTTCAGGCACTTAATAAAGTAAACTTAACTGACAGTGAGTTTGCAAAGTTGCGTGACGACATAATCAACACAGATGTTTTTGCTTCCTCAAAACGCTTACGGGAAATCAACACCTTTATGCGTGAGGACGGAACGCCTTTGCATTACACACTGGTAAACATCAAGGACTGGTGCAAGAATGATTTTGAAGTTATCAATCAACTGCGGATAAACACACAGAACAGCCACCACCGCTATGATGTGATTTTGCTGATTAACGGAATTCCTGTTGTTCAAATTGAATTGAAAGGTTTGGAGGTAAGCCCTCGTAGAGCCATGCAACAAATCGTGGACTACAAAAGCGACCCGGGTAACGGCTACACCAACTCATTGCTTTGCTTCATGCAGCTTTTTATTGTGAGCAACCGAGCCAACACTTACTACTTTGCCAACAACAACATTTCACATTTTAGCTTTAATGCTGACGAACAATTTTTGCCAATCTATCAATTGGCAAGTGAGGACAATAAAAAAATCACACACTTAGACGACTTCTCCGACAAGTTTTTGAGCAAATGCACACTAAGCCAAATGATAAGCAAATACATGGTGCTTGTTGCAAGCGAACAAAAACTTTTGGTAATGCGACCTTACCAAATTTATGCAGTGAAAGCCATTGTAAATTCAATACACGAAAACAGAGGCAACGGCTACATTTGGCATACAACAGGAAGCGGAAAAACGCTGACTTCTTTCAAAGCATCTACGCTACTCAAAGACAATCCCGACATTGAAAAATGTTTGTTTGTAGTTGACCGCAAAGACCTTGACAGACAAACCCGTGAGGAGTTCAATAAATTTCAGGAAGGTTGTGTTGAAGAAAACACCAACACAGAAACTTTGGTGAGGCGTATGCTTTCTGACGATTACGCTAACAAAGTTATCGTAACCACGATTCAGAAATTAGGATTGGCATTAGACCCAACCAACAAGAACAACTACAAGGAAAGATTGCAGCCATTGAGCAGCAAACGCATCGTTTTTATTTTTGACGAGTGCCACCGTTCACAGTTTGGTGAGAACCATAAAGCCATCAAAGAATTTTTTCCGAATGCACAGTTGTTTGGTTTTACAGGCACTCCCATTTTTGACGACAACGCTTCTTACAAACAAATTGACGGAACAGTTGGCTCTTATGTAACAACCAAAGACATTTTCCAACAGCAACTTCATGCCTACACAATTACTCATGCCATTGACGATAGAAATGTTTTGCGTTTTCACATTGACTATTTCAAGCCCGAAAAAAATGTAACAGTTGGCAGCACACAACACAAAACAGCAGTTGCCAATGCCATCATAAAAAAACATGATGCAGCTACAAACACAAAGCGATTTAACGCTTTGCTTGCAACCGCTTCTATCAATGATGCCATTGAATACTACGAACTATTCAAAGACATTCAAGCGAAGAAAATCAAAGAGGATGAAAACTTTATTCCGTTAAATATCGCTTGTGTGTTCTCACCGCCAGCAGAAGGAAACAAAGATGTGCAGCAGTTGCAAGAAGATTTGCAACAAGAAAAGGAGGATAACAAAGTTGACCCTGAAAAAAAGAAGAAAGCATTGCAAGCAATTGTTGCTGACTACAACAAGCAATACAGCAGCAACCATAGCATCAATGATTTTGATTTGTATTATCAGGATGTGCAACAACGAATAAAATTTCAAAAGTTCACGAATGCTGACTACCCACACAAAAACAAAATTGATTTGGTGATTGTGGTGGATATGCTGCTCACAGGTTTTGACAGCAAATACCTGAACACTTTGTATGTGGACAAGAACTTGAAATTTCACGGACTGATTCAGGCATTCAGCCGAACCAACAGAATTTTAAATGACACCAAACCTTACGGAAACATTCTTGATTTCCGCCAACAGCAAGACGAAGTGGACAAAGCCATTGCCTTGTTTAGTGGTGAAAAGAATGAAGAAAGAGCAAGAGAAATTTGGTTGGTTGACCCTGCACCAAAAGTGATTGAGAAATACGAAAAGGCAGTTGCAGAAATGGGAAAATGGATGGAATCAAAAAACTTAGTTGCCGAACCACAAGAAGTTTACGGCATCAAAGGTGATGCAGCACGAGTAGAATTTATCAATCGCTTTAAAGAAGTGCAACGGCTGAAAACACAGCTTGACCAATACACCGATTTGAATGAAGAACAAGTAAAAAAAATAGAACAACTTTTACCCGAAGAACAATTGCGTTCATTCAGAAGTTCGTATTTGGAAATCGCCAAGCAGCTAAAAGAAGTTCAGCAAAAGGAAGGCGACAAAGCACCCGATGACATTAAGCAACTTGAATTTGAATTTGTGTTGTTTGCTTCTGCAATGATTGACTATGACTACATCATGGGCTTAATTGCAAAATACACACAGAGCAAACCGACCAAACAAAAAATGACCCGTGAACAATTGATTGGTGTATTGAGCAGCAGTGCAAACCTGATGGAAGAACGGGAAGAAATAATTGACTACATCAAAACATTGGAAGTTGGAAAAGCATTAAACGAATACGAAATAAAAGACGGCTACCAACAATTTAAAACAGAAAAAATTGAAAAGGCATTAACCACCATTGCAGAGAAAAACGGTTTGGAAATTTCTGCACTGAAAAATTTTACAGCAAGTATTTTAAGCCGAATGATTTTTGACGGAGAAAAGTTGAGTGAACTTTTTGCTCCTTTAGACCTTGGCTGGAAAGAAAGAAGTAAGCAGGAGGGAATGTTGATGAAAGAATTAATTCCGCTTCTTAAAAAACAGGCAGAAGGAAAAGAAATATCAGGACTGAAAGCGTATGAGTAACAGCAACAAAAATAAATTGACACCAACGCTTCGCTTTCCTGACTTTGTCAAAGATGGAGAATGGGTGTTAAATAAAATGGGTGATGTCTATTCATTCATTACAACAAATTCATTTTCAAGAGATGATTTGAATTATGTTAGTGGAGAAGTGAAAAACATCCATTATGGAGATATACATACAAAATTTTCAACCCTATTTGACATAACAAAAGAAATTGTGCCTTTTATAAATGAATCTATTTCACTTGATAAATTCAAAGAAGAAAATTATTGCAAAGAAGGTGATATGATTTTTGCAGATGCATCTGAAGATTTGCAAGATGTGGGAAAGAGTATTGAAGTAGTTAATCTAAATAATGAGAAATTGCTTTCAGGAATGCACACTTTGTTAGCACGACAAATAAATTCTGAAATTGCTCTTGGCTTTGGTGGTTATTTATTCACGAATGAAAAAATAAGGAGAAGAATTCAGCGTGAATCACAAGGTGCAAAGGTTTTAGGAATCTCTGCTACACGTCTATCAAACATCAATATCTTTTATCCAAAAGAAAGAAAGGAACAACGGAAAATCGCTGAATGTCTTTCTTCATTAGATGATGTTATCACAGGCGAGAGTGAGAAACTGGAATTACTGCAAAGTCATAAGCAGGGCTTATTGCAAAACCTTTTTCCACAAGACGAAAAAGCAGTTCCAAATTTTCGCTTTAGTCAGTTTGAGAAAAATGGCGATTGGCAAGAAACAACTTTAACGCAGGTTGCAGATTACGAAAACGGTAAAGCACACGAACAGGATATTGAAGATAGTGGCGACTACATTGTTGTCAATTCAAAATTTATTTCTTCTGACGGAGATGTTAAGAAGTTTACCAATACTGCTTTTTGTCCTTCACAAAAGGGAGATGTTTTAATGGTGTTAAGTGATGTTCCAAATGGTAAAGCAATTGCAAAATGTTTTTTGGTTGAAGAAGATAATCGCTACACAGTTAATCAGCGTATTTGCAGAATCACACCGCACAATCTCAACAGTAAAATTCTTTACTACTTGCTAAATAGGAATCCATATTTCTTAACATTTGATGATGGAGTAAAGCAAACTAATTTAAGAAAGGAAGATGTTTTGAATTGTCCGTTGCTTATTCCAAGCGACCCGAAAGAGCAAGAAAAAATTGCAGACACACTTTCATCCATTGATGATTTAATTATTGCCCAAACCAAAAAATTAGAAGCTTTGATGATTCACAAACGAGGTTTGATGCAGGGCTTATTTCCTAACGCAAACACATGAGTAGCTTAACCGAAATAGCACAACAGTTAAAGGATAATAAAGAACCTATTGTTCTGATTTATGCTTTTAATTCTACTGGCAAAACGAAATTGTCAGTTGAGTATAAGAACATAACTAAAAATGAAAACGGCAAACACACTGGTGTTTATTACAATGCTTATAGCGAAGATTTGTTTAAGTGGGACAATGATGAATTGAATGCAAATGAAAACATGCGGCTTGAAATAATACCAAGTAGTTTGAATCCCTATTTCAGTTCTATTATTGAAACACCTGAATTGTTGGAAGAAAAGCTTGCACGGTATTTACCAAAGTATAGTTATTCTTTTGACATCAATGCTAATCCTGAAATAGGTATTAATGCTGTCCGCTTTTCAAAAGAAGGAGAAAACAATATCAAAATTTCAAGAGGGGAAGAAAGAATTTTTGTTTGGTGTTTTTTCCTTGCATTGTTTGATGCTGATGCGTGGACAGGTGAACAAGATGCACACTTTTTTATTGATGACCCAGTATCAAGTTTGGATGACCATAACATATTTATTACAGCAGATTCTATCATTCAACTCTTAGACGATAAAATAGAAAAATCTGAAAAACGATTGATAATAACTACGCATCACATTGGGCTTTATTCAATTTTATTTGACAGATTAAGAAAGGGTGAGAAAAGCGATAAATACAAAAACCTGTGTAAACCTTTTATTCTTTCAAAAAACGGAAATGAATTTGAATTACAAAATCATAATAAAGATGTATTCCTGTTCCATCTTCATCTGATGCAAACTTTGGATGAAGCGATAAGAACTAAACTTTACCTGTTCCATTTTGTATTGCTACGACAACTTCTTGAAAATATTGCTTCATTCATTGGTTCAGGCAGAGTGGGATTCATTCTTTCAGAGATTCAAGTTGAAAATCCAAATGATGCTTCGGAAACGATTAACTCACTTTCACACCAAAATGTTTATCGCTTTCAATTCAATGAAATGTCACCAGAACAAGAAACATTTTTTAAAGATATTTTTAGCAAGATACAAGTCAAATACAATTTCAAGTTTTAAAAATGACAGCAACAGACCAAACACAATTAGGTAAAACACTTTGGGGAATCGCAGACGAGTTGCGTGGAGCAATGAACGCTGACCAATTCAGAGATTATATGCTTTCGTTTTTGTTCTTACGTTACTTATCCGACAATTACGAGGCAGCAGCAAAAAAAGAATTAGGAAAAGATTATCCAATTCTGAAAGAAGATGATAAAAGAACTCCGTTAGCTGTTTGGTATAAAGCAAATGCAACAGATGTAGATGAGTTTGAAAAACAAATGCGTAAAAAAATTCACTATGTAATTGAACCATCACATTTATGGAACAGCATTGCAGAATTAGCTAAGACACAAAGCAAAGAGTTGTTGCGGACTTTACAACAAGGTTTTAAATACATAGAGAACGAAAGTTTTGAAAGCACCTTTCAGGGTTTGTTTTCTGAAATCAATTTGGATTCTGATAAACTCGGAAAGAACTATGAAGAACGAAACAAAAAACTTTGCAACATCATTCAGAAAATTGCAGAGGGCATCAATAGCTTTGATAAAAAAATTGACTACTTAGGCGATGCCTACGAATTCCTTATTGGAAAATTTGCAGCAGGTTCAGGACAAAAAGCAGGAGAGTTTTATACGCCTCAAAGAATTTCAGACATACTTTCTGGAATTGTAGCGCTTGACAGCCAAGACCCAAGCAAAGGCAAAAAGAAAAAGTTAGACAAGGTTCTTGACTTTGCTTGTGGTTCGGGTTCATTGTTGTTGAATGTTCGCAAGCAAATGACAGAAGCAGAAGGAACAATCGGTAAAATTTTTGGACAGGAAAAAAACATCACGACATACAACTTAGCACGAATGAATATGCTATTGCACGGAGTGAAAGACACCGAGTTTGAAATTCATCATGGAGACACTTTGCTAAACGAATGGGATATTTTAAATGAAATGAATCCTTCAAAGAAATTAGAGTTTGATGCAATCGTAGCCAATCCACCATTCAGTTATCGTTGGGAGCCATCAGAAGCAATGGGTGAAGATTTCCGTTTCAAGAGTTACGGACTTGCACCAAAGTCAGCAGCCGACTTTGCTTTTCTCTTACACGGTTTTCATTTCCTGAGCAAAGAAGGAACAATGGCAATCATACTTCCTCATGGTGTTTTATTCAGAGGCGGTGCAGAAGAAAAAATAAGAAGAAAACTTTTGAAAGACGGGAACATTGACACCGTAATTGGACTTCCTGCAAACTTATTTTTCTCAACAGGTATTCCAGTTTGCATTTTGGTTTTAAAGAAGTGCAAAAAGTTTGATGATGTTTTATTCATCAATGCTGTTGACCATTTTGAAAAAGGAAAACGACAAAACAATTTACTGCCAGAGAACATTGACAAGATAGTTACAGCATACAGAGAACGCAAGGAAGAAACCCGTTACTCACGGAGAGTTTCAATGAGTGAAATAGAAACAAACGAATTCAACTTAAATATTTCTCGTTATGTAAGCACATCGTTAGACGAAGAAATAATTGACCTGAAAGAGGTAAACAAAAAACTTGTTGACCTTGACAAAGACAGCAACAAAGCAAGAGAGACACACAATAAGTTTTTAAAGGAGTTAGGCCTTTCACCGATATAACCGAAATGAAAAAGCCAACGCACATTGCAAGCACATTTTATTTTTTGCCAACGCACAATGCCAACGCAGAAAAAAATAAAAAGAGCTTGCGATCTTCCACCCAAGAAAAAAATTGAATTAAAAAATTTCCCACCCACAAAAAAAAGAAATTAAAAACCCCAATGCACCGTGCAAACTCGGACAGACACCGCCTTGAATGTAAATCGCTTCGGACAAAGTGTGTGCAAACTTGACACGACACATCTTCGGACGGAAAGAAGGTCGAGTAGGCAAGGGGGAATTGCACCCCCAAGCCTCTCACAGAACCGTGCTTGATACTCTCGCATCACACGGCTCTTCTTAACCAAGACACTACGGACGTAAGCCCTCGTATTGCCAATGC